>JAAENB010000710.1 GCA_024224995.1 bacterium | reverse complement strand
GCTCGGCGTGCCGTGCCCTATGCGGTGTTTATTTGGGTTTACCCCTCAGTGACGTTTTTGCGTAGGGGCGAGGCATGCCTCTCCCCCCTACACAAAAACGTCACGAAAACCGCTCCGTGGTAAAATCCCCGGAAACCGGCCCTGTTTAAAAAGAGTTTCTTGAGAGGTAAATCGTGACGAAAAAGATTCGAAAATTCTGGGGCTTTCAGGCCAGACCATCCAGGGGGCTTAAGATTATTTTTGCCATAGTCCCTTTTGCGCTCTGTCTTACTCTGTATATGGCAGTTTCCCATGTCCGGCATATTGAGAATCCCCGGGATAAGATCCTGCCTACAATATCTCAAATGGGAGATGCCGTATACTATATGGCATTTAAAGAAGATACCAATACGGGTAAATATCTTATGCTGAATGACGCGCTTTCGAGTTTACGAAGGCTCTTAATAGGGATGGCTCTTGCCTCAATGCTGGGATTACTTCTTGGACTTAATATGGGATTATATCCCGGTTTTGAGGGGCTCTCCTCGGTATTTATAACGGTTATTTCTATAATACCGCCGCTGGCAATTCTCCCGATCCTTTTTATCGCCTTTGGCGTGGATGAGTTAGCAAAGATCATGCTTATTTTCCTGGGAACCTTTCCATTAATTTGCAGGGATATTTACCTGTATACAAAAAAGACACCACAGGAACAGATCACCAAATCACTGACCCTGGGAGCCAGCCAGATCCAGGCAACATACCGTATTATTATGCCGCAGGTTATTCCCCGTTTGATCGATACAACCCGGCTCTCTTTCGGAGCGGCCTGGCTTTTTCTAATCGCGTCGGAAGCCATAGCGTCTCCCGACGGGCTTGGTTACCGGATATTCCTGGTGAGGCGGTATCTCGCAATGGATATCATCATACCATATGTTTTTTTAATCACGATTCTGGGATTTTCAATAGACTGGTTTCTCAAAAAGCTTGTTGTTTGGAAATATTCCTGGTACCTGGAAGCAAAATCCTGATATTTAATATTGGACAGAAACAATGACACAGACAAAAAACACGCAAAACATGCTTTTCCTGGAAGATCTATATAAATCATATGGTTCAAAAATGGTATTGGATGATATTGACCTGTCAGTATCGGAGGGGGAGTTTTGTACGGTAGTTGGGCCAAGCGGCTGCGGCAAATCGACATTGCTGCGGCTTATTCTTGGCCAGGAAGAGCAAACAGCAGGGGTACTTAATTTTTACGGAGAACCAATAGGCTATTCCGATACCCGAAGAGGGATAGTGTATCAGCGATATTCCCTGTTCCCTCATTTAACAGTGCTTAAAAATGTCATGCTGGGGCAAAAGCTGGGTCAGGGCTTTTTTACATCCTCGAAAACACGAAAAAAAATCCGGGAAGAGGCTATGGAATTTTTACGGCGTATTGGCCTGGAAGAACACGCTAATAAATATCCGCATGAATTATCCGGTGGAATGCAGCAGCGGGTAGCCATTGCCCAGGCATTGATTATGCGGCCAAAAATACTGTTAATGGACGAGCCATTTGGTGCCCTGGACCCCGGAACCAGGGAAAATATGCAGCTCTTTCTGCTTGAAATATGGGAAAAATCGGATATGACCATATTTTTTATTACTCACGATCTTGAAGAAGCAGTGTTCCTGGGGACCCGGATTCTTGTCCTTTCCCAGTACTATACGGACGGACGCGGAGATGATGTAAACCGCGGGGCACGGCTCGTTGCCGATTACCAGGTAAAAAGCAGCGCCTCATCCACTCAATACAAAGAGACAGCCGACTTTGGCCGGCTCATCGCGAAAATTCGGCGGGAAGGTTTCAGCAGCAAATATCTTCAGCACGCAGAAGATTTTAACCTAAAACACCCCGATTCCTTTCAGAGCCTGGAAGCGATTGAAAAACAGCAAAAATAATATTTGACAAAAGAATTTTAAAATATAATACTAAATTATCATAATTTTCTATACTATTGCTCCGGTTCCGTTAAATTAAATACAAAAAAAGGATGTTTACCATGAAAATTACGCAAAAAAAACGTTACTCCATTTTCCTGATATTTTCCATATGTTTATTCATTGCTTTTTGTTTCTGCAAGAAAAAAGACAAAGACAGCGGTTCTTCACAGTCCGTAACCGATTCCAGTATAAAAGCAGGAGATTTTGTTTCCGGCAAGAGCATTAAAGTGCCTATGATTGCCTGGGGAGCCGACCTGGTTACGATAAACGCGAACGGCAGCAGCCCCAAAACAGTAAAAGGTTCCATTTTTGATGAAGAGGGACTGAATATTGAACTGTTTCGGCAGGATGATTTCAGCAAACAGACCGATATGTTCATACGCGGTGAAATCGTATACCTTCGGGGAACAATGGGCATGATGAATATGGCTTCGGAAAAGCTGCATGCCAATGATAAAACCAAACCGGTACTAATTTATCAACATTCATGGTCCTCGGGAGGAGATGCCCTGGTAGTAAAGGGAAAAATAAATTCCATAAAAGATCTTAAGGGAAAGACCGTAGCGATTCAGAGTTACGGGCCTCATGTTGATTATTTTCTCAAACTTATGAAAGACGCGCAATTGAAAAAAAATGACGTAAAGATCGTATGGACAAAAGACCTCATTGGGGGTCAGGGAGATACCCCAATGGCAAAGCTGTATACCGGCAATATTGACGCGGCCTTTGTTATTATTCCCGATGCCCTGGCACTCACTTCAAACGGGACAATAGGCACGGGAGCGGAAGACTCGGTAAAAGGAGCCCGCATACTGCTTTCAACAAAAACAGCTAACAGAATTATTAGTGATGTATATGCCGTACGAAAAGATTATTTCGACAAGAACAAAAAAGAAGTTAAAAAATTCGTAAAAGCGCTGCTTCGTTCCGAAGAACAGGTTAAGGATCTGTTTAAAACCAAAAGCGGGGACACCTATAATTCACTGCTTACTATGGGAGGAAAACTGCTCCTTGATGATCCCGGCGCGAAAGAAGACGTAAAAGGGATGTACAATGACGCGGAGCTTACCGGTTTTAACGGGAATGTAAAGTTTTTTAGCGACGCTGCCTATCCGCGGAATTATAAAAAACTGTCAGCAGAGATCCAGAATTCACTCATATCCCTGGGCCTCATTAACAAACGTTCCCAGCTGCTTACGGCAAAATGGGATTACAACGAGTTAAAGAAAGGGCTTCGTTATGCCGACGCGGTGTCGGTGTCGAAATTTGACACTCAAAAAGCGACTATTGTCGCGGAAAAATTGAGTCGAAAGGGAGGAGCATCCCTGTTCCAGTTTGAGATATTTTTTCAGCCAAATCAGAATAATTTTTCCGCTGCCGCGTACCAGGCGGAATTCGACAGGGTTATAGACTATGCCTCCACGTATGGAGGAGCCCTCATTACTGTTGAAGGCCACTCCGATCCAATGGCCTACTTACGAAAAAAGAAGAAAGGCGGCGACCAGCTCTTACTTAAGAAGATCAAACAATCGGCCAAAAACCTGAGCTACAGCAGGGCAGGATCGGTTCGGGATGAAATAATCTCTTATTCCAAATCAAAAAGTATATCTCTTGATACCAGCCAGTTTACCATTATTGGCCATGGCATATCATCACCCAAGTTCGGGGTTCCTAAATCGGATGAAGAATGGCGGCAGAATATGCGGGTTCAGTTTAAAATAATACAGGTTGAGGCGGAAGAACAAGTATTTAAACCCCTGTAAAATAAAAAGGTGGAATTCAATGAAAAAAACAATAATTTCAATAATTTCTTTACTGGTGTTGGTTGTACTGTTTTTCAACTGTGTTAAAAAAGAAGAAAATAGAACAGACATCGCTGATGAGTCCGGAACAGTTGCGGAAAAAAAGACCGACTGGCTTTCAAAGCTGGAAGGGCTCAAGGATGTCAAGGTCCAGCTGGGAGAAACTTCCCTGAAAAATTATTACATCATTTTTGACGGTTCCGGCAGCATGGCAGGAGACAAGATCAAAGTGGCAAAGAAAGCATTAAAACGCTTTATCTCATTAATTCCGTCGAACGCCAATATTGGACTGACTGCTTTTGATAAAAAAAACAACTCTGAAAGGGCTCCCCTTGGTTCTGCCCGCGGCGATATTACCAGCCAGGTAGACGCCATTACTGCGGGAGGAGCAACTCCCCTGGGAGAATCTGTTGACATTGCGTATAAAAAACTCGGTTACCAGGCTAAAAGACAGCTTGGATATGGAGAATACAACCTGGTTATAATTACCGACGGAGAGGCCACGGATGAGGTGGGACTCATAGACGCAGTTGACCGTATCCTGGCAGACAGTCCCGTAATAATACACACGATTGGATTCCAGATAGGGGCCGGCCACGCGTTGAATCAACCGGGAAAAATATATTATAAAACTGCCAACAATTTTGAAGAACTGTCCCAGGGCCTTGAAAAAGTCCTGGCAGAAGCGGAAGATTTCACGGTTACTGATTTTAAATAGAGTGCGACCCCTGGAAAGCGGGGGAAAAATACGTCAGAAACTTAATAGCATTGCGAGCTGCATCTGGCCTGGAAGTAGTATGGGCTCTTTGGGTTGTGAGGACTGTTTGAGCAACGCGAGTTCCGCAGCAATCCAAAGAGCCCATACTACTTCCAGGCCCGCGCACAAGCACAATTGAGTTTCTTAAGAGAGTTAAACAAATGGAAAATATTAAAAGATATTTGGGGATTATAATCCTCCTGGCAGTAGGCGGTGCCGCGGTATATACTTTTTTCGTAAAACAGGAAGAAGACCGGATCATTACCTATAGTACCAGTGACGCGGGCAATCTCAAGGGAGATATATCCATAGCCCTGGACAGCTGGATAGGGTATTTCCCTTTCCAGTCTCCTGTTTTTGGAAAGCTCATGCGGGACGCGGGCTACCGGCTCAAGATCATTGATGATAAAGCCAATTATGAAGAGCGAATGAAGATGCTCCGAAAAGGAAAGATCGATTTCGCCGTTTGTACCATAGACTCGTACCTGTTAAATGGAGAATCGGTAAATTACCCGGGAGCGGTAATTGCCGTAATTGACGAATCTAAAGGCGGAGATGCCGTTGTTTCCTGGAAGCATAAGGTAGCGAATATCGATCAATTAAAAAAGAAGCAGGATTTTAAGATAGCCTTTACTCCGGCGTCGCCAAGTGAACACCTGTTAAAATCAATAGCGGTCCATTTCGGCGTATCCCGTCTCGGGAATAAGACCGATACCTGGCGGGTGGAAGTAGACGGCGCGGAAGATGCCTACAATAAACTGATAGCGAAAGAAGTGGATATAGCGGCAGTATGGGAGCCCCATGTTACTGAGGCGCTTTCGAACCCGGAAATTGTAAAGCTTATTGGCTCGGAAGATATGGAGAGATTAATTGTCGATATTCTTCTTGTTAACAGAAAATATGCCGAAAAAAAGCCGGAACTGGTAAAACTCTTCTTAAAAAATTATTTTGAGACAATAAATATCTATAACGCGTCACCCAGACGGCTTCGGGAAGATATTTTAAGCAAAGTCAAGCTCTCAAAAAAACAGGTAAAATATATGTTAAAAGGGGTCAGGTGGGTTAACTACCCGGAGAACCGGCGATGGTTTGGCTTAAATATCGGGGCCTCGCATCAGCAGCCGGAACTCATAGAATCCATTAACTCAACAGTAAAAATCTTAACCGAAAGCGGGGATTTTTCCGCAAGCCCAATTCCCGACAATGATCCCTATACCCTGGTCAGTTCATTGTTTATGCGGGAAGTTTACAAATCAGGCACCATGCAGGATACAACACAGGCTGCTTCAAGTATTGATTCTCTTACAAAAAAATTCGGCAAATTATCTGAAAAAGAGTGGAAACGGCTGCGGGTTATTGGCGCGCTTAAACTGAGGCCAATCTCTTTTCGAAGCGGTACCTCGAACCTGGATGAAAATGGCCGGAGCCAGATTAAACTGATTGTGGACAATGTACGGCATTATCCCAATTTCAGGCTGTTGATTAAGGGGCATACCGGGACCCGCGGGGACCAAAAGGCAAATATTGATCTGTCCATGAGCCGGGCAAAGGCGGTAAAGAGTGACCTGCAGTATTCATTTAATGTTGATCCCAACAGGATCAGGGTTGTGGGTATGGGAGGCAAGGAGCCCCTGCCAAAGGGGAATGATGAGTCTGCCCGGGCCTTTAATAACCGCCTGAAGCGGGTGGAAATATTATTTCTCTCAGGAAAAAAATAGCCAATGAATGAGACCGGTAAGACATATACGTATAATAATGACCATAATCCACTATTACCGGCGGACTTCTGGTTCCAGAATCCGCCGGAGGGACTTACCCTGTTTATTGTCTTTTATACCCTTACCTGTCAATGGTCGAGATGCCTGGGATGCAACCTGCCCTCCCTGATGTCGGAGCATCATATTAATTTCAGGAACATCATCAAACAGGTGGATTATATTTTTGATTATATCCTGGACGAGACCAAACAAAAAGATCTTCGAAAGATCATTATTTCAAATAACGGGTCCATCCTTGATGAAGACACTTTTTCCACAACCGCTCTTCTTTATTTTATCGCGAAGATGAATATCCATTGTCCCGATGTAAAAATCCTCACAATAGAGACACGCCCTGAATATGCCGATCTGCCGGAGCTGGAAGTTATTTCCAGGGCCCTTAAAGAGGTCGACAAAGCTGCTGAACTTGAAGTCGCAATCGGGTTTGAGGCTTTTAACGACCGGGTTCGGAACGAATATTTTAAAAAAGGGCTGGATCTTACTGTTTTTGAAAAGTTCGCGTCCCTGGTGGGGAAATACGGTTTCAGGCTAAAGACCTATTTTATGCTGAAACCGGTGCCGCAGCTTTCCGAAGAAGAGGCCATTGCTGATATCAAAGAGGGAATTGATTACCTGGACAGTATCGCGGCCCGGTACAACCTGGATATCAACATGCACTTAAATCCCACGTATGCGGCAAAAGGAACCCCTCTTGCTGATGCTTTTATGGAAGGGAATTATTCTCCGCCCCGGCTGGAAAGCGTAAAAGAGATAATACGGTTCGCTAAAGACAAATCAATTTCCCTTTATATTGGCTTAAATGATGAGGGACTCGCGGTGCCTGGCGGCTCGTTTATTCGGGAAGGAGATGAGAAGCTGATTAAATTATTGGAAGAATTTAATCGAAGCCAGGATTATAGCATAATATAATTATTTCCTGAGCCCATCAAATTTAATCGCGCTATCCAATACAGTCATTTCAGTATCCAGATCGAGAAAATCATCTTCATAGAGTTTGGTAAGCTGTTTTTCAAAAGCCTCTTCTATTTTTCCCAGCATTTCTTCCGCTTTTGCAAGGGTCTTTTGTCCGTCGGCACTGGTTGGTTGTTTTGACAAAACAGAGTATTGTTCGATAATTTTGATTGTAGTGTCGAGATAATAACTGAGAAACTGGCGCGCAGCTTTCACATCTTTTGGATCATATTTAAAATCCTCAAATATCTTCTCAACAGTTTCACAGATATTGTCGATCTTTTGCCGAACGGATTTTTCTTCAATGGAAGAAGCGATTTTTTGCATTTTGGCAACTCTTCTTTTGCCCTTTGAAATAATACTTCTCAGGGTTTTCGCGCTAATACCATGAACCTTTTCCAACTCCAGGAGCCTGGGGTCTATTTTTTTAGGAGAGAATAAAAGAGCTCCTCCAACAAAACCGGCAAGACCAGCCGCGGCCGTCAAAAAGAATCCGGCCTCAAAAAGGATAAAAAACAGGGCTGAAACAGCTCCGCCAATAAGGAGAGCAGGTATTAATCGTGCTAATAATTTCATAGGTAATTCTTCCGCGATTTTGAAATAAGGATTGTGCTTATTCGGCACTGCCTATAAACTCTAATAAAAATGACTTTTTGTCAAGTCAAAAAAAGACTTGCCCGGCAGGGAAGAAAATTCCTGTAAATCTTTATTGACATATAAATATATTTGTTTAAGATAAGATTGTCTGAATTCTTCTCAAAAAAAGCCCAACAAGGTTTCTTTTTTGGAGTTTTCATTGTATTTATCGATAAATTTTGGGAATCATAATGAAAAAGAAAATAAAAGAAAGCATTGAATTTATATTCAAACGAAAGGTAGATAGTTTTATAGAGAAATTATTTCCTTCCGGCAAGTTAACAATTACAAGAGACGAGTTTGAAATCATTTTTGAGCATGAATATCAACGTTTTCTTGAAAAAATGGGTGAAAAAGATAAACTCTTGAAGGAGCAGGAAGAGGAGATCCATGATTGGGAAGTTGAGCACAGCAACAGCCTGGCATTACAATTTGACAATGAACGGCAAAAAAACGAACTTAAGATATTAAATAAACAATTACGGACCAATGACGAGATTTACAAAAGAGACATGTTAATGGCCAGGAAGGTCCAGGAGAGTTTATTATTCAACAAGCCGCCAAATACAAATAATTTCGATTTAGCTTTTTATTACGAGCCCCTGGTGTCTGTTTCGGGTGATTTTTATGATTTGTATTTAGATAAAAGCGGTGACCTGTTAGGACTGACTCTGGCGGATGTTTCCGGACATGGGATCGCGTCCGGTCTTTTAACAACCCTTGCCAAACCCATATTCAATAACATTTTCAGGAATCATCTTGAAACTTCTCTCGGTAAGGTGATGAATATGGTGAATAATCAGCTTATTGAAGCAAAAGGGGGAGAAGAAAACTATCTTACAGGGATTATTTTACGATATAAAGACGACATGATTGAATACGTAAACGCGGCTCATCCCGATATTATAATGAAAAACAGTAAAACAAACAAATCGAAATTTATTAAGGCCAAAGATGAACTTGTCCAGGGTACAATTCTCGGGATTGACGGTATTGGGTATGATTTTAAGTCATATAAGTTTAAAATAGAAACGGATGACGTTCTGGTTATTTATTCCGATTGTTTATACGAGAATTTAAACTATAATGGTGAAGAATACGGACAGGAAAGGATACTGTTGTCGCTTGATAAAATCTCACCGGATGCTGGTGCCCAGGAAATCCTGGATACTATCGTTGCTGATTTTAAATATTTTAACGGAAGCATTCCTCTTACTGATGATCTAACAATGGTCGTCATTAAAAAGAAATAAAAAAGGCCTCCTATTGGGGAGGCTTTTTCCGCAAAAGGGACTGTGAGTTTACTTTCCTTTGTTGCCGGTAAGCCACAGATCATAAAGATCACTATATAAATTCTTAAGCTTTGTTTTTTTCCACGCCGATTCTTCTATTTGCTTTTCAATGAGTAAAAAGGAATAACCATGAACAAAAACCCAGGCAGAGACGGCTATTGCTCTTGTATCGCCTTTTTTAAATTTTTTTTTGGCCTGTCCCTGTTGAACAATAAGAAACAATTTCATAAATGTTTCATTGTATGATCTCTGGAAGCTGGGATGATCTTCCCTATTGGTTATATAACTGCCAAAAATAATACGATAATAATCAACATAATCGAGCGCGAATTTAATATATGCCCAGCCGACCTCTTTTAGTTGAGTAATATAGTCATCGGGGTGTTTTTTTATAACCTTATCGAATTCTTTTGCCAGCATAAGGACTCCCTGCTCGGCAATTGCGGCTATTAGCTCTTCTTTGTTTTTAAAGTGACGATAGGTGGCGGTATGACTTACGTCATTTTTCTGAGCCACATTCCTGATACTGAGATTATGAATTCCTTCTTTTGAGATTATTTCTATTCCTGTTTTAACAAGAGAATTTTTCAAATCTCCATGATGATAACTTTTTGATTTCAAAATCTTTTACCTCTAATTTACGAAAAATTTATTGTAAAACTTGTAGTCTTATATTGGTGTACAAACGCTGCGCTTCGTTTTTTACAATGAACAGTGTCCAAGACAATAGATCTATGCAGCACTGGCTTTTTAGCTTTTTTTGAGATTATTATATATGTCGTTTTTTTTTGCAACCAATTTAAATAGATATTTTCTTAAAATTCTTTTAACGACTCGTTAATTCCTTTATGTATTTCATACCAGAAATTAAGTGCAGCTTCCTGTTTGTCGGCTTCGAATTCTTTTATCCATTTATCGAGAATTTCATCGGTATTACCTTCTACTTCCTGTTTTTTCTTCATAAAAGTATAAATCAGATCAATATTCCTTTCGGTTTCCCAAAATATTGAGGAATTACGGCTATTAATCCGGGTTGCGGTTATGGCGATTTTATCCAGAAATTCATTTTTAAGACCGTACAGGGACTCAATAATTTCCGGCAGCATTTCTTCGGCCCAGCCCCTGTGGAAACGGCACAGGCCCAGGTTGTCTAAAACCAGCTCTTTTTTAAACCGGGCCGCGTCGGTTTGGCCAAGTTCCCGTGGCGGTTTAAAATCTTTTCCATAATACATATAGTATTTCCCCATTATTGCCATTGGAGAAAGTGCTCCCGGGGTCCAGTACTGGTTTGGCACCATCCATCCTTTCCTGGCATATGCTGTATAAACAAAGGGTTCAAGGACCTGTTCTCCCCGTTCCCTGGCAAGACGGCGGGCGAATTTTCGCGCGCCGCTTTCAAGATCGAGAATTCCTTTTTTTTCGATAATACCATCAAGGATTTGCACTCCTATTTCCGCGTTACGCATTGAGTCGGGAATTAGATCAAAATTCTTTGGATCGAACCGGGGATATTCGCTTACCCCAAGTTCTTCCGGTTTTATTAGAGAATTATCCATGCATTCCATGAGCCAGGCAATAATTCCTCCTGCGGAGATGGCATCAAAGCCATACATATCGGCATGATGATTAAGTTTTTCTGCCGCGCGCTGATCGAAGATCCCTGAGAGAGGGCCCATGGTCTGGTAGGGTTCGTAATCTTTTTTATATTTGCCGTGCATTTTTTTACAAACCGCGGCACAGGGCTCTCCGCAAGTTTTTTGCTGTTTGGGTTTTATGGTCTCTTCATTAAACTGTTTCAGATAATGATTAAGAATAAATTTTTCATGGATATGGAGCCGTTCGCTTTCTTCCATATAGATGCTCCGGTAATTAAACGCGAGCATATTTCCCGCCAGGGTGGTATAATTCACCCCAAAAGTACCCCCGGTATTAAACTTTTCATCATACCGGTATTTTGTTGTGGATTCCAGGTCTTTCGCGGCCAGCTTTTTATTATATTTATCAACAAACCATTGATCCGCTACTTTCCGGTCACGAAAATCATCTTCAATAAAGGTTCCGCCATAAATAACGGCTGCTATCCCGTGTTCTCGAAGGAGCTTTGATCCAAAACCTCCCCTACCGGCCCAGGTATCGACAAAACCGAGCTCTTTTTTCTTTATTGGTACGGAAGCGATGGCTCCAAAATCGGTTGACCGGGCAGCCGGACCTACTGCCAGGATGCGGGGATCGTTTTCATATCGTTCTCCAAAATTTTCGAATGTATAATCCATGAGTGAATATATTCCTTTTCGCCCTTCATTCCACACTGTTGAAAGGTTAACGGGGACCAGTTCTACCTGTATCTCTTCTCCGTGAAACCTGTTTAAATAAAGGATCGATGGTGTTGGCGCTTTACCCACAATTGAAAGCATATTGATCCCCAGGTTCTCAAATACAAGCCCGGCGCCGCCCATTGACGAAATATAGAACCCTGTCCAGCAGGGAGAAAACCCGGTAAAAACAAGGCGGTTAGATCCCGGAAATATTGATCCCGCGAGAAGGCCTATTCCTATATTAAGGCTGTTCAGTCTTCCGGCAAGATGTAGTCCCAGGTCTACAGGACCAAAAAAATCACCTATTTTATAACGCTTTGTCCGGTAAAAAGAGGTTCCGGCATCAACTAATAATACTCTTTGATTGCTGTTCATTACATGCCTCGCTTCATTATTTTGATATAAGAGTATACTATACCTGTTTTACTTTTCAATTGTTTTTTCACCGGCAGGATCGATTTGGAGAGCGATTCGCGATACATTTGTTTGGCTATTGTTTAAACATTAATTTTTATAAAATTAACTTGACCAAACTGCCAGTTTAGTGGTAGTATATGAGATGTAAAGAAAGCTAAAAAAAGCTACCGGTCTAAATTCTATACAATAGCGATTTAATATAACATGAGTGATATTACAGTTTCCGTACAAAAAGATTATGCGATTGTATACCTTGAGGGTCTTTTTACAATAGAAAACCTTCATGATATAAAGAATAATTTTGAAAATATTCTTAACCAGGATAAGAATTTAATTATTGATATCTTCCAGGTTACTTTTATTGACAGCTCATCGCTGGGGTTATTTTTATCGTACACTAAAAAATTGAAAAAGATTAATAGGCATTTTATTATAATTAAAGCTACAGACAAAATAATGAAAATTCTTGAGCATACCAAGATCATAAAATTTATCACCTTATTCGATTCTCTTAGTGATGCTCTTGAATTTCTAAAAGAGAATTAGTTCCCCTTTTTCCGGTAGAAATAGAGCGCTGTGCCTATTGCCCCCCAAACTACGCATATGGCCATTATTATTTTTTGCAGCATATTCAAGGAGCCTCCCCCTGGAAGAGGAACTGCCTCCATTGTTTCGCTAATAGCAATACCTGAGTCAAGCCGGTGTCCCATTCCATCATCAACAATAATTTTCCATTTTCCTTTTTGGTCCGGTAAAAAGAAAAAGTTTCCTTTTTTATCGGTAATTCCGGTAATAAAGGGCCTGGTAATGACAGAACCGGGTGCCACTACTGTTACCTCGGAATCGGACATGGGGCTTCCGTCGCTGTAAAGGGCCTGTATGCCAAATCCGCCCTTTATTATCTTATGGCTTAATCCGTGCGAATAGAGATCTTTCCCGGTTAAAACAAGAAAGAGAAATATGCTAAGACTGATTGTTTTTAATAGTACAACGCGATACTGTTTCATTTTGCATTCCTTTAATATTTCTTCAAAAAATTAAGAGCCCGGGCCGCGAGGACAGGTCCTTGCGGCAAAAAACTTTGAACCTCGAACCTCGAACTTTCTTAAAATTTACGGTACGACAAAGACAAGAGAACTCTTTTTTCCATTATAGGTTGCCGTAACAAGATATTTGCCGCTTGTTCTTATTCCAAGCTTATAGATCCCGTTATTCCCTGTATACGTAGAAAAATTTTTCTTATCTTTTATGGAGATATCAAGAGAAGCCATTACCGGTTTTCCTTTATACAGGACCGTCAGGGGCAGCTTTCCCCCGGTTTTTGTTTTTAACGGCAGCTGTGCCGGTACAATCTCAAATTCTTCTCCCGCGTTTAGATTCGCGGTTCCCGTCCCCTTCCCTTTTGTTATAATCGTTTTAAGAAAATATCTCGGCGGTTTTTTTAGCGCGCCCACTATAATATAGGTTCCTTCTCCGGGAGCATTGAACTCTGCTTTCCTGGTTTTCCCGCTTGCAGCAGTTGCCAATTCAACTTTTTTTCCGCCCGGCAGTATAACCCGTGTATAATTAATTACCCGCTTCTTTAAAAGGAGTTTACTGTTGGGAAAATGATGCCCATTACTAATGGTAACCGTAATGACATCACCCTTCCCTGCCTCCGCATCCATCCAGTTCTCATGCGAATACAAAACTCCGGTAAACAAAAAGACAAGTATTACAACTCCAAAAAATCTATTTTTATTCATACACTTACCATCTCCGCTGCAGCGAAACATGAGCTCTAAGATCATCATCATAGTCATGTAAACCAATGCCAATACCGGTTTTAAAGGTTGTATTTGGTGTTATTCCAATATACAGTCCCGGCATTATTCCCAGGGCTCCTTTAAAATCTCCCAGGATCTCAATTCCGCAGGCCGGGGCATGTTCATCATCAAGAGAAAGAACAAATTTAAAACCCAGAGCCCAGCCGAATGAATGTTCCCCGCCTTCGCCTTCATAGGTGAAATTAGCGGTAATATTATTATGAAGCCCGTAACTCCATCCAAAAATTATGGCTCCGCCATAGACCATCTCCGCACCAAGAAGATCTTTTGCCCTGCTCAGAGGAAGCTCAAAGGTCGCTGCTGCCGCGATATCTACAGGAAGCTGTCCTTCATCAGTTATCCTGAATTGCAGAGACGACGCGATTGCTTCCATAAATGGAGAAGGACCATCGGGATATGCCGCCTGTTCCGATGCCGCAACATGTCCCTGGTTGAATTTCGCAAAGTGGGTGTGGATGTCAAACATTAATCGGTCGATAATTCCATAGGAAATTCCCGGCGTAATCTCCCAATGATCGAGTGAGGGGTCCTTGTTGTTGTCTACTTTATAGTCGTAGTGCAGGTGAGCTACAAATTCTCCTTTTTTGGCTGTTGAATAACTTTCCATTTTTATGTATTCCATTGCGTGATGCGCATGGAGCGGCATTGATACCATGATCAATACCACATAAACAATAAAAACAAATGGTTTGATAAAAACCTTCATAAACTCCTCTCTTAAATGCATACATATTATTGTTTCGTGTTACGCAACAAATACAATTCAGAGGATTCAGTGTCAAGCAAATTGTGTTAAAAATTTTGAAAAAGTGTTACCGGAAGGGGAAGGTAATCGGAGGCCCTGTGGGCCGGGTAAGCGGTGATCGGTTAAGAGAATAACACCTGCGGAGCAGGGAAAAATAGGTCAGAAACTGATTAGAAAAAGGATTGGGAATAAAAAGAGACTGGTTGCCGGAACTCTGTCAACTGTCAACTGCCAACCGTCAACTGATCTTAGTTTCTTGAGAGTGTTGACCCCGTCGAACGGGGAAAAATACGAAAGGAACTCTGATGATACCCGGGTCTGTTTCCATCGGCCCCCCAACCCCCAGAGGGGGCGCAAGAATTTTTGGAAATGAGCCCATATCAGCCCGGGGTTTTAACCCCATAGGGCAACAGAGCAAAACCCCGGATAACATCTTCCGGGAACAGGCTCTGTTT
>JAAENB010000709.1 GCA_024224995.1 bacterium | reverse complement strand
GATGGCTGTGAGGACGGCCGAGCACTGGGCTGCGTCGATGGCTGGGCCGAAGGTTGCGTGGAGGGCCGAGAGAATGGTTGCTGCGAAGGCTGGCTACTTGGCTGCGCTGATGGCACACTAGTAGGCTGGACGGAGGGCTGAACACTGGGCCGCGAAGACGGTTGGGCCGAAGGCTGCACTGACGGATTCGTCGATGGTTGCGTTGATGGCTGCGCGCTTGGCTGTGCAGTCGGCGCCACGCTCGGTTGAGCACTCGGCTGACTGCTCGGAACCGTTGACGGCTGCACGGACGGCTTTGTGCTGGGCTGCACCGATGGCTGAGTGGAGGGTTGTGCGGAAGGAACCGACGACGGTTGGGACGACGGCTGCTCGCTCGGCTGCGTGGTGGGCGTTGCACTCGGCTGACCGCTGGGCTGTGCACTGGGCTGCGCGGACGGAGCCGTCGTGGGCTGGCACGAGGGCTGCGACGACGGGAACGCGGTGGGGCACAAAACGGGCTGGGACGATGGTCTGCCCGACGGCTGCGTAGTTGGACTCACCGAAGGCTGCATGGACGGCTGTACTGTGGGCTGCGCAGATGGCACTGAGGTCGGCACACTGCTTGGCTGGCTACTGGGAACCGACGATGGCTGTGAGGACGGCCGAGCACTGGGCTGCGTCGAAGGCTGGGCCGAAGGTTGCGTGGAGGGCCGCGAGAATGGTTGCTGCGAAGGCTGACCACTCGGCTGCGCTGACGGCACACTATAAGGCTGCTTCGAAGGCTGCACTGAGGGTTGCTGCGATGGTTTTGCCGATGGTATACCGCTAGGCTGCACGGTAGGCTGCCCTGATGGCACGCTGGTCGGCTGTCTGGAGGGTTGCGCACTGGGCTGCAATGATGGTTGGAGCGAAGGCTGCATTGTTGGATGATTTGATGGCTGCGTAGAGGGTTGGACGCTTGGTAGTAGTGAGGGTGTTGACGTTGGTTGTAAAGATGGTTGTTGACTAGGCTGCCGAGATGGCTGCGCTGTTGGTCGACAACTTGGTTGAACACTGGGTCGAT
>JAAENB010000708.1 GCA_024224995.1 bacterium | reverse complement strand
TTCGGAGATCCCGAATTTGTTAAGGTTCCCATTAAAGGACTTCTCGATCCGGGCTATGCCGCAGAAAGAAGAAAGCAGCTCACTCCGGGCAAAGCATTCGGCAAGATGCCCGCTCACGGCAGCCCCTCCGGGTTCCAGGCCGGAAATCAAAACATCAAAGGATACGCCTTTAATCCTGTTTCCCATAAGAATAACCAGCTCAAAATAGGCCGGGACACCAGCTACATTTGCATTGTTGACTCTGCGGGCAATGCTGTTTCTTTAACTCCCAGCGACTTTCCCCAGACTCCCATGGTTCCGGGCACGGGCCTTACCCTGGGCAACAGGATGACCCAGTTCCGGCTCGACCCCAAACATCCCACAGCCCTTATGCCGGGGAAACGGCCCCGGATATCGCCCAATCCAGGTATGGTCCTTAAAAACGGCAAATTCTTTATGACTTTCGGCACTCCCGGTGATGATATGCAGCCCCAGGCCATGATCCAGGTCTTTTTAAATATTACGGTTTTTGGCATGGACCCGCAAGAAGCCATTGATGCTCCCCGGTTCCGCTCGTTCAACTTCCCCGCTTCTTTCGCGCCTCATCAATACCGTCCCGGTGTGGTTGAAGTTGAAAAATCCATTTATAACTCGGCTGGCGATAAACTTAAAAAAATGGGTTATTCCATTGTTGCGATGGAAAAATGGGACAACCGCTTTGGCGCGGTTTGCGCGATAATTAAAGATCAAACTTCAGGGAATCTCATTGGCGGTGCCGATCCCCGGGAAGAGTCCTGGGCAGGGGGAAGGTAATCGGCGGCCGGGTGATCGGTGACCGGTTAAGAATGACACCGGCGAAGCCGGGAAAATATACGAAAGAAACTGCGGTGATACCGGGTTGGGTTTGTGGAGATGCTTCGGAGGAATGGTTTCCGGGGAAGGAGAGACGTTGCGTACAGCGCCTTTACGGGTTGGTTTCTGGCCAGGGTTATGGAGATTCCGGGAAGGAGTGCGGCCTCTGCGAAGCAGGGAATAAATACGGAAGAAACTGTGTTGATACCGGGGTCTATTTTACGAAGATGCTCCGGAAAAGGGTTTGGTTCTGAGAGACGTTGCAGTGCAACGCCTTGACTGGCTGGTGTCTGGCCAGGGTTATGGAGATTTCGGGAAGGAGTGCGGCCCCTGCGAGGGGGTCGATACCTGTAGGGGCTCGGCGTGCCGTGCCCTCACGGTGTTTATTTGGGGTTGCCCCTGTGACGTTTTTGTGTAGGGGAGAGGCATGCCTCTCCCCTACACAAAAACGTTCCATTCATTCACTTCTCTATCAAAGACTTCTTAAACCCCGTATGAGTATTCGGATTGTATCCCATTCCTGCGTAAAATTTCAAAGCGTCTTCCCTGCTGTTCTCTGTTACCAGTATGATCTGGCAGCATTTTTTGTCTACTGCCTGCTGTTCGAGCTCTTCCAACAAGGCTGTTCCTACGCGTGCTCTCCGGGAACCCTTATCTACAATAAAATCTTCTACGATCATAAACGGTTCACCATTGCCATATAATCCTTCACAAATAATTCCCGTGACGGAACCTGTCAATTTATTATCTTTTATGGCACTGAGAAAAATATACCGGGGGTCCTGTTCCAGCATCTTGAAGGTCTGCTTCATTTTTTCAATAGAAGAATCCTCTTCCCGGAACTGGCGGTAGAGTAAGGCCAGTTCTTCGATATCAGCATCAATCATTTTTCTTATTTGCATTTTTTATTCATCCCCATTGCCGAAATGAAATAGTTTAATATTTTCGTATTAATTTGAGCAGTATAAACGCTTCGTTAAATGACCTGGTTGTCCATTGAAAAAACAGGATATTTACCAGTGCTCCTATCAACAAACTATACCCAAATCCATCGATGGGATAAAACCCGAAAAACAGTACCACTGCTCCTAACAGGAAATAAACCAGGTTCATATGAAGAGCTGTTTTAAACGAATTACCAAACCCTTGCGCAAGCGAATCCGGCAATGAAACTCCCGATCTAAAATATTGTTTGGTTCTTTCATAGGGCAATATATCGCTTTGAATAAATAATATAATCGAAATTATTATTCCACAGAATCCAGTCCAATTCAGTTCGAAGTTTACCAGCGATAGACAGAGAACCATGAACAAAAATTTATTTATGAGAATTAATAAAGAAATTATCCCGGGAAGTTTATAGGTAATAATCATTATTATTGTTAATATGAATAAAATCAGAATGATAGCATTAATACTGTTGTCAAGCAACTCTTGAATTGCATTTGGTGAAGCTTTTCGGGTTTCTTCAATTTTCACCATAACCGGCACGTCTCTTGAATTTAGCATTCGAGCTGCCGCACGAGCATCTCCAATTGAATCAAAATTTGTAAAAAAGCCCTTATCATTTTCACCTGTCATTTCTTTGGAAATAGTCTGAATTTTACGAGCTCGATGATTCGCTTGAATAATATACCTTTTTCCAACATTTTTTTTGCTTGCAAAAGCAGCATAAGCTTCTTTCCATTTTTGCCGGATTGAATAATATACAACAGGATCTCCATTATCATCCGTATCTGCCCAGGCCCTGACATAACCCTCTCCACTGAAGGCATTATTATATGTTACAACTACCGGGATTGTGGGTTCTATTCGTCCTTGTTCCGGGTCTCGTTCATAAAAAAACAGCATTTTTCTTTCCGGGGGAAGACCTATTGATCCTGATATTTTATCTAAAAGTTTAGAAAGGTCATGGCCATATTCATAGTAAGGAATCTTTATATCAGGCAAATTCTTATTTACCCATTCTTGAGCTTTTTCCGTGTATTCTTCATCAACAAAATTAAACCATATACGGCCTCCTCCCCAGTGTATCCTTTGCGGAAACCCCCTGGCTCCATATACTATAACTTCAATATAATAATCATTGATTATTCTTACTGGAATTTCATGGCACACACTGTTATTATTCAAGGCTTCCAATGATTCATACACAATTGTCACAGATTCTTTTTTTTCACTATCCGTTACAAGCTCTTCTTCATCGAAATCTGCGTCATCATAATCCAATTCCATTGGCTTCTTTTCTTTTAAGAATCTTCTTCGTCTTTTAGCTTCTTCAAGTTTCTCAAGCTCCTTAAAATCAGGCTGTAAGCATAAAAACATCCCCCCCATAAAATCACGCCCG
>JAAENB010000707.1 GCA_024224995.1 bacterium | reverse complement strand
GACCCTTCAGATGATCTTTCAATTGCCAGCGAATTCCCTTCGTCAAAATATACATCAGTCATTATCTGTCTTGCCAGGGGCCATTCATTCTCTGTCCGCCATCCTTCGCCGTTCATGACAAATATGTTGACCGGCGGTTCAGTGTTGATCCCGTTTTCAATGCCTTTCAGGTAAAAATCAAAATAACGCAGCCTCTCCACATTGAATCCATGCTCCATTTCAGCCACATTTTCGCCGAAATATTCTACATAAGGTCCCCTTGGTTCAGCAATTACACCGAGCCAGCCATGAATCACAGGCGCGATGATCAGCCGGGAAGGATTGCTCTTTTCAAGCGTCGCGTACCAGTGTGAGACTGCTGTCACATGCCGGTCAAACCAGCCGGAAGTATTGTAAACCGGTATCCCTGATTCAGCAATACCAATAACATAATCACGTCCCGAGTATTTATCAAACGTATCTTCGGATTCGAGAACCATCGGCTCGTCCCTGAATCTCAGCGGCCCACCGATGAAGACGGGATTATACAGGTGTTCCCTGGTCAATTTAAAGTATATATGATCCCGTTCTTCTCCGTCTTCGTATTGAGGGGGATTGTCCGGGAGTTCATAATCTTCCACAAATGAGCCGTCGCCATCCAGATCCAGGGGAATTTCATCAATCAGTTCGCCGTCGCCGTCTTCATCAATAACAGGCGTTGCCGGTTTTCCTAAAGCATTCGGAACATGGGGCCAATATACGTTCCTGTCAAAGTATGTGGGTCCCCCCACACCATTAAAGAATCCGCCTGTTTGCCAGATTCCCCCGGGATACTGTCCAACTCTCGAATATCCTTCAAATAAACTGAATCCCGGCATGATACACTTCAAAGCCTTTGGTTTCTGGCCTGCCGTCATATACTGAGAAAGCCCCATATAGGAAGATCCCATCATTCCGACATTCCCATTGCACCACGGCTGTTCCGCGATCCAATCCACCACTTCCTTTCCATCATCCGCCAACTGCTTTGATGCCTGGACCCGGATGCCGGTAGAAGCGCCTGATCCTCGCATATCAGTCACTACGAGAACATAAGCATATGAGACATAAAACTCCATTGCTTCCTTGAAACTGGGCTCTGTTTCGCCTGTTCCAGGATTTACCACATCATAATGATAGGGATAATAAACAAAAATGACCGGAAACGGCCCGCCCGACGGCCCCCCGTTGGGCACATACCATACTGTTGCCAGTTTTACCCCGTCACTCATGGTAACATATTGGCGTTCCACATCATACCCGGTGTATTCGGGAGAACTGTAACCGGAATACTGGAGAGGCTTGCTTACTTTGTTTTTACACCATACACATGATATCGGAATAATAACCAGGCAAACAATAGCCAGCAAAGAATAAGCCATAAGGGATTCTTC
>JAAENB010000706.1 GCA_024224995.1 bacterium | reverse complement strand
CGATCGACCCTGTGTAGCGGGAAAAATATAGATCAGAGACTAAATAGTACTGCGGGCTGCATCTGGCGTAGAAGCAAAAAGAGTTTCTTGAGAGTGTTAATAACTTTTTCTCCGGCTTCTCCATCTACTACCTCCTTCAGTTAATCTATAGGTAATATACACAAATATCTCTTAACTGTAGTATTCCGGATTTTTGACTAATAGTTCTTATATACGGACAATATGTATCCAGCGTACACTTAATCGCTGCAAAAAGGGGTTATGAAGATAGAATTACTGCGGATGATTGATGAGAATTTTACGGTGACTCCTTCGGATGGAAGGAGCCGTTTTTACAAAATCAGTCTCTCTTAATACCGCCGGTTGTTGCTGGTATTTCTCGGCTTGGCAAGATTAACTTTAATATTGCGTTCCATGACCGATGTACCGTCAAGTCCCTGGATGGCGGAATCAGCCTCATTTTTATCATTCATTTCAATAAAACCAAACCCTTTTGACCTGCCTGAATATTGATCCATAATAATTTTCACTGATGAAACTTCACCGTGCTGAACAAACAACTCTTCAAGCTGCGCTTCGGTGGTATTGTATGAAAGATTTCCAACATAAATATTGACTGACATGTTACACCTCATTATTAATCAAATTAACTGTTAAGATAACAACTATATACATACAATCTTTATTTAAGTCAATACATAATTTATATTTTTTGAAAATTTGAGTGAGACATCAGCAACCCATACGGGCTTTTATTGGCACCTTAATTCTGCGTAACCAGGCTGCTAAAGTGAGCGCCCAGGTCTTTCGGGAGTGCTGCTGCCCGGTACCGGATAACACCGTTTATATCAATGATAAAAACCGTGGGAATGCCTAAAACAGAATAGGCCTTAACAGCCTGCTGTTTCTTATCGAATAAAACCTTGTACGGGAGTTTATATTTTTCCTTGTATCTTTTTGCTTTACTTTTGGAATCATTCACCCCGGCATTTACCGCCAGGATCGTAAGATTTTTATTGGAAAATTCATTGTGGATTTTCTTCAGCCCGGGAATCTCTTTTTTACAATTAGGACACCAGGTTGCCCAGAAAACCAGGAGAACAGCTTTTTTTCCTTTGTAGTCCCCCAGCTGGTGAATCCTTCCCTCAAGAGAGGGCAAACTGAAACCGGGCGCAGTATCCCCAACACCGGTTCCGGCTCCAAAGATGGTTCCGTACAGGCAACAGGTAAAGACTATACATAAAACGATAATTCTATTTAATTTTTTTATATTTTTCATATTCTTCATATCGGGATCTCCTTTTTTTTTATGATATACCTATATCCACAACTGGCCGGCCTTAAAAATAAAATATTCTCCCATGAGTATCATCACTACGGCCATTCCTTTTTTGATTCTTACCATCCATTGACCTGATTTCGGAAGTACCGACAGAGCTCCGGAAAAGGTTCCCACAACAACAAGAAGTGTTCCCATCCCTAAGGAGAATACAAAAAGGAGCAGTGCTCCCATGAGCAGGTTTTGCGTTGTGCTCACATAGGCCAGCAGCATCCCCAGGGAGGGAGCAGTACATGGAGCAACAACCAGGCCCGAGGCCATACCAATCAAAAAAACACCGAGAAAACCTTTCCGGTTCTCTTTTTGTTTTGATCGCTGTAAAAATGAAGGAAGCCGGAACTGCAGGTAGAAAACATCAAACATACTTAAAGAAAGAATAATCATAATATTTCCAACGATAAAGTATGAGACCGGGTTCGTGCTTAATTGCCCAAAGAGCTTGCCTGTCTGTGCCGCAAAGACGCCGAGACCGGCATACACAACCGAGACTCCCAGGACATATAACACCGAAAGAAAAAAAGCATTCCATTTTGTTCCGGTCTCCAAATTTTTTGAAGTAACAAATCCCGATGTTATGGGAATAAGGGGATACACGCAAGGGGTAAAGCTCGTTAAAAGCCCACCGGTAAAGGCTGCCGCAAAAGAAAGCAGTATTGATGTATCCAGGTACAATCCAATATTATTAGAAAACGTTTCCATTGTAGTATTCCTTTTTATATTTTATTTCGGGCCGGTTCCCGGGGAAATCCCCGGGAACCGGCAGCTGAAAACCACTCTTCAATGCTTATGAGCAAGCTTTGGCGCGACCCCAACCTTCCGTTCCGCCAACCGTTTCGCAATAAGCTGATCTTCTTCCCAGCCGGCTTGCGCGATCTTTTTACTGCTCACTCCTTTGACTGTTACTTTTTGAATTTCAATAAAGTGTGCTGCCGGGTATATCCAGCCGGTTATGGTGGCGGTCTTTTTTTCCAACAGCTCGTGAGCGCGGATAATATCGTGCCCTTTCTCGTTATCAACAATGCTCCACAGCATTCCATCGGATGTTTTAAAACCAATGGCATGATGAGAGTATAGATTGCATTGGGCATTGGCTCCGTCGAGTTTTTTCAGGCTGCACCCGAGGCAAACCAGCTGCCCGGTGATTGTCACCTTATTCATACCTTTGGATTTATTCCATCCACCGGCCATAAGCATGCCGGCCTGGAAAACCAGGGCAGCAGCCGCCACTGTTGTAATAATAGAGACTCGTTTGAACATGTGTAAACCTCCGCTTTTTATTGTTTTTGAAGCAAATTTTCTACTTCAGGTATATCAAGATCCGAAACCAGGCAATACCCTATGCTGCCTTTGTTCCAGAGAGCTACCGTGTTATTGTCCTGCCTGATAATTTTTTTCCTCATGGCAGGTTTGCTTAATTTAAACTCTTTGTTGTCGAAAATATATAGTGAGATTCTTTTTTGATTTTTTTTATAGAACAGGTATGCCACATCAATCTTTGAAAGGTCGCATTTCCTGCCTCCGGCGAATTGAATACTATTGTTAAGATCCGGAACCGGAACATTGAAGCTGAGTTTATTCTCAAACCACTCCGTGACCTGTTCTCCCTTGATCTCGTTTGAGAACTCAGCATCCATATTTTTATTATGGCTCTTAATGGAAGCGGTAATCACATCATCAAGGGTTGCTTCTTTTTGAAAATAACCAAACATGAATGTAAAGGCCAGCGCGAGAGCCGCTGCTATTGCGGCATACGTTACTATCGCCGGTTTGCCTCTCCTTTTGCCGGATCTATTCTCGTATTCCATATTAAACCTGATTTTTTTCTTTAAGTCAGGAGGAACCGGTATATCCCGAATTCGTTCTTTTACTTTTACGTCGAATTTTTGTATATTCCTTAGTTTTTCCCGGCAGGCGCTGCACGCTGCAAGGTGTTCCTCAAGAGCAATAAAATCATCGCCCGCTTCATGGGGGACGGTATAAACTTCAAGATATTCGGTGTATTTACTGCAGTCTTTCATGACACCCCCTTTTTAATGGAATTATTTTGCCTGAGTTTTCACCAGTTACGGTGTTATTCAAATATCTCCTTAAGAATAATTTCGAACGGGCAATTCGTGACATTACCGTACCAATGGGAATGTCCATTGTCCCGGCAATCTCTTTGTATGAAAAATCATTAAAATAGAACAGGAGAAGGGGCGTCTTGTATTTCTCTTCCAGAACATCCAGCGCCTTCCGGATATCGTCACTGCTAATATCCATTTCGGATTCAGTCGCTTCTCCACCGGGATCAGCAGCGAATTTTTCAATATAATCATCAATATCCACAAGTTTCTCCTTCTGCTTTACTTCAATCTCTTTTAAGTAGAGATTCCTCAGAATAGAGAAGAGCCAGCCTTTGCATTTTTCCGTATCTTTTAGCTGATGGAAGTTCCGGTATGCCAGGTAAAAGGTCTCCTGGGTCAGGTCTTCGGCATCCATCCGGTTTCCGCAAAATCGATAGGCGCATTTGTAAATATAATCAGATTCTTTGAGCAAAATTGAATTTTTACGTTTTTTAGAACTAATCAATCGAAACCTCTGCTTCATAATGTTATCTGTATATTAATAGCATATAACTATATAGAGAGGTATTATACAAATTTTATTCCACTTTTTTGCCGTAGAATAAAAAAAATGCATTTAGTTAGGAATACTAACATTATGGAGCTAAAATAGTGAGCAGGACCTTTATTTTTTCCTGATTACAATGACAGTGAGATCATCTTTTAAGGAGTCGGTCCCGGTAAAGGCAGTAAATTCATCGTAGATATATTTTAGAACAGCATCGGACGATCCATTTGGGGCTTCTTGAAACGCCGTAAGAATATTGTTTGAACCAAATTCACTGTTCTCCGAATTTTTGGATTCACTTAAGCAGTCGGTATATAATAGCAGGTAATCTCCCCTGTTAATAGCAAAAGATATTGATTCATAGGAATCTTCCATCATCGGCATTCCTAAATACATTCCCGATATGGATTCACCATTTTCTCCCGTCATAATTGTTGTCTCATTGGTTTGCCTGTTTTTATACAGAATACCGGGGTGGCCGGCATTTACGTAATCTATTTTTCCTTCTTCATGAAACCGTAAGAGAATACCTGTCAGGTAATTATCGACCTCACCAATTTCTTCAAAAAGTTCCTTATTCGCCAGTTCCAGAACTTTATTTAATTTGAGCAGTAAACCAAAATGAAATCTCCTGAATAGTACGGATTTCGCTATCATCGTAACGAGCCCTGAGGATATTCCGTGACCTGAAACATCGAATAAACCAACGCCGCTGAGTATTCCGTCAAAATCATAAAAATCATAAAAATCTCCCGAGACGCCGGACATGGGTTTAAACAGGAACGCGATATCCCAGGTGTTCGATTCAGGAGCTGAACCGGGTAAAAATTTTGATTGCACGCTTACAGCCATTTTCATAGCTTGCTGACCAATACGGTTCGCTGTTTCCAGTTCATCGTTTTTTTCCGTAAGGTCTTCATTGATAACTTCCACTTCCTCTTTTGCAATAAGCAATTCCTCTGTCCTCTCTATAACTTTATCCTCAAGGTCTTCATTAAGCCCTTCCAGCTCAATCATGGTTGTGGTAAGTTTTTTTGAGTAGATGGAAAGCCCCAGGTGAAAGAGTACTCGAGAGGCCAACTCTTCTCTTGTAAATGGTTTTGTAATATAATCATTCGCTCCCGCGCTAAAACCTGTGGCAAGGTCGTTTGCATGGTTCTTTGCCGTTAAAAGAATTACGGGAAAATTCACGGGTTCTTGAGTTTCCCGTATTCTTTTACAGACCTCGTACCCCGACATGCCGGGCATCATGATATCAAGCAGCACAAGGTTTATTTTCTCATCCGTTCCTAAAACCGCCAGCGCATCCTTCCCTGTTGAAGCCGTAGCGATACTAAAATTTTCCATGGACAACTGGTTCAATATAACCTGGAGATTAATCGCGTCATCATCTACTGCCAGGATATGGATCTCAGTGCCTTCTTTAATCATATTTTTCAAGAGATCCGGGAGTACGGTGGGCACGGGCACCGCGTAATAGACAGCAGCCTCATGGGCCTCTTGATTTTCGGAATTCATCATTGCCGCTGCCGGAAGACTCAGGGCAGCAGCAGGCTCCTCACCGCTTACGGGCAGTGTTATGGTAAATGTTGATCCTTTGCCGGGAGTGGATCGCACGCTAATTTCACCGCCATGAAGTTCCACCAGTTGTTTTGAGATTGAAAGCCCCAGGCCCGTACCGCCGTATTGTCTTTCAGTAGAGCCGTCTCCCTGCTCAAAGGACAGAAAGATAGAATCGATATGTTCCGGAGGTATTCCAATACCCGTATCGGAAACGGCAACTCGTACCCAACGGTCAAACGATTCTGCCGTAATTTCCACGCATCCCGATTCGGTAAATTTGACGGCATTGCTTACCAGGTTTAACAATACCTGCTGGAGACGATTTTCATCGCCCAGTACCGGGGGAACTTCCGTTATGGAATTCTTAAGAACCAGCTCTTTTGTTCCCTTAAGCTGTTCCGAGAGCGTTAGAACCGTATCCGCGATCATTCGCATATCAACCGGCCCCCGCGATAACTGAATGTCACTGTTTTTTAGTTTTGAAAAATCGAGGATATCATTCACCAGGGCGGCAAGGCGTCTGCCGCTTGTAGAGATCATAATAAGATTTTGTTTTACCGCGTTCATATTAAAATTTTCAAAACCAGCGGTCAATGATTCCGAAATACCGATTATGCCGTTTAACGGGGTACGCAGTTCATGAGAGGTATTGGCCAGGAATTCGTCTTTCAGTTTGTCCAGTTTGCTTAATTCCCGGTTCTTTGTTTCAAGATCACCTGAAAGTATTTCTACTGAGTAAAATGCATTTGAAAAACGGCGGGAAAGAATATATGCCTGGGAAAAAACAAATACAAAAAAGCCAGGGGAGACGTAGTTACCGGTATATATTATATTGTTCGAGACAAAGATATTAATAACAGCAGCAGCAAACAGGGCAAAAAATCCCACGAGTAAAATACCGGCGCCTTCTCTTTTTCGGATTAAAGCGAGGATGAGAACATAGATGGTATACAGTCCGTAAAAAATCGTGATGCCCTGAAACGGTATAAGCGTAACACTGAATATCTTAGCCGGGGTAACAAGTACAATACTGGAAAAGATGGTTCCAAAAAACAACATACCATACAGAAACCATTTTAAATAGTCCCGGGGAAACAGGGAATAGACAAGCAACCCGGTAACGGTTCCCCCAAGATAAAAAGTAAGATATCTCATCTTCATTAATAATTCAAAACCCGTGGCGGGAAAAATATCCATAAAAAATAATTCACCAACGACGAGAATACGAACAGAGATTACGAGACACAGAATAGCAAGATATAAGAACGATTTGTCTTTTTTTCTATCTATAAACAGACCCAGGTAGTAGAGCCCCATAACAAAAATACTTCCGAATAAGATATGTTCAAGACAAAGACTTCTTTCAATGCTCTGCCGGATATCCTCATCTATTCCAAACAGGATACCATCCCATATCCCGCCTTGAGTATGATGAAAATTGGAAACATGAATAATAATTTCCTGTTCATTTCCCGAACAGGAAATATCAACCAAACGGGATTTAAATTCCGGAAACGAGGTTTCAGGGGTTTTGCCGGGCTTGCCAACGGAGCTTATTTTATTACCGTTTACATAAACGGTATATGCCGTGGATATAGCTAAAAATTTAAAATCAAATGAATCTTCTGTTTCATCCATAAGTACTTTCAGGCGATAGGTGGCATAACCGCTTCCGGGAAACTTTTTCCCATCTTTCGAGAAATTGTCCCAGCACCCGGGCACCGGTAAGAGGGCTGTTTTTTCCGGGGGATTCTCTCGGGAAAAGTCATCACTTTCCAGAAACTGTTCCCAGTAAAACTCCCATTCCCCTGAAAGTTTCACAAGCCCCTCTTTTTTAAAGTCCCGGCCCCGTAAATCAAGTACTCCGTTTTTGGCAATGGGAACCTGTTTGTTCTTTCCGTTAGAACAGGAGCTTATAACAGATAAACAAGTAATAAATAAAAGTATTAATGGTAATCGCATAAAATACCGTACTCCCTCTTACATTTTCCTGATCACAATAATCGTTAAATCATCTTCTAAGCTCTCAGTACCGGTAAATTTGATAAATTCATCGTAGATATATTTTAGAACAGCCTCGGATGATCCATCCGGGGCTTCTTGAAACGCCGCAAGAATACTGTTTGGACCAAATTCCCTGTTCTCCGAATTTTTGGATTCACTTAAAGCATCGGTATATAACAGCAGGTAATCTCCCCTGTTAACAGGAAAAGATATTGATTCATAGGAATCTTCCATCATCGGTATTCCTAAATACATTCCCGATATGGATTCACCATTTTCTCCCGTTATTATTGTTGTTTCATTTGTTTGTGCGTTTTTATACAGAATGCCCGGATGACCGGCATTGACGTAATCGATTCCCCCTTCATCTCCTTCATGAAACCGCAAGAGAATACCTGTCAGGTAATTATCGACCTCACCAATTTCTCCAATCAGTTCCTTATTCGCCAGCTCCAGAACTTTATTTAGTTGAAGCATCAAACCAAAACGAAAGCTCCTGAATAGTACGGATTTCGCTATCATCGTAACGAGCCCTGAGGATATTCCGTGACCTGAAACATCGAATAAACCAACGCCGCTGAGTGTTCCGTCAAAATCATAAAAATCATAAAAATCTCCCGAGACGCCGACCATTGGCTTAAACAGGTACGCTATATCCCAGGTGTTCGAAAGAGGAACGGAACCGGGTAAAAATTTTGATTGCACGCTTATGGCCATTTTCATATCTTGCTGAGCAATACGGCACGCTGTTTCCAGTTCATAGTTTTTTTCCGAAAGATCTTCATTGATGACTTCCACTTCCTCTTTTGCAACAATCAATTCCTCTGTCCTCTGTATAACTTTATCCTCAAGTTTTTTATTAAGCCCTTCCAGCTTAATCATGGTTGTGGTAAGTTTTTTTGAATAGATGGAAAACCCCAGGTGAAACAATACTCGCGAGACCAGTTCTTCTCTTGTAAATGGTTTTGTAATATAATCATTTGCTCCCGCGCTAAAACCGGCGGCAAGGTCGTTTGCCTGGTTTTTTGCCGTTAAAAGAATTACGGGAAAATCCACGGGTTCTCGAGTTTCCCGGATTCTTTTACAGACCTCGTACCCCGACATGCCGGGCATCATAATATCAAGCAGCACAAGGTTTATTTTCTCATCCCCTTCTAAAACCTCCAGGGCCTCTTTCCCTGTTGACGCGGTAGTGATATTAATATTTTCCATGGACAACTGGTTCAATATAACCTGGAGATTAATCGCGTCATCATCTACTGCCAGGATATGGATCTTAGCGCCTTCTTTAATCATATTTTTCAAGAGATTCGGGAGTACGGTGGGCACGGGCGCCGAATGGACAGCATCCTCATGGACGTGCTTCTTTTCGAAATTCATAATTGCCGCTACCGGAAGACAATCAACAGCAACAGGTTCCTCACCGCTTACGGGCAGTGTTATGCTGAATGTTGATCCTTTGCCCGGAGTGGATCGCACGCCAATTTCACCGCCATGCAGTTCCACCAGCTGTTTTGAGATTGGAAGCCCCAGGCCCGTACCACCGTATTTTCGTTCAGGAGAGCCGCCTCCCTGCTCAAAGGACTGAAAGATAGAATCGATTCGTTCAGGAGGTATTCCAATACCGGTATCGGAAACGGCAACTCGTACCCACCGGTCAAATGATTCTGCTGTAATTTCCACGTATCCCGATTCAGTAAATTTGACGGCATTGCCCACCAGGTTTAACAATACTTGCTGAAGACGATTCTCATCGCCAAGTACGGGGGGAACTTCCGCTATGGAATTCTTAAGAACCAGGTCTTTTGTTCCCTTAAGCTGTTCCGAGAGCGTTAGAACCGTATCCGCGATCATTCGCATATCAACCGGCCCCCGCGATAACAGAATGTCACAGTTTTTTAATTTTGAAAAATCGAGGATATCATTCACCAGGGCGGCAAGACGTCTACCGCTTGTTGAGATCATGGAAAGATTTTGTTTTACCGCGTTCGTATTAAAATTTTTCAAACCCGCTGCTAATGATTCCGAGATACCGATTATGCCGCTTAACGGGGTACGCAGTTCATGGGAGGTATTGGCCAGGAATTCATCTTTCAGTTTGTCCAGGTTGCTTAATTCACGGTTCTTTGCTTTAAGATCACCTGAAAGGATTTCTACTAAAAAAAATGCCTTTGAGAAACGGCGGGCAAGAAGATATGCCTGGGAAAAAATAAATATAAAGAAGCAAATGGGAGTGTAGTCTCCGGTATATATTATACTGTTCGAGAAAAGGATATCATTTACAGCAGCAGCAAACAGGACAAAAAATCCCACGAGTAAAATACCGGCGCTTTCTCTTTTTCGGATTAAAGCGAGGATGAGAACATAGATGGTATACAGTCCTTGAAAAATCGTGATGCCATCAAACGGTATAAGAGTAGAACTAAAGATCTTAGCCGGGGTAACAAGTACAATAGTGGAAAAGATGATTCCAAAAAACAACATACCATACAGGAACCATTTTGAATACTCCCGGGGAAACAGGGAATAGACAAGCAACCCGGTAACGGTTGCCCCAAGATAAAAAGTAAGATATCTCATCTTCATTAATAATTCAAAACCCGTGGCGGGAAACATATCCATAAAAAACATTTCGCCAACGACGAAAACACGAAGAGAGATTATGAGACACAGAATAGCGAAATATAAGAGCGATTTGTCTTTTTTTCTATTTATAAATAAACCCAGGTAGTAGAGCCCCATAACAAAAATACTTCCGAATAAGATCTGTTCAAAAAGAAGGGTTTTTTTCCTGCTTTCCCGGATATCCTCATCTCTTCCAAACAGGATAACATCCCACGCCCCCCCTTCATTATGATGAAAATTGGAAACATGGATAATAATTTCCTGTTCATTTCCCGAACAGCGAACATCAACCACACGAGATTTAAATTCCGGAAACGAAGATTCAGGGGTTTTACCGGGCTTGCCAACAGAGCTTATTTTATTACCATTTACATAAACGGTATATGCCGTGTATATAGTTAAAAATTTAAAATCAAATGAATCTTTTGTTTCATCCATAAGTACTTTCAAGCGATAGGTGGCATAACCGCTTCCGGGAAACTTTTTCCCGTCTTTCGAGAAACTGTCCCAGCACCCGGGCACCGGTAAGAGGGCTGTTTTTTCCGGGGGATTCTCTCGGGAAAAGTCATCACTTTCCAGAAACTGTTCCCAGTAAAACTCCCATTCTCCTGAAAGTTTCACAAGCCCTTCTTTTTTAAAGTCCCGGCCCCGTAAATCAAGTACTCCGTTTTTGGCAGTAGGAACCTGTTTGTACTTTTCATTTGAACAGGAGCATATAAGCAAAAAACAAGTTATTAGCAACAATACTGAAAATCGCATAAAACACCTTATTTATTAATAAACAGAATGACTCATAATTGTAGCCTATTCGAAATTGCTTGTCAATACTATATTGGGTTAAAGGGATAAACAGTGCTTCTCCGGGAATGAGTTATTTTTTCCTGATTACAATGATCGTAAGGTCATCTTTTAAGGTGTCGGTCCCGGTAAAGGCAGTAAATTCATCGTAGATATATTTTAGAACAGCATGGGACGATCCATTTGGGGCTTCTTGAAATGAGCGAAGGATATTTTTCTGACCAAATTGACTGTTATTTGAATTTCCGGACTCACTTAAACCATCGGTATATAATAACAGGTAATCTCCCCTGTCTATAGGAAAAGATACGGATTCATAGGGATCTGCCAGCATTGGTATTCCTAAAAATTTCCCCGATATGGGCTCGCCATTTTCTCCTGTTATCATTTTTGTTTCACTGGCCCCGGCGTTTTTATAAACAATGCCGGGATGACCGGCATTGACGTAATCGATTTTTCCTTTATCTTCTCCATCTTCTCCTTCATGAAACCTTAAAAGAAGACCGGTGAGGTAGTTCTCAACCTCACCAATTTCATCAATAAGTTCCTTATTCGCCAGCTCCAGAACTTTATTTAATTGAAGCAGCAAACCAAAATGAAAGTTCCTGAATAGTACGGATTTCGCTATCATCGTCACGAGCCCTGAGGATATTCCGTGCCCGGAAACATCGAATAAACCAACTCCTTTTAGTGTTCCGTTAAAATCATAAAAATCATAAAAATCCCCTGAGACTCCGGCCATGGGTTTAAACAGGTACGCTATATCCCATGTGTCCGAAAGAGGAGCGGAACCGGGTAAAAATTTTGATTGAACGCTTATGGCCATTTTCATGTCTTGCAGGGCAATAGATTGAGCTGTTTCCAGTTCTTCGTTTTTTTCCATAAGATTTTTATTGATCGCCTCCACTTCCTCTTTCGCAAAGAGCAATTCTTCGGTCCTCTGTATAACTTTATCCTCCAGAGTTTTATTGAGTTCTTCCAGCTCAAGCAGAAATTTGTCTTTCAGTTTGTCAAGCCTGTAGAGCTCCCGGTTCTTTGTCTCAAGATCACCAGAAAGTCTTTCTACGGATAAAAAAGCCTTTGAAAAACGGCGGGATAGAAAATATGCCTGGGAAAAAATAAATACAAAAATACCAAAGGAGACGTAGTTGCCCGTAGCAGCTATATTGTTCGAGAACAGGATATCGTTTATAACAGTAAGAAAGGTGACGGAAAAACCTGTTAATAAAATACCCGCGTCTTCTCTTTTTCGGATTATAGAGAGAATAAGGGCAAAGGTTGTATAAACCCCGCAAACAAACGTAATAGACTGAAACGGAAGAAGCGTATAAGAGAATATCCGTGCGGGAGTAAAAATTACAAGGGTGGAAAAACCAGTTCCCAAAAACAAAATACTATACAGAAACCATTTTGAATAGTCCTGCCGGAACAGTGAATAGACAAACAGCACAACAAATGGTACCCCAACATAAAAAGAAAGATATTTCATTTTCATTAATAATTCAAAACCGGTGCCGGGAATAATATCCATAAAAAATAATTCACCAACCAGGAGAATACGAAAAGAGGTCACCAGGCATACAATGCCAAAATACAGGGTTGATTTGTTTTTTCTTCTATTAATAAAAAGACCCAGGTGGTAGAGCCCCATAATAAAAATACTGCCGAACAACAAAAGTTTCACCGCGAGATTTCTTTCCCTGCTTTTCAGAATATCCTCATCTCTTCCAAACAGAACAACATCCCAGATCCCCCCTCGGTATTGATGAAAATTGGAAACATGGATAATAATGACCTGTTCATTTCCCAAACAGCCGGCATCAGCCACCCGGGTCAGAAACGCGGGAGAAGAGGTTTTAAAAGTTTTACCGGGCCTGCCAACGGAACTTATTTTTTTGCCGTTTACATAAACGGTAAATGCCGTGGATATAGTTAAAAACTTAAAATCAAAGGATTCTTTTGTGGACATTGTCTCATCCATAAATACTTTTAAGCGATAGGTGGCATACCCTTTTCCGGAAAGCTTTTTTCCGTCTTTTATGAAGCCGTTCCAGCTTGCGGGAACATCAATGAGGCCTGTTGGTACCGGAGGATTCTCTCCTGAAAAATCATCACTGAGCAGGAACTGTTCCCAATAAAACTCCCATTCACCGGAAAGTTTCACGAGCCCGTCTTTTTTAAAATCCCAGCCCCTTAAATCAAGTATTCCGTTTTTGGCAGAGGGAGCCTGTTTGTGTACCTCTCCGGAACAGGAGTTTACAACAGGTAAACAAACTATTAGTAAGAATAAGCATGATGATATAAATCGCATAAAATACCTTATTTCTTAATCAGCATAATAACTCTCAAGAAACTCTTTTTGCTTGTGCGCGGGCCTGGAAGCATGAGCTCTTTGGATTGCTGCGGAACTCGCTCCGCTCAAACAGTCCTCACAACCCAAAGAGCTCATACTTCCAGGCCAGATGCAGCTCGCAATACTATCAGGTTTCTGACCTATTTTTTCCCTGCT
>JAAENB010000705.1 GCA_024224995.1 bacterium | reverse complement strand
TTATTTTTACAATAATCTACTAGCAGACCCTCAAATGAGACTATCTCAATATTGCCTTCTATTCCACTACAACATTCCTTAATAATCTCTATTCTCTCCTCTTCTGAAAAGAGAGTCTTTTTAGCACTATTCTTAGCGATAGCAATTACAACTTTATCGCTTATTTTTATTGCTCTCTCGATAATATCGAGATGCCCATTTGTTAACGGATCAAAAGATCCGGGATATATCCCAATTCTCATAAAATCAAACTTTCTCCAAGATATTTTAAAATAGTCCCCTGTAAAAATTTTGTCAAGGAGAATATGATTATGTATTCAAAAAGTACTATATCTTCAGAAAAAGTATGCAGGTAAAATTGCTAAAACTCCTAAAAAAAACACGGATGTGCGGTTTTTTCACTACTCATTTATTTTATTTTTTTTATCCATTCGACTTGCCGAAGTTTATTTTTTTTAGTATATTAATACAAAAGCGGTATATCAAAACTATATACATCAAAGATATACAGCATTCGATCCCGGAGTTTCCGCCCCTCCCCCCTATAACTCCGGGTTTAAAATGATCCGGGAGGAAATATGAGAAAGATTACACAAACAAAAAACTTACAAAAAAATTTAAAAAATACTCTAATAAAAAGGTCTATCACACTTTTTATTCTTTTAGCTGTTTTAATATTCACGGGCTGCGAAGCCGGCCTTAGCAGCCAGGGCGATACGACAGGAGACTCTTTCAGCTTCTCCGACATGTATAACAAGCTTTCGGACCTGCAAACACAGGTGGATAATCTCAAAGCCGCGGACGGCAATATGGGTACTGCCCTTTCCGATCTTTCTGCAAAGGTTGAACTGGACCGGAATACTGCCCTGGCAAGCTTATATTCTACCATCAGTGACGAACAAACCACTGCAAGGACCAATCTTCACTCCACTATCAGCTCCGAACGAGCTGCTGATATAGATGAAGCCTTTTTAGTGGCTGCTCCTCCGGGCACAATTGTTCCATTCGCGGGGCTTGTGGAAAATATCCCGGATGGATGGCTGTTATGCGACGGCAGTGACCTTTCCGCCACAACGTATAAAGCCCTTTATGAGGCCATTGGAACCAACTGGGGCACGAGCGGTTCCAAATTCCTAATCCCCGACCTCAGGGGACAGTTCCTGCGCGGAGTTGATCATGACGCCGGGAAAGATCCGGACAGTGCTGCCAGGAAAAAATGGGATGGTTCCCTCTGGAGCCTCGTTGGATCATACCAGGATGATAGTATTAAGAAACACAATCACTCCAACAGTTCTGCCGCCGTTGTAGACAACGGTAAAGTTGATGGAGGCGGTAATTGCAAAAGAGCAACCAGAACCAGTGCTAATACCGGTGAAAACATTGACGGTGGAGATGAAACCCGGCCCAGGAATGCTTATGTAAATTACATAATCAAATACTAAAAACAGTTCGAGTTTTACCGCAGTTGCGGTTTTAGAGACGCTGCAACACGCCGTGTAGGGGTTTGGTTTTGGAGACGTTGCAGTGCAGCGTCTCTACGGGCCTTTTCCCTAAGATATTATCCGGGGCCTCCTTCATCATAACGTGGGGTTGAAACACCACGCTATGAGAAATACCCATAGCCCTGGCCAGAAACCAGCCAGTAAAGGCGTTGCACTGCAACGTCTCTCAGAACCAGACCCTCGCCCGGAGCATCTTCAAAAAACAGACCCCGGTATCATCAGAGTTTCTTCCGTATTTTTCCCGGCCCAGCCGGGTCCGCACTCTCAAGAAACTTAATTTTGCTTGTGCGCGGGCCTTGAAGTAGTATGGGCTCTTTGGATTGCTCCGGAACTCGCGTTGCTCAAACAGTCCTCACAACCCAAAGAGC
>JAAENB010000704.1 GCA_024224995.1 bacterium | reverse complement strand
TCCAACAGGTACTATCAGCTAGCACAATATTGTTAAATTTATCCAATAGAGGTGATTCAATTTTGTTACTTTGAACATTTTGCCGGGTCAAATATTCCAAACATTTCCTAAAAAAAAGAGACGAATTTTCGGTAAATTTTTTATGAATTGCTGTTCTTGAAACATTTTTATCAATAAGTGATACAATATCCCTGAGAGAAACTGGAATTTTTATTGCTGTATGAAAAACTAACGACAAAATAAATTCAAAAGGCTGAATAACTCTTTTTCTCTTCATGAAACCTGTTTCCCTGGCTATTTCATTTATTTGTTCTTCATCAATCATTTTTATTAGATTTTGTTTTAACATTTAAAACCTCCTCCCTGGTTTGCTGTATTGAGAGCTCAACGAAATCATTCATCAATTGTTTGAATTTTTGATAATTTTCATTTCGCTCATTGATTTCATCAACCTTGTCTTTTGGAATACGTAAAGTACGACCTTTACCATTAAAGGTAAAACTGAGTTGATAATATGGACCATGTTTAATGGGATTTTTTCCCCTTTTGCACTTACAGTTTGGTGTTCCACACACATTATATTGCTCTGTAATTTTGCCGGGCATAATCGGCCCAAGAGATTGAAGCTGATTTAATAAATTTGTTAATTCTTTTGACATGAGAGACCTCCTTACACTGTACCGCATCATCGTGATGATACGGTACAAAAAGGGCATAAAAAATGCAAGCTTTTTTTTTGCTTGCATTTTTTTTTTACCCTAATAACCTATGCTTACTTAATATAATTAGAAAAATAGGCTTTAAGTTAACACCTATGGGCTTCCAGCCCCACGCTATGAAGAAGTAAGCCCCGGGATAACATCCCCGGGAACCGTTTTTGAAACGGGATCTGTTTCAACCCGGGGTATCATTGCTCCGAAGGATTCGGAACGCGCGTGGGCACGGCGTGCCGTGCCCACGCGCGTTTCCCCCTCTGTGGTGTTGACCCTGGGGCAGCATCCCCTGAAATTGTTTTTGAAAAAGGATCTGTTTTTGAAAATGGAGTTTATTTCTGTGCAGGTTCCGAAGAAAATCAGCTATGGGTTTGTTCTGAAAGCGACGTGACGTCACGTCGCTTTCAAGGGGTAGCTACCCCTGCAAGGAGCAGACCCCGGTTCAAAGTGCAACTCTTTTAAAAGCCTTGCACCCTGTCCCTTTCACCTGCCTTATATCTTTAAGCAGACAGAAAGAGTTCCGCCATGAGCCATCCCGCCGTAATTATAACTGGGATTCGTTGTGGTATTATCGGCAGTGGTCTTGTTAACAGAGCGGGAGACCAGGTACTGAAACTGGTATCCAACCACGATCTCAACAGGCCCGGTCATACCGGCCAGTGGAGGAACTTCAAAGAGAGCTCCCAGTGAAATAACGTGCTTGTCATTGTCCAGGTAGTTGGCAGCGCCGGAGTCTTCTCCCTCAGAAATAAAAGAAGGTTGATAGTAGTAGCCTACCATGGCGTCAAACCAGTCAAGAATATCAACGCCAACTCCCACGCGAACGACCGGGATGTTTCTTAGTTTTGGAATTGCAACATTATTTGAATTGGAAGCATCCGTATCTGTTGAAGAAACTTCAAAACCGGACCAGAACTGGTATTCGAAATCAATAGAAAGTGTGGTGTTCCACCTGGTATAGGCTATTCCACCAACTACAATATGAGGAGCATAAAAATCAAGATTGGCAACGGTTAAGCCTAAAGCAATACCTCCCAGCTTGGTGTTTGTCTCAGCTGTTAACGGATCAATTTCAACTTTGTTTTCCATCCGGTACGACGTGCCCACTTCCAGGCCATTTAACAGACTTAATAATTTGCCGGGAGAAAAATATAATCCTGCAGTTAGAGAAGGCCTGAGAGAAAGAGTCATCTGCATTTCTTCCTCAGGTTCCTGTTCTGAAACCATATTCACATTAGTAAGAACCAATGCTCCGGAACCACCATAAGAAACATTGGCCCCAACACCAACACCAAAAGTATCATCAAGAAAACCAAACCCAAATGCAGCCAGGATAATAGCTCGTTGACTCTCCTTGCCGTAGCGCATATAATTATATGAAGCATGATCAATGTCATGGATTTTAGCCATAGCACCGTCATGGCTCATGCCCAGGCCAACCCCCATCCGCGCGGAAGAAATAAATTTTGGCATTTCATATATCGTGTTAAGATCAACAGCCAGACCTATAATAACAAATCCAACATTGAGATCTTCCAGGGCAAGACTTTTATTTGCAGCAGGATCATTACTTCCAACAGCGGCATACGCAGAAGTAAAATCAATATCAAGCATTGAATAAGAATACAAATAAGTCATAGACAACTGGTTCTTATAATTCTTCTTTTCCTTCTTAACAACCTTCTCTTCTTTCCTATCCGACTTCATCTTCAAAGACATCATTCCATCTCCCTCATTGGAAAAAGCCTTTTCTTCATCAGGGGCAACAGTCTTTCCAAGACCAGCTGGATTATACCACACCGAAGACCAGTCATCAACAATGGCACACATGGCGTTCCCTTTACTAATCCCTTTGGCGGAAAAACCATAGGTATCACCAAAGTTACTGGCGTATAAAGCACCGGCCGAAAGAACAATCGCGGCAGCAGTACCTGATTTAATAATAGCGCTAATTATTTTCTTTATCATTAGAACCTTCCCTCTTAATTGTAGTTCAAATTATCTTTTTCATGTAAACCAATATCCTAAAAACAGGATTTTTTATTTATGCGGGGGCTCAGTCAAGAAGAGACATAATAATGAAGGAATTCTCCACCCCCCCGCGCGAAAACCTTCGCAGAATTCTCCTGAGCGAAAGAAGGAAGGGACGCGGAACTGGAAAACAACCAGCCGCGGCCCGCTTCTTAAGCAGTCAGTAAAAAACTACTAATACTCAAAGATTTCTTTAGTAGAGGAGTAGACATCGAGACCGTCTACGGCAGAGCTTTTACCGGAGCTCAAATACTCGTAATCATCATCAACCAGCTGCTCATCGATCAGCGCGGCAAGGTCATCCATAAGGTTACCCATTTGCCACCAGAAGGAATCTTCAGAAGCGTACTCGTTGAAGATATCCTGGTTAAGGAGCAGGTTGAATTCATCAATAATTTCCGAAGAAGAATACATAGAGTCCGCGGCCATGGTATCCATCATGTAGGTACCAATGCCGTCATCTTCGAAGGCTTTAAGACTAAACTCAAGGAGTCGGTCGTATTTGCCTTGAAAACTCTTTAGCAGCTTCGGCATATTTTTCGTAAGTTTGGTAACCATTAAGGTATAATCACCGGAGCCGTCATTAGCTTCATGATCGTAGAGCAGAGCTTCTACCGCGTCCCGAACCGAGCCAAGGTCATCGACCTTGATGTCCGCGGCATCAACAAAGGTAACCCATGACTCGAAGAGGGCGCCGATTTTGTAGTTGCTGCTGTCGGGATTAAGCAGTTCAGCCATAATATCGATATTATTGTTGATCATGTGCTTATGGGTATTTGCAGCTTCAACAGTTTCGTATGTTTCGTAATACGTAGTACTGCCTATAGTATACTCGTAATTAAGATGTTTCGTATCCAGGTAATCTACCAGTTTGGTCATAAAAGTCCTGAAAGAAACTTTTTTCTCGGCTTCTTTTCCGGCCATATAGTCGCTATCCTGAAATTCCAGAAGATCGCCAAAGAGATTGAGCTCACCGTCATCATCAAGAGTATCAACCGGAGAATCATCATAAATGGAATCGATGGTTTTGTATTTAGCATACTCAAGCCGTTCTTCAAGATTGATACCATTATAGCTGGAGCCGTCATAACCATACAGCGTATTGATAATAGACTTGGGAGTGGTGAAAGTCCTGGGGTTGCTGGCCTTGCCGAAAGTTTCCTGCATGGAAGCGGCAGACTCACCGCCAACAGCGAAGTCAGTATCGGTAAGAGCAAGAAGAGTCTCGTTCATTTGTTTGGCAGTCCAGTCGAGCCGAAGGTCGTACTTATGGAAACTGTACATGAACGGAGACTGTTCAAGGTTCGCCCGGTACCAGGGATCATCATAATTTTCATCATCCCGGATGGTAGCGTATTCCGAAATACCTTCGAAGATAACTTCTTTAACAACATCGGTATTAACGGTTCTGGAAGCGGCATCGGAAAAGATCCTGGATTTAATGTCGTAGTAATAGTAGTATTTACCACTATCTTCAACATCATAATCGCCAATGGGAGCGCCGTTTTCATCGGTATCTACCCGGACATATTTACCCAGGCCATAGACTTTTTCGCCCGGTTCAAAACCGTCGGGAACCTGAGCCGCGTCATCGGTAAGAATATAGACACCTTCAATAAAGGCTTCTTTGGGGCTAATGCCGAAATATTTAACCAGCTTGGTATTGAGCTCATCAATATTGTCTTTAAAGGCATTGGCGTCCAGTTCGTTATCCCAGTCATCAAAGCTGAAGTTATAAATTTTACCGAGGTCGTTTAACCCAAGTTCTTTAATGAAAGAAATGAAGTCTTTGTATTCAAAATCGGCGAGGAACTCAACGAATTTGTCAATATCTTCGTCAGAAGCGGTTACCTGGAAGGCGGCAGCTTGCGCTTCATCCCAGGTAACGCCGTCGTGTTCGTCCATGTATTTAACAACCATGTAGTTGTTTAAAGCAGGAATACCCTTTTTGAGAAATTTAACAAAACGCTTATCCTCGGAAAGGTCTTTAACGAAATCGAGAGTTCTCTCAACCTGGTCAAGGTTTTCGTCGCTCAAGAGGTAGCGGATTTTGTTAATAGGCTTGTCCCAGTTAACTTCGGGATTCACTACTTTGTTGCCGTAGGCATCAAGGATAAAATCATCGCCCATTTTAACGTAATATTCTTTTAGCACCGCAGCCTGCTGTTCAGCAGGAGTATCCATCTCCGGGGTAAAAGGGCTGAGCAGCTTAAACTTGCCTTCGTTATGAGAGGCGGTTTTAATGATGTTTTGAATGGTTTCTTCAATGCTCTGTTTAATAGGAGCAAGATAATTAATATTCAGATAGTTACTTTTTAGAAGTGTTGGAATCGGCCCTTTCCTGGACCCGGGAACCACTGTGTTTGTTGCCGGATCATGGTCTACCAATATATTAATAAGAGCCGTCACATCGTATTCCGGTTGACTGGTTCCGGAAGCTATTTTTGTTTCATTCATGGAGATAACAAGTTGAGCCAGTTCATTCAGATTTTCGCGATAGCCTTCATTGGCATAATATGCAAAATCTCCGCTGTCAATTTCTGTCTGAGCGGCAACAATCGACGGATTTGTTGTATTTTTATCATCGCCAATATTTTTATAAACTGTTCCGTCTTCATGCATGGTGCCGGAAACAATAGCAAGTATACCCAGAAGATCTTCAAACTTACCTTTGCTGTCTCCGGTATGGGTTTCCCAGCTTGCTTCATTTGATATTGTATTCCCGTCATCATCAAAGGCAACAGGATAACTTATTCCCTTAACCCGTGGAACCGGTGGAAGTTCTGCGGGAGTTATTTTTTTATCACCTAATTTGGTAATCAGATCTGCATCGGGATAATATTCAATGTAAAATTTCCCGAACTTTTCCATATTTTTATCAAGGGCGTTACCTGTGTTTGCAAGAAGATCACTTTGCTGATATTCAACCCCACTTAACTGGACCAGGCAGTTGAGGTTTTCACCAACAGCACCGGGAAGCATGGGGCTTCCGCCAAGGCAATTCCATACTTCCGTAGACATTGAAACCATACTTTTTGCAATATCTTCCATAAACCAGACATTTGAGTCAAGATAATACGAATAATCAAGTGCAATACAGTAGTCCTGTTTCTCAAATGAGACTCCGGCAAGTCTGGACGCATCGTTTCCTTCATTTACAGCATTAACAAAATAATTTTTTTCATCTTCATGAGTCTGCTCATAAGCAGTAGTAAGGTTCCTATTGCCCACTTTAGCGAGACCCCATTTCCCATTGCTGGAAATAGAGTTTCCAGCTCTTTTTATTCGGGAGATTCCTGCGACACCATTACAGTTAATAAAAGCAAAGGCACATATATCAATTTTAACAGTTAATTCATTTTGACTTGCCTTCATTGGCATAATAAAAGCATACTTTTTCAGGTTTAGAACCCAGTTAAAGTTCTTACGAATGGCTTCTTCCCGTGAAGAGCAATCCAGGATAACTTTATGGCTGCTTGGGTTAGCCTCTCCATTAGACACTACACTGCTATTGTTATTGTACGATCCATTTTCCGAGTTAAAACGAATATAACCGTATTTAGGCATTTTTTCATTTTTATTGTTGGTATATCCGGAATCGTTTTCTAAGGTTTCGAAACCGGGATCGGTATAAGCCGGTCGGTAAACAGCTTCATAAACATGGTACTGCCCCTGACTTCGGCTGCTGCCTTCATATTCACGACGGGCAAACCCCGGACCTTTATTTCCATTATAGGTAGATTCTATCCTGTACCAGTCCGTATACCAGTCATTTTTAAATTTACAATCGGAACCGTTTGGAGCCTTTCCTTTGTAGGTATAAGGACCATACCCTTCCCAGCTTGCAAGAGCAACATCTGTAAGAACCCAGTTCGTGGTATTGATAACTCCCGTTCCTCTTACGTCACCCTGAGAGGCGGCAAATTTTCCATGCCAGTCACCTGCAAAGTTCGACCCGGTTCTTTCCTGGAATGTTCCGGGCTGAAGGATCTCTATGGCGGACATATCATGCTGAGTAGCATAGGGTACCCAGGTGTTTTCAGCGACACTCTTCCGGTATATTCCATTATTCCCGATGGCTTTAACTGTCATAGAATAGTTTAGCCAGGAAATCAGCGTAACTTTAATACTTTCAGTTTTGTTGCCATTATTATCTTCTTCACCTAAAGGAGATCCCATAGATTTCAGGCAATTAAAAAGTGTCAATTCGCCGGGACCATTTTGGGGATCAAGAACGCCATATCCGCCGGCAAGCATAAAGAAAAATTCCGTAAGCATAGGTATATCCTGCCCGGGAACTTCTACTCCTTGACTGTTAGAACCGGTCTCTCCTACCTTAAGACCGTTCTCGTCAAGAACAAGAGCATTTCTCAGAGAGGTCAAAATTCCACCCATAAAGGTTTGAATATTCTTATTGGGATCACCAAAATAAGCCTGACCGTCTTCAGGAGTATAGGCCCATCTTTTCTGCACCGGTGAATAATAATCGGACATTACATGCAGGTACAGGTTTGTAAGAATAGCTTCAATTATGGTTTCAGGATCGCCATCATCACCACTGTTGCTATAGGCCAGGTTCATCTTTTTAAACACATCGCCTTGCGGATCGGGATCATTGGTGTAATCTCCGTCATTGTTCCCGTTCAAAATATCGTTTATTTGCATTCTAAAAGGTTTGGCAACATTGTCTTCACTATAGCATCTGGCCATGTTGGCAATAGGTCCGTCAGTGGAATTTAAGATTCCTCTAAACGTGGTACCGGATCCCGAAGTGGATGTATATGTCCATCCTTTCCAGAGGAGTCCATTTAACTGAGTCATTGTAATTCCGGGATCATTATTGTAAATGCTGTCCTTGTCAAGACACAGCGCCTTGCGAACGCCATTCCCAATATCGTCTCTAACCCACTTGAGCAGCTCGTTATTGTCATAATCAAAAAGTTTTAATGTTTCAAAATCATCATAATAAACCATGTCATTATTCAGAGACGAGAAAAATGATTTTAAAATATGCGTATCATCGGTAGAAGGAGCGAGCGTATCATA
>JAAENB010000703.1 GCA_024224995.1 bacterium | reverse complement strand
TCTTTGGATTGCTGCGGAACTCGCGTTGCTCAAACAGTCCTCACAACCCAAAGAGCCCATACTTTCAAGCCGGATGCAGCTCGCAATATTATTTAGTTTCTGACGTATTTTTTCCCCGTTCGACGGGGTCCGCTGCTCTCAAGAAACTAAGGTCAGTTGACGGTTGACGGTTGGCAGTTGACAGAGTTCCGGCAACCAGTCTCTTTTTATTCCCAATCTTCCTTCTAATCAGTTTTTTCCGTATTTTTCCCGGCCAGCCGGGTCCGCACTCTTAACTAAGGTCACTAAGCGGAGTCGAAGTGGTCCTCGCTTATGCGGTACCCATTAATAAACGCCTGGCTCTCTATCACCTTCTTCCCTTCGGGCTGCAATTGCTGTAATTCAATAATGCCGCTGCCCGTTCCGGCTAAAAGCTTTTTTTTGCCCAGTTTTACGATTGCTCCGGGCGCGGGCTCTTTTTCAAGAGGCTCTGTAAACAATGCTGTTTTCCATATTTTTATGCTCTTGCCCCTGAATGTTGTCCAGGCCCCTGATTTATTGTTCAATCCCCGTACCCGGTTGTGTATCTCCTCTGCCGGTTTATTCCAGTCTATATGCGCTGTTTCACGGTCGATTTTTCCGCAATAAGTCGCTTCTTCATGATCCTGCTGCTTCAGCTCTGCTTTTCCCGCGTCCAGCAGCTGTATTGCTTCATCTATAAGCGCTGCTCCCTGGGGGCGCACTATCTCATAGAGTTCCTTCGCGCCGATTTCCTGGTCCAGGGCTACCTGCTTTTGCAGCACGATATCCCCTGCATCCAGTTTTTCGTTTATTAACTGTACCGTTATGCCTGTTGCTGCTTCTCCGTTCATGAGCGCCCATTCTACCGGCGCGGCTCCCCGGTATTTGGGCAGGAGTGACGGATGAAGGTTGATGGTTTTTAGCCGGGGCAGATCAAATATTTTCCTGGGAATTATCTTCCCAAAGGCTACTACCACAAAAATATCCGCATTGAACTGCTGTATTTCTTCGTAAAACTCCGGTTCATCCAGGCTGCATGGCTGGAGCACGGTGATATCCTGGCATACTGCCGCCTCTTTGGCCTCACAAAATCGTACCGTTCGGCCGCGGCCGCACATCTTATCTTCCGATGATACCACAAAAGCTATCTCATACTTCTTTAATAACTCTTCCAGGCAATATGATGCTATATCCGGTGTTCCGAAAAATCCTATTCTCATTCGTTATCGCGCCTTCTCTCTTTAGTCTTTCTTATTCATCTTTTTGATCTTTTTTAACTCGGGCCGCAGCTCATTTCGTAAATAATCTTCCAGGTAATCTATAAACAATACCCCGTTTAAATGATCTATCTCATGCTGCAATACCCTGGCAAAAAGCCCGTCCGCTTCCAGCTCTATTTCCTTCCCGTCTGTGCTTACTCCCGTTACTAGTATCTCACTGGGCCGGATTATCTCTTTCGTGACTCCCGGTACGGATAAACACCCCTCATCATAGGGCTCTGTTGCGTCTGACACCTCTTTGACTACAGGGTTTATTATTGCCTTGATATCACCCTTGTATTCTTCTAAATCGATCACTATGAGCCGCCTGGACACATCTACCTGGGGGGCCGCCAGCCCTATGCCCTTTTCCTTGTGCATTATCTCATTCATCGAGTCGATCAGCTCTATTAACTCGCCATCTATGTTCTCTATCTCCTCGGCTACCTTCTTCAAGGTGTCATTGCCGTAATATACTAATTGGTACAACATGGTATTCCTCTTAAAAAATCGCATAATTTTGTCTGTTTTTCTCCCTACTGCACATCTGTTTAATGGCTATACCCCATTATGTTAATATATACAACTATTTGCGGAAAATCAAGATTATTCTATTAAAAAAATGCCTTTGTTTGTCAATATAATTTATTTTCCTGTTTCTTAAAAAAAGTTTGTTACTTTTTGCTCCCAAATGATGCTATATAAGTAAGGGGGTTTATTCTTTAAACTTTCCTCTTAATTAAATCATGCTGATAATATACTTTATGGAGTTTTTTATGATTATTCAAACCACTATCAATTTTAGAGTCCCCGTTCTGGATTTAGTCAATGACGCTGCCGCTTCTCTCGGGATTTCCCGTTCCAGGGTCATTATCAAACTCCTGAAAATGGTCATGAATGAGAAAGATTTTCCCGTTGAAATGGGGCGGGCCGTTCTCTACCAATGCGATGATCCCGATCCTGATAACTGGCATAAATTTCATATCTCCTTCCAGGAAGACGAGTTCGAATTTTTTTTGGATCTTCGAAAACTTATGAAAAGATCTGTTTCTGCTATCGTCGCTTATGCTGTTGAAGAGTACCTGAACATTATCCTGGGTCTTACCCCCGAAGACCCCGGCAGGACCGATAACTATCTTTTTCGACATTATGTTATAAGCCCATCTGAGGTGCATGGGGTCATTTCCTGGCAGCTTTTTTGGGGGCTGCCGGAAAAAACGGCTGAATTGCTTGAACGCAGGCTTATTTAGCCTCAAAAAGCGGCCAAACTTCACATAAAAAAATTGAATTTTTTTCAAAATTATTTTTGGTTTTTGATTGACAGAAATTGCCAATATTGGTCTATTGTTATCTCACCGAAACAAATGGGGGTGTAGCTCAGTTTGGTTAGAGCACCTGCCTGTCACGCAGGGGGCCGCGAGTTCGAGTCTCGTCACTCCCGATCCATTTAAAAGAAACCCGGTTAAAAGCCGGGTTTTTTCGTGCCCTTTTTTTTGGGTGTGGAAGGTGACTGTGGGGGAGATGTTTGCTTTGTTTGCAATGGTGTTTTTTGGAAAGTGGCGTCTAAACAGGCGGTACTGTAGTATCGTGGTTTATGCCGATGGCTACTCTATTCTGGCACGACCTCAGAGCTGTAACAAACTTTTTTTATTTTAAAAAAAACGATAGTAAGATTAACTAAATAAAACTTGACTTTGAAGTTATGTTTTATTAAATTAAATTGCACATAATGTTTAAAGGAAGAATTCTTTAAATTTTTGGGGTCAAAAATGGATAAAAGTATCGTTGTTCCAATTTTTAATCAAAAAGAGATAAGAAAAACTAAAAGTTTTTGGGATAATATTAGTTATTCAAAAATAAATAAATACAGATTGAAAGGAATGATTGGTTATCTCAATAAACTGAAAAAAGATGGATTTATTAATGATGAGCAGTTTACAGAATTGATAGAACAATCTTGTCTTATTTTTGTTGAAAATGAATTAGAGAAAAAAGTAGAAAAGCCATTAAATGAAAAGTTAATATCAGCAATGTATGAATGGGTAAAAAAAATTTAATGACTGGATGATATAATATTTTTATTTAGTAGGTAGAAGAATGGCAAAAACAAAACAAAAGAAAACAACTTCTAATAAGAAAGTTGCGAAAACTTTAAAAAAGGTTTCTAAGAAAGAAGAAAACTCGGAAATTCTTGAGCCTGAACTCTTAGAAGCTTTACCGCCAGAAATTAGAAAAGAAGTAGAATTTGGGTTCTCAATGCAAAGATTATCTGGTCCATTGCCTTCCCCTTTAATGGATAAAGTAACAGAGGAACATATAACAAAAGTACTGGAAATATCAGAAAAAGATGACGAACGGGCCTATGAGAGCATTCAAACGAGTAGAAAGTTTAATTTAATATATGTATAAGTATTTGTAGCTTTATTTATTTTCCTTACCATCTTTTTAGTTGGAAAAAATGTTGATCTTTATAAGGAAATCTTAAAAATAGCTGTTATTTTTGCCGGTGGATTTGGATCCGGATATGGAGTAAAAACATATATTAGCAAAAAAGATGCAACTCCATGATAGGGCTTGTCACGTCCGTATAAACTTCTTAGCGAAAATAGCAATTAAACCGCCGAGCATGACGTAACCGAGAATGACCTCAAGCGTTACCAGGACTTCACCCCTCCCACAAAACTACACTATCCCGCCCCCCTGTCAATTTTTTTCTTGCCTCCGGGACCGGTAATTATTACTTTGATAATAAATATAGTGTAAAAGGGGAAAAAGTGGAAGATGAAATCTATTATACCAAAAATTATCAAAAAGGAATGGAAGATCAAATCATTTACATCGGAGTATTATTAAATGGTATGGATCAAAAAAATTATGAGGATGAAGAGAATTGTATTGAATATCGTGCTGGGTATAATGCAGCAGTAAAGGAAATTCGAGAGAACTTAGAGGAATTACATATTGAGATGGGAAAATTCAGGAAAGCAAGAGCAGAGGGAGGTGTGGTTGAAAAAATGTACGTACAGGAAGCGATTGAAAAGGCAAAAACGAATTTGCGGAACGAAATTAAAGATTTCCAGAACTCGCAGGCCTGGCGGGATCTAATGGACGAAGAGCGCCGGGGGAAGTCATAGTAGGTTAAGCAGCCCATATCTGCCATTCAAAGCTGTTTTTTTACAAAAAAATGAGAAAAAAGAACTCTTTTTCAAGCAGATTGTCGGGCATACCACCATTGAGCCTTCTCAGACTGCTCAAAAACGACCTCTTTTAAAGTTCGGACATTGTCAACTAGCTCCCGATCCATTTAAAAGAAACCCGGTTAAAAGCCGGGTTTCTTCGTGCCCTTTTTTTTGGGTGTGGAAGGTGACTGTGGGGGAGATGTAAACTTTGTTTAGTCTGGTGTTTTTTGGGAAAGCGCCGTTTGGACCGATAGCGTTATTCCGACTGGTCAAAGCCTGGGGAGAGTATAAACCTTGATTCTATTTTAGAGCTTGACAGCTTTACCTGTTTTTATAGATTTTTGACAATCCAGTTAATGAGGTGAAAATATGAGAACTATATTGATAATACTTTTGTGTTCGCTAACCAGCTGTATTTCATATTCATATAATAAGACAGTGCTTGCAGTAGATAAAGCAGAGTCCGAACAAGCATGGAGCAGGGCACACAGCTTTATCGCACAGAATCTAAGCGAACCGGTCGCGACAAGTGATTATGTGTTAGTATATGATGAGGAGCATCGAAGGATTACCGTAATCCGTGAAATCGGGAGTAATAAAGATAAACTATACTTGATTGAACGAAAAATGTCAACACACGATAGCAGCAAGCCAAGTTGGGATTTATTGTTGTTGGAATCCTATATTAGAAAAGGCAAAGTAAATGCGTTCAATAATTCTTCTAAAAAAAAGAGATTTAGCGATAAGGTTTATTTGCATGCAGACTACTTAAATAGTAAATAACATCCTCTAACACCCTGAAAACCCCCCTGGTATCTTTCGGAAAGCACCGCCTAAAAAGACGGTGCTGACCCCATTCACCCTTTTAGCAGATAACTAATAAATGCTAAAATATAGCCAATTGCTAAAAAGAAATTTGAAAGTTCATGACTTAATTCGAACAACATTTTTTCCTCCGTTTTTAATGTTCTTATACAATATAAGTCTCTAAAAACGGAAAACGGGAATGCTGTAGCACATAAAGGTTTTCATGCTCTACAACACCGGATATATCGCTGATTCAGTTAAACCAAACTCCCATACCGTCGGTTGAACCGCTAGAACCGGCTTTACCCGTAAGAGTCTTTACCTCACCAGTGGGCAACCATATATTTCGGATCGTATGATTAGAGGAGTCCGACACATAGAGGCTACGACTGCCACCCGTTATCCCCTGGGGCAGGTAAAACCTAGCGGCTGATCCGGTACCGTCGGTTGAACCGTTAGAACCGGCTTTGCCCGCAATAGTCGTTACCTCACCTGTGACAATATCTATCTTTCGGATCGTACTATTAGAGGCGTCTGACACATAGAGGTCAATACCACCAATCGTTATTCCCTGGGGATAACCAAACCTAGCGTCTGATCCGTTACCGTCGGTTGAACCGCTAGAACCGGCTTCACCCGCAATAGTCGTTACCTCACCAGTGGGCAACCATATATTTCGGATCGTATGATTAGAGGCGTCCGACACATAGAGGTTAAAACCGGTATTTGTTATCGCAATCCCCTGGATATAACCAAACCTCGCGTCTGATCCGATACCGTCGGTTGAACCAATGTGATTGGCTTCACCCGCAATGGTTGTGACCTCACCTGTAGCAATTACGATCTTTCGGATCGTATTATTAGAGGTGTCCGACACATAGAGGTTACTGCGGTCATTCGTTATTCCCTGGGGATAACAAAACCTCGCGTCTGATCCGATACCGTCGATTGAACCGCTAGAACCGGCTCTACCCGCAATAGTCGTTACCTCACCAGTTTCAATCACGATCTTTCGGATCGTATGATTAGAGGAGTCCGACACATAGATGTTACTACCATCAGTCGTTATTCCCTGGGGATAACAAAACCTCGCGGCTGATCCGATACCGTCGGTTGAACCATGAGAACCGGCTTCACCTGCAATGGTTCTTGTCTCACCTGTGCTCGACCATATCTTTCGGATCGTATGATTATAGGTGTCCGACACATAGATGTCATTACCCCAACTCGTTATCCCGTCGGGAGCGAAAAACCTCGCAAATGGTGGAGTATCGTCGGTATCGTTGGTTCCACAGGCGACTAAGAAAACCACAAGGCCAGCTGCGAATATGTGGCTAAAGAAACGAATAAATAAAGCTGTATTTATTTTCATAATGATGCCCTCTTGACCCCTTTGAACAAAAGCAATGCGCTCAAGTCATAGACGGTATAATAAATTTATATTGTTCTAAGTAGTTTTATCAAACGATATTCTGTAAATAAAAAAAAGAAAAAAAAGTAGGTACAAATTTGTACCTACTTTTTTTTTAAAGACGAGTAAAAAAGTATAAAAATACCTGGTATCAATAATTCTGTTAAAAAAGTTTGAATGCTTCCCGTTGCCAGGAAGCATTTATCTGATTATGGAGGGCTTGTTGTTGGATATCAGAATGCAATAAGCGGTTATTATTCCAGCGTGAGCGGGGGAACTGGTAACACGGCCAGTGGTAGTTACCAACATCTCCCATAAACCCGGAGATCCGGCCTGCCGGAAACGGCAGGCACAACCCTGTGTATGCGAGTCTTATTATCTTATCACGTCCGTATAAACTTCTCAGCGAAAATAGCAATTAACCCGCCAATTTTTTTCTTGCCTCCTGGATCGACAATTATTACATTAGCACCATGATAACTAAATTCCGCTGCACCCCCATCAAAGGTGGGGAACCGTTCGAAATAGAAATAGATCCGGCAATCGACTGGAATAGCGCCGTAATGAACTGCAAAGTAAAATTAGGCTTATACCATCCGGATAAAGGCATAGTAAATATAAACGAGTACTACCAGGACGGAGTATACAAGAGAAAATGGGCGCTGTATATACCAGAGTCCGGAAGTCTATACCCATAGGGATGTAATATAGGGAGTTCCTGGGAAAAATAGGTCAGAAACTGTGAGTATACCGGGGTCTGTTTCCGAAGATGCTCCGGCCAGGGGTTTGGTTCTGAGAGACGTTGCAGTGCAACGCCTTTACTGGCTGGTTTCTGGCCAGGGCTATGGAGATTCCGGGAAGGAGTGCGGCCCCTGCGAGGGGATTCGGTACGTGTAGGGGCACGGCGTGCCGTGCCCTC
>JAAENB010000702.1 GCA_024224995.1 bacterium | reverse complement strand
TACGCAAAGCGGCTGCGTATGTTCATAGAAGAACTTACCGGTGTCAATGGTGTACTTGATCCGGAGCACAATGAAACCGACACGCAATACGCTGAGCGGCTTCTCGGTTACCTGGAAGAACTTACCGATTCAATCGGTCTGCAGGAAAAACTGCCGTATGAAAGCGGCAGCGAATACGTATTCCGGCTGGAGCGGGACGCGAAAAAAATATCCCGCATTGCCGGGGTTCCGGAAAAACTACCTGCCGAAACAGACAGCGAATACACCGTACGGCTGCGGCGCTATGTGGAAAACCTTTCAGGAACCGGGAAAACGCTGAAAAAGAAGAAGGGAGAAAACGACAAAGACTACGCGCTGCGGCTGCAGCGGAAAGCTGAAAAACTCGCCGGGCCCGGTAGTGTGCTGGAAAAATTACCGGGAGAAAGCGACAAAGACTACGCAGTGCGGCTGCGGAGATACATGGAAAAATTTTCGAAAGCGAAAAAAGCGCTGTTTCCTTCCCGGGCATATACTACCGGAACAGGATTGAAAGAAGATACCCCGGAAGAGCTTCTCAAAAAGAAAAAAGCCTGGCGAAAGCGCAACCTGGCCGCTGCGGCTGCCATATTGATACTCATAAGCGCGCTCCTGGTTGTTAACCGGGAGAAAATCACCGGCAGCCTGGAAGAACTGGGTCTGATAGAAGGGAAGAAGGGACTCAAGAACGGACCGGGAGAAGACACGGCAGCAGGCGCCGAAGGAAACGGCACCGAAGAAAGCGGAAACGGTCCCCATGCAGAATCGGGACCGGGAGAGGACTCAGCAGCAGGCGTTGAAGGATCAGCCAACGTAAGTCCCAAAATACCGGACGGAGAAACACGCAAAAAGATAACGGTTGAAGAAGATACGATTATTGACAAATATAAAATTTCCGTAAACAATTTCGACATATACACCTACGCCAACAAAGTAGCCGTTAAAAACGGGTATAATTCCCTCTCATACCCAAAGCTGAAACATAAAAATCCTAACTGGATCTATCCGGAGAATATTTTTATTATGCTTGATGGAGAAAAAATCTTTGTAAAAGAACGGGACACGCTCTGGAGGCTCGCGAGGATTAAACTAACCCGTATGGGTATCCATTTTTATGAATTAACGGAAAAGATAGAAAAGGCAGATGACAGCGACAAACGGGGGCTGCTGGACCAGGCAGAAAAATACGCGTTTAAGGAAAAACACTATAAGATCATTGCGGAACTTAAATCAAAACTAGAATAACAAATGGAAAACGGGAAAAAAAATAAACACTATTATGTAGAGCCGGTGGAAATTGAGATCTATCTCAAAAAGGCAGGAAAAGTACGGACTATTATTAAAGATCTCTTTATTGAGTTAATTGATGTAGAGCCCATAGGCGATCTCAGCAAGGAGATATTCGCTCTTTTTACGGAAAAAAAAGAGCCAATTGACCTTATGGAGGTACAGAATCACTTTCCCCAGTTAATCAAATATATCTATGACTCCTATTATAAAAATATGGATCTTTTTGAAAAACTCAGCATGCACTATAAAACAGGTATCTCCGAAGACAGTATAGAGTCCTGGAAACAGGCTCTCTATTTTACGGAGTTATTGCTTAAATATGAGCCCACGGTAGCCTCAACGCAATACCTGGGTGATTTTCAAACCCATAACCTTAATTTTATTATTGTCAAATTAAATGAACGAAGAGAGCGGTTTCTCCTTGAAGACGGAACAGTAGCCTATCTCATAAAAAGACGCAACCTTGCGTACAAAGACCAACCCAGGGACCGTGAGTTCGACAAACTGGTAGAACTCTGGGAGTATAACGTTAAAGATAAATACTTTAACCAGCTATAGCTATAAGCAGCACTACAAATTTAGAAGCATCATTCAGCCATATTCGAATACCTGTTCGAATATGGCTCGTCGCTAACTAAATTAGTAAATATATCTCAGGGATTTCCTCACCGAGGCAACTTCCCCATTTTCAAGACCAATATAGATATCATTCCCCACTACCGTGGCGGAAGTTTTAACACCATACTTGAACCGGTGCGACCACTGGGTTTTACCGGAATGAATATTCAGGGCAAAAATGCTTTTACCGCTGGTAATATAGACCATATTCCCCGTAACCGCGGGCCTGGTAGTAATCTTGCTGCCGGAATTAAAGACCCAGAGCAGCTTCCCGCTTCCGGAAGAAAGCACATAAAGTTTGCCGTCATTGGAACCAAACAAAAGCTTATTATTGGAAATAACAGGAGATGAAAAAATAGAATCCCCGGTTTTGTACTTCCAATTAAGGGACCCGCTGCCTGTATCAAGAGCGAAAAGAGTACCGCTGTAACTGCCAATATACAGGGTAGTTCCCTTGACAACAGGAGAAGATGCCACAATCCGGTTATCCAGTTTAAATTTCCATTTAACGGAACCATCTTTAACGGAAAGCGCATAGATATTATGATCTTCAGCGCCCACAAAGAGCATACCATTCTTATATGCCGGGGAACTGTATATACCATTTTCAATATCTTTAAACCACAACTCTTTTCCTTTTATGGAAAACGCGTATATCCTGCCATAGCTGGTAGCAAGAAAAATCTTATTTGAAACAATCACCGGTTTCGCGCCAAATAGCAGAGAACCAAAAACCTTTTTCTTCCAGTTGATCCGGCCGTTCGAAAGATTGATTGAATAGAATTCTCCACTGTTCGATACAACATACGCGTTCCCGTTATGAGGGACCGGGGTAGATTCAATCCTTCTTTTAAGGTTTACTTTCCAGACATTGTATCCCCTGGTATTGACGGCAACAAGATAGCCATCATGGGTGGCGGTAATAACCAGGTTCTTATAATGGATAGGACGGACCATAACCATGGAACCAACCTTTTGACTCCACCTGACCCTTTCAAGAAGAATCTTTCTTTCAAGAACAACCTTCAGTTCCTTGCTTTCACCTGGTTTTAGAGCCAGGTTTGTGGTATAATTTTTAAAACCGTCGGCCATAACCTCAATATTCAGCGCGGTTTCCGCGCTGGGGCGGACTGTAACAGAATCGTCTCCAATGTATTTGGAATTGATATAAATCCGGCTGTTTGGAACCGGGGAGGCAATGGTTAAGCTGGCAGCTTCGGACAATTGAGCCAGGATTTCCATGGATTCTCCCTCAGACAGGGTAAGCTGTTTGGTAAATTTACCATAGCCTTCAGCAGTTACTTCAACGATGATCCTGGAACCGGCCTCGGGTTTAATAGTAACGGAATCGGTTCCGGCAAGCTTTGAATTAACATATATGGAACTACCCTTCACAGGGGAGTTAATCGTTAACTCGGCAAATTTTACTTTGTCCGGTTTTAGCGCTTTACGTCGTGCTTCCTCTTTTTTTACTTTATCAATAACAATATCAAGTTCTTTCACCGCTTTCATGTCTTCGGCTTCAATTTCCCGGGTAACAACGATTTCTTTAACTTTTTTTGTTTTTTTCTTCATTAAGGTAAGCCGGGCAAGCGCGTTCTTCATTGATTCTTCGCGCTTCTCCTGCTTTTTAACAATTTTAGCTTCTTCTTTTTTCTTAAGCTCTTCTTGAGCAATCTTATTGTTTACATCGGCCTCGTCCACTTTTTCGGCCGTTTCGGTTAGCTCTTTCTTCTTCTCTTCTTCTTTTTTGACCTCTTCAACATGCTTAACAACAACCTCTTCAATGATCTTGTTTTCGGCTTCGGCCTGTTTGTTGTCAATAAATGCCGATTGGTTGGCATCAACAACAATACTTTCCTCATTGACTTTTTCTTGAAGTGCAGCAAGGGTCTCGGAATTTTCAATAATATCCTTTTCAACTTTTTCAAGGGCCGGAATACGCCTTTTTAATTCCACTTTACCGGAAACAACTGCAATCTTAAGTTTTCCTTCAGGCTGAGATTGAACCACAAACCTGGTTCCCCTCACAGCAGCAATGGCGGTTGGTGTTTTTACCCTGAACTTGTCTCCTTTGAGGAGTTTTTTCGGGTTAATAACACTCTTCCCTATCTTCAATTCAAGGGTATTTTTCTCAGTTCCCTGAATACTCTTAAAAAGTTCCTCCAGAATAAGATGAGATTTTGCTTTAACGGTAACAAACGAATCCGTACCAATAACAATATCACATTGAGACTCGGGACCTGTTTTTATCTCACTCCCCTTCACCAGTTCCATATCGGGGATACCATCGGTCCACTTTGCAGTTTTTTTCACTGTAACATCTCCAACAGTAAAAATGATCTTAGCAGAATTCAGATTAGAGACTTTTTCCTTTTCTCCGCACCCGGAGACAAAAAAGACTACCGGAATGCCAATTATCAGCAAAAGTATATATTTTTTCATTATTACAAACCACCTGTCCGTATTTTTTTCTTCAGTTAACCAATTAATAATAATACAATTTTAGGGAAACGTCCACTTTTTTTTACGTTATGACTCATTAAAATAGGTGGTATAAAGGGAGGCAATTCAAACTTTAATAAAATAGCCAGTACAATATGTCCAGAAAAATTATTACGATAAATAATATTGAAAATGCTATTGTGATCCAGAGCAGTATTTTTTTTAGCATATCCGGTTCTATTTTCCTCGAGTAACAACAAAAATCATCTGTTTGCCTTGCCTTTCAATAAGGAACCGGATATCGGTACCGGGTTTTCCGAGAATCAATTCTTTATATACATAGTTATGCTTCAATCCCAGCAAATCCTCTCCATCGATCTGCAAAATAATATCATCGGGCCGTAAACCGGCTTTATATGCCGGGCTATCCATGTACACGCCGGAAATTAAGTAGGGACTATCGACACCATCAGTTTTAGAAACTGTAACATAACCTTCTTTTGCGATAACCGTTCCCTTTCCAATGGGTACCACGATACCGATAAGATAGCCCTTTTCCTTTTCCTTCACACAATTAAATAAAAATCCAATAGCAGTAATAACCAGTACCAGGCTTATCAAACGTTTATGACTTTTCATTCCCGGGTAATTCCTCCAAAATACGATTTCTTATTTTGAGTATGTGCTTTTGAACTCATTTATCATCTCAACCATAATAGCCACATGTTCGGCCAGCATAGCAACCGATTTTTGAGGATCATTCATTTCATTTAGAGCCATATAATATTCCGCAATACTTTGTCTCAGGTTCTTATCGATTTGGTTTATTCTATTCATAAAAAAATATCCTTTTATTTACATTTCTTATATTGCTCAAAATTTCGAGCATCAAATTTACTCCGGCCTGCCGGAACCGCCGATAGCACTTTTCTTCCTCTTTTTTCTCAGCCCCACCAGATTCGTCAATCTTTTTTATCCGTAGTTTTTTCTTCGTCGGCTTTTACTTCACCGGCTTTTTCTTCGCCGGTTTTTGCTTCGCCGCTCGTTCCTTCATCTTCCGCGCTCTTTTCTTCCTCTTTCTTCTTTTTTATTTCCTCTTCTGTTACGGCATCCTCAACTTTCACTTCATTTACAAGCAGTTTTAGAACAGAATCTTTAGCCAGTCTCATATAGTTATCATTCAGATGCACTTTCCACTCTTCATAATCTTTCCCGGCGTTTTTTGTATCCTTTTCTTCAACGGTAAGGAGATCAAACGTTGCTATAATCAACTTATAATTAAAATCCGCAAGATTTTGGCGCATAATGTCTTCGGCTTTGTCGAACTCATTGTTCAAAATATAGCGTGCCATTTTATTTTCGTTCTTAAACCGTATCCGTTTTTCCAGTTTCTTCTCAAAAGTAGGCTCTTTCACCACAGTTGTTCCCGCAGTTGCTGCACCTGCGGTTGTTGTTCCTGCAGCAGCTTTAGCAGCCTTAGCAGCTTTTTCATCTTTTTGTACCCGCCCAAAAGATTTACTCAGTTCGTTAATTATAGCCTTTTCGTCCAGGTCTACATAGCGGGAATAAAACCGTGATCCTGCTATTTTTTGTGTTTTCATTAACTGGTTATAGATCTTACGTTTTATGGGACCCTTCTGGCACTCAAATAAGGACAAAAAACCATATTTTTTAGCCCGTCGAGCCATTTTTATCCCTGATTCATACTTAAATATCTTATACGAAAAAAGTTTGGGATTGGAAGCCTGCCCCGATTTATAATGAGTCGAACATACTGTCAGGTCGCGGTATCCCAGGGTAAGGTAGAGCCTGGCCCGGGCGTTTTTTGAACGAATGACCCGGGGCGCCAGTTTATCGAGTATTTCTTTTGAATTTTTCCAATAGTGTTCATGCAGCATATACTTGTATAAGTCTTTCATTAGTCCCTGGGACGCGTATATCCGTTTATAGGCCCGTTTATAATCAGACTGCAAGTAGGCAACATCTGCGTTAAAATGAATTGCGTATACCTTCATAAATTCATCTTTCTTTTCAGGAGCAAAATTGGATATACCCACATTAATATAATGAATATAGTGTTTATTTTCTTCCAATATCCTCTCTGTATTAGCCTGGTCGGTAAATGAATAAATTGGCAGCGAAAATGAAAGTATAACCAGGCAAATGCTGCTTACTAATGCAAATGTTCGAAAGGTTCTTATAATTCTCATACTAAAAATATCCTCAGGAATTTTTTATTCGTACCCAGGGGAATAGTTATGGATAACTATTCAATAAAAGTGTGAAACATTAATGTTTCACACCATTTATTTAGAAGTCAGCACAACACCTCTACTCTATGATAGTAATTTCTTGACTCGCTATTTCCACGTTGTCAAGTTTTGTTTTGATCTTGTATTTTCCCGGAATAGAAAAGTATTCGGCAGGAATATAGGCGCTTAATTTTGCAAACTGTTTGTCGATCTCATAGCTGATCTTTTTGTATGCTTCATATGCGTTATCTTTTGATTTTTCAATCTCCAGAACAGCTGTCTGAGCCCCTAATACCCCGGTATTCCGGTTGATTAAAAAATATACCTTATTGTTAACCTTGAACCGGACAATCGATACTGCGCTATCGGCAGATTCTATCTCATTGTCGGACAACAGCAGGTTAGCTTTACCGGCTTCTGCCTGAAAATAAATATATGCATACACTCCACCCGCTATGATTACCGCGATAATAAGTAATTTTACTATTATTCCGAGAATTCCACGTTTTTCTGTCTTTTTACCGGCAGCGGCAGCCTCCTGAGAAACAGCCTCTTCCTTAACCTCTGTTACCTCTGCTGCTGCTTCAGTCTTTTCAACCTCTTCCGGCTCTTTCTTCTCATCAGCATACTGTTCCTGCTCTAGTCTTTCCTCATCACTCATAGCTTCCTCCACATCAATTACTTTTTTATGTCCCTTTCCGGGAGTTTTATACTATGCTGTTATTATATATATCGTACAAAAAGCTTACAAGTCAAATATTTTTATTGTTAAAATTAGGCAGAAACATACAAAAAATTTTCTTACTTGACATATAGAGAATTAATACTAAGATTAACGCTAGAAAAATAAACAATTCTGAAAATAACCGGATAAATCTCTATGACTGATACAGAAATCGATCAATTAGATGACAATATTTTAATAGTAAAGGCCCGTTTCAAATCAATGAATCTTTACGGGCATTTGTTAATTATATTTAACTCTTCAAAAAAAATAGAATCTTTTAATGTCATTGCTTCATCCTATTCCGATGCATACAAAATGGAACCCAATGAAAATTGGGATAAATTTGAAGAATTTATTGCCGATTTAAAATGGAAAGGTAATTTCAACAACGGCCTCACGGTTTCTCTTATGGAGCATCTTACCAGCTTTTCACAAGATATACGGGCTGTTGAGGCGTTATTTGATCATACCTATAACTATGATTTCGACAAGCTGGAAGTTGTATTACTCGACTTCATGAACAGGGTAATTCACGACAAAAATCTCATAATCGAAGCAGTAATACAGGAAGTTACTCCGCAGGATTTTAAGGCGACCAAAGAAGAAAGAGAAAAGCCAAAAGGCGACGAAGAACAGCCCGCTGAACCGGGAGAAAATATAGACGTCAGCTCTATTGTATTGCAAATAAAACCGATCCTCTCCCCGGTAAAAGGAAAACCAATATATTCCCTTAAAATTGGGGATATGATTATGGCAAATATCGCCCCTACATCGGATAATGCCAATTATGTGATAGATTTCCTGGATCTCCGGGGTGAGAAAAAAATACGGCCTACCCCTGCCAAAGTTATTGATATTAAAGCCGGACTTAGCAGGAATGACCCAATTGAGATCCTCACGGAAATAAGCCAGGGAATATACGGAAAATTCTTTGAAGATGAAAAACAGGTAAAATTAAGAATGTATAATCCCGCTATAGACGGATTGCTCGAACAAAGTCCCGGTACCTATGCCAGTGATGATGATCAGCCCCCCTTTTCCAAGGGAGCTATTTTTCTAATAGCGTTATTTTTGATAATAATAATACTTGCTGTTGTATTGGTATTCCTTGTCTGGTAATAACAGGTAATAATGAATCAAGATAAAGAATTTGTACTCAAAACCGCGTACGACAACCAGGTAAAATTTATCCGGCTCTGGTTTACCGACATTCTCGGTTTTCTTAAAAGTTTCGCAATAACAATAGACGAGCTGGAAGATGCCATAACCGAAGGCGTCAGGTTCGACGGTTCAACTCTTCATGGCTTTATCCGTTCCGATGAACAGGAAATGATTGCCATGCCTGATGTTTCCACTTTCCAGATTCTCCCCTGGCGCCCTAAAGAAGACTCTGTTGCGCGAATGTTTTGCGATATTTATCGCATTGACATGTCTCCGTTTGAAGGCGATTCCCGGTATATTCTCAAAAAAAACCTGAAAAAAGCAGCGGAAAAAGGGCTTACCTTCTATACAGGTCCTGAAATAGAATTTTTCTTTTTTAAAAATTCATCAACCCCTGAAATTCTCGACAGGGGCGGCTATTTCGACCTTACTCCTCTCGACATTGCGGCCGACTATCGAAGACAAACTGTTCTGACCCTGGAAAACATGGGAATTGACGTAATTTCATCTCATCATGAAGGGTCCCATAGCCAGCATGAGATCGATCTCAGACATGAAGATGCCCTTACCACAGCCGACAATATCATGACCTTTAAGCTTATTACTAAAGAAATAGGCCAATTAAACAATATATACGCGTCTTTTATGCCCAAACCTCTTGCCGGGCAAAACGGTTCAGGTCTGCATATTCACCAGTCATTGTTCAAAAATGACAATAATATCTTTTTTGACAATAACCAGGAATATCACCTTTCTGACCAGGGAAAAAGTTACATTGCAGGCATTCTCAAGCACTGTAATGAATTTTTTGCTATTACCAACCAATGGATCAATTCATACAAACGGATAATCCAGGGCTTTGAATCTCCAACACATGTGAGCTGGAGCAGCACGAACCCCATGACTCTTATTCGGGTCCCCCAATCAAAGGCCGACAAACCCGACTCAATGAGAGTGGAGCTCCGCAGCCCTGACCCGGCCTGTAATCCTTACCTGGTATTCTCAGCGATCCTGGGCGCGGGAATGAAAGGGATTGAACAAAAATATGAGCTTCCGTCTCCCCTTGAATCAAACCAGAATATGGATATCCATTCCCGGCCATTACCCACGCAGCTGCACGAAGCACTGTCATCTTTCGAAAAAAGTGACCTCATGAGAGAAATCCTGGGCGATTTTATACATAAAAAGTTCATAAAAAACAAAAAACTGGAATTGGACCGCTATAACAGCTATATCACCGACTACGAAATCAACGAATACCTCCCCATATTATAACCAGAGTAGTTCACAATCTTCGTCAGGAGAACTCTGGTCGGCTCTTCAGAAGGGTGAAACAAGAATATTTTCACCCTTCTGAAGAGCCGGCCAGAGTTCTCCGGCTGAATAACGATATCATGAAAAAAAATATTGCGCTTATTGGCTGCGGCAGGATCGGGTATATCCTGGAAACTGATCCGCTTAGAAATAAACCCTGTACTCATTACGGCGGTATTCAATCACAGGGTTTGAATATCAATTATGCCTGTGATATAAATGACGAAAGGCTGAGCAGCTTTTCAGAAGCGCTTTCCATCCTCCCTGAAAACAGGTCTACAAATTATAAAGATATTATTTCAGCAAACCGGCCGGAACTGGTAATAATTGCCACCTGGACACAAAATCACCATGAAATAGCCCGGTATGCCGCTCAAAACGGTGCCAGGGTACTTGTTCTTGAAAAGCCTATTGCGTCAAATCTTTCCGGGGCAAAAAAAATAATTGATGAATGCCGAAAAAACAGGGTTCATCTTATTATTAACCACGAGCGTAGATACGACAGCAGGTACCGCAAGGTTAAAGAGCTCATATTCAACGGAAAAATAGGTGCGATAAAAACCGTTCACGCGTCAATTCTAACAGGAACCTACTCCGGGAATTCCCCTATTGAGGAGGGTGGAGGTCCCCTGCTTCATGACGGGACTCATATAATTGATATTATCCGCTTTTTTTTTGGAGAGATCGTGTCGGTACAGGGGGAATTTTCGAGGAATTCCCGAAAATCGGGCTTTGAAGACAAAGCTGCTGCCTGGCTAAAAACCGGTTCCGGCATTGACATATTCCTCGAAGCAGGCGGGAATAGGAAATATTTTGTCTTTGAGCTGGAAATATCCGGTGCTGAGGGTAAAATAATCATTGGCAATGGGTATGAGAAACTCTATTTAACCAGGAAATCAAAGTTTTATACCGGGTTCAGGGACCTTGAATCCCGCCCTTTCCCGCGCTACAAGCAGGAAAACTGCTTCAAAAACCTCTACGCTGAGGCCAAATCCCTCTTACAGGGTAAAGACATCCCCATAACCTCAACAGGCATGGACGGCTACAAAGCCCTTGAAACCATCCACGCCATCTACCACTCCGCACTCCACAACGGCAAAAAAATAACCCTCCCCATTAATCCCGGCTTAATCAACCTGAAAAAAATATTTAATCTAAAATAGTTTTTAACCTGAAATAGAACGAATAACAATGTCAGGGAAGTAGTCTGATCTTTCCGGAACAGGAGGCACGGATGCCTCCTGTTCCGGAAAGGCAGGACTAATTTCCTGATATCGTATTAATAGCCCAAAATTCTATTTGCTGCCGAAAGTATGGGTAAAGAGGTGGTGACTAAATACTTGACAGATATAGTATTTTAATAGTATAGTTATACAAAGTTCTAACGAGGGATCAAAAGAATCAATGGAAACCATAGCAAAAATACGCCTCTCCCTGATTGATAATTATACCCGTATAATTAAAAGCCTTGCGAGCAGGGGAAGAAATAACTACCAGCAGTACCTGGTTCAGCCATTAAGCAGCTGGTCCGACCAAACCCCGGTTGAAAAATTAGAACAGCTCCTTTCCATGATCAAAAAAGCGGAACTGAATAACAGTAAAAGAATCGCGCTATTATATAAAATGGCATTAATAAAATCCGTAGCCCCGGATCAACTCAATCTTTCCCTACCCGGCAACATCGCTGTTAATTTCCTCAAATCAATGAGATACAATACCAGGGTATCAAAGGCCGATGAGTCACTGGAACTTGTCAATATCCTCAAAGAACCCTTCAAAGTGTATTGCGACAAAGAATTTAATCGAATGAATAAAAAATTCGAAGAAGAAATAAACGCAGCCGACACCGTAGAAGTAGAAAAATTGATGCACATCAATGAAGGCGTGGAAGAAGAGATCCTGAAAAAGGAACAACTTTCCAAAAAAGCAATAGCCAATATGCTCACCCTGTATAAATCAGGAAATGTCCCTGAAGTAAGAAAACAACTTGTATCCTATCTTCTCCAATTTTCAGATCCCGCTGCCCCGGGACTTCATCTCGCAGTTGACAACATATTTAGCCGGGTTTCGTTCTCACAGAGAGGCTTTAAAAAAGAAGTTATGGACTCCATTGCCGTAATAATCTACCATGAAATACTCAAAGCCATTAAAAAAAACGAACTTGCCGATGCAGTAAAATTTATTGGAAAATATACGGTATTATTCCGGGGAGACCCAAAAACTCCCAACTACGTGGAAGTCGATTCATTTGAAAAAAAATTCTTTAATATTATTGAAGAAAAAAATCTATGGGATAAGTTATAAGCTATGAAAATTGAAGTAAAAAGTGTTAGCGATGACCTGATTATTGTTTACCTGGTAGACAAATTTAACATTGAACATGTATCAATGTTTGAAAATCAAATCAAAGAACTCTATAGCAGGAAAGTAAAAACCATTGCTTTTGATCTGTCACGCATGGAACGAATCGATTCCTCTGCTGTTGGTTCACTCATGAAAGCAAAGAACCAGGCAAAAATCTCAAATATTGAATTTATTCTATTTAACATCCCGGAATTTATTTCAGCTGTATTTGATACAACGTATTTAAACAATTTTTTTGATATTCGAACCAGGGAAGACCTGCTGGAAATGTATCCCGAAGGACATTTTTAAAAATACCCCTCTTCCATGAGTTTCTTTTTTAGTTCAGCATCCTTACGTGCTTCGTCACCGGCCGGTCCCCCATCTTGAGCCAATAACATCCGCTCAACATATTTTGCTAAAATATCGACCTCAATATTAACCACACTCCCGGTTTGCCAATCATTGATAATGGAGTTATCCAGAGTTTCGGGAATAAGATAGAGAGTGAATCCCTTTTCCGTTAAGGAAACAACAGTAAGTGAAATTCCGTCAACAGCGATTGATCCTTTCGCGACAATATATTTTTCAAGACCGGGATTAAGCGATATTTCAACTTCCAGACCATGAGTATCCCGGGACAATTTCTCAACCTTGCCGGTACCGTCCACATGGCCCTGCACAATATGTCCCCCAAAGCGGGACACCGGCAGCATTGCCCGTTCCAGGTTCACGGGACTTCCGGGTGAAAAACTGCCGAGCGTGGTAACTGACGCGGTAACTTTTGAAACAAAGGCAACAAAAAAATCCCTGCCTATTTCCGTAACCGTCTGACAGGCGCCATTAATCGATATTGAATCGCCAATCTTCGAACCTTCCAGAACAGAGCGGGCAGCAATCTCCAAAAAAATCCCTTCTCCCGAAGGCTTTACCCCTTTAACAGAACCTATTTCCTCGATTAAACCGGTAAACACAATATACACCTCTCTCTTAAGAAACTAAATTTTGCTTGTGCGCGGGCCTTGAAGTAGTATGGGCTCTTTGGATTGCTCCGGAATTCGCATCCGCTCAAACAGTCCTCACAACCCAAAGAGCCCATACTACTTCAAGGCCAGATGCAGCTCGTAATACTATCAAGTTTCCGACCTGTTTTTCCCCGCTATACTGGGTCGGTC
>JAAENB010000701.1 GCA_024224995.1 bacterium | reverse complement strand
GCTTTGGCAATATTCGTGTGGGGATGGCGGTCGGTTTTTTTGAAACGGTAGAACTTTCCTTCCATGGCAGTAACATTAACAATATGTTTCTGACCCGTATTGTCACGCTTCATCAAAGAGACCAGCCTGTTGCATAAAACAAATGGGGCGATAATATTAACCAGCTGAACTTCCAGCATCTCGGAAGTTTGTATTTCGCCAAGCCGGAGCCGCCAGCTGTTTGTTTCCCTCAAATCGACCTGCTGAAGGTCGGCGTCCAGTTTGCCCTGGGGGAAAACCTTTTCCACGGCAAGGGCGTGATCATATGAATAAGGAACCTGGGAAAGTTCCGCAGATGAGCGCAGACCAATTCCCGGGGTTTTCCCGTTCCAGGTTACGGGGAGTGCCGTTTCGCCGCCTTCACTTTCGGTCGTTGGTTCGGAGAAAGAACCGAGCTGCTTCATGCAGTCCCGGTACTGGTTAAGAAGATGCCGGACTTCTTGGGGCTGCTCGTTTATATTTTTGGTTTCATTTTCCATAAGATGAGAGTAAAAGCCCGGAGGACGCCGTACTGTTTGAGCGGCATTGTTGATAAGTATATCCAACCGGTTGTAATTCTGTTCAATGAAACTCGAGAAGATTTCAACGCTGGGAGTATGCCGGAGGTCCAGGCCGTAAACATGGAGACGGTCTTTCCACTCTGAGTAATCCTGTTCCTTTGAAAAGCGCGCGGCTGAGTCTACGGGGAATCTTGTTGTGGCAATTACTGTGGCACCCGCGCGCAGCATCATCAGTGTTGAATGGTATCCTATCTTTAAACGAGAGCCCGTAATTAAAGCAACCTGTCCGTTAAGCGGGGCTGTTTGAAAGCGCTTTTTATAGTTAAAGTCGGCGCAGGCAGGGCACATGGAGTCGTAAAAAAAATGGAGTTTGGTGAATTCCGCTTTGCAGACATAGCAGTTGCGCGGGGATTTTAATTCAAGCTGTTCATGGTCTGTGTTCATATCGGCAGAAGAAATCTGCAGGGGAGCGGTAAATACATGGGCCTCTCTCGCGCTGCGGATGCCAGTCGCTGCCCTGGCTTTGCGTTCGTAATTGGTTACTGCTTTGCGTTCCGCCTGTCTCCTGGCCTTTTTTCTCTTTTTAAGGTCATCTCTATTTGGACGTGAAAGCCTTCCGGCCGCATTCAAAAGCGCGACCCTTTGCTCTTCAGGTATATTCAGGAACTGATCAGTATTATTGATCAAGGTTTCAAGTAGTGTTATACAGTCTGAAATTTCTTCCGGCGTGTAATATGACTCATTATTATTATTATCATTCATTTTTTCTTGTGTCCCGCGTTTTAGTTCATAACAACTTTTCAAAAACCGCCCTGCGGCAAAAAACCTCGAACCTTGAACCTTGAACCTCGAACATATTTACAGCACCATGCTGTAGTGTCCGTGATAGTGTTCGTCTCTAATCCGTTGAATGTCCTCACTGTTAATGTAATCATCAAAGGACGTTGTTCTGTCAATAACGCCGGTGGGGGTTATTTCTACAATCCTGGTTGCCACAGTATTAATAAATTCATGATCGTGAGATGAAAAAAGAATCACCTCCGGGTATTTAATAAGACTTTTATTCAGCGAGGTAATTGCTTCAAGATCCAGGTGGTTTGTAGGCTCATCAAACATAAGCGCGTTGGCGCCCGAAAGCATCATGCGGGAAAACATGCACCGGGCTTTTTCTCCACCCGAGAGAACCCTGACACTTTTGAGTGAGTCTTCACCGGTAAAGAGCATACGGCCGAGAAAACCTCTCGCGTATGACTCATCTGTGCTCTCCGTAAACTGGCCGATCCATTTTAATACGCTCATGTCATCTTCAAAAAAAGAACTGCTGTCTTTGGTAAAGTATGACCTGCTTATGGTTTCTCCCCATTTGTATGATCCCGAATCCGCTTCTATCTTGCCCGATAATATATCAAAAAGAGTCGTCTGCACCACGTGGCTGTGCGATAAAAAGACAATCTTATCTTTTTTACCCACCAGGAGGCTGAAATCTTTAAGGATAACTTCTCCATCAATTGTTTTGCTTAAGTTCTCTATCTCAAGAATAGATTTGCCGCTCTCCCTGCCGGGTTTGAATTCAATAAACGGATATTTTCGTGAGGAAACCTTTATGTCATTGATCGTGAGCTTCTCAAGAAGTTTTTTACGCGAAGTTGCCTGCCTGGCTTTTGAGGCATTAGAGCTGAACCGTTCAATAAATTGTTTCAGTTCCGCGCGTTTATCTTCTATCTTTTTGTTTTCATCGGTCTTCTGCTTTACGGCAATTTCACTAACCTGCTGCCAGAATGAATAGTTGCCAACATAGACCTCAATTTTTCCAAAGTCGATATCAGCAATATGCGTGCAGACCTTGTTGAGAAAGTGACGGTCGTGGCTTACAACAATAACGGTATTGTTAAAGTTATAAAGGAAATCCTCAAGCCAGTTTATGGATTCAATGTCAAGGTGGTTTGTGGGTTCATCAAGAAGCAAAATATCGGGGTTGCCAAAAATCGCCTGGGCAAGAAGAACTTTGACCTTTTCGCCGCCTTCAAGATCCTTCATCTTTTTTTCATGAAGCTCTTCTTTAATGCCCAAACCCGATAAGAGTTTCGCGGCATCGGTTTCCGCTTCATAGCCGTTCATCTCCTCTACCATTTCTTCCAGCTCCGAAGCTCGAATACCGTCTTCATCGGAGAAATCCTCTTTTGAATAGATCTCGTTTCGTTCTTTCAGTGTGGTGTACATTTCCATGTGACCCATGATAACGGTGTCAAGGACGAGGTAGTCATCAAAGGCAAAGTGATCCTGGCGAAGTATGGCTATCCGTTCATTTGGCTCTTTAAGAACCGTTCCCTCGTTGGGCTCAAGTTCTCCTGAGAGTACTTTGAGGAACGTTGATTTTCCTGACCCATTCGCGCCAATGAGACCATAGCAGTTTCCCGGCCGGAATTTGATGTTTGCTTCTTTAAAGAGCGGCTGCTTGCCAAAAGCCAGCGTTATGTTATTTGCGTGTAGCATAGTTTATTTTCCCTGGAAATAGATAATTTGTGTTATGGCAGTAATGCAGGAGGGTGATATTTGTCTATCAAAAATTCTATTTTTTTCAAAAATGCTTGATTTGTGATGGTAAACGAATGTATTGTGTATCATCACAAACCGGACAAAAAATGTTACATTCTATTTATTTTTTAAGTTTTAAAAATTCTTCCTGTTTTATAATTGAAGTCTCAAACGGTTTATCATGTTCGTTTACAAATGATTCCTCAAATCCCAAACCGGCATTTTCAACCATATATTTTTTTGTAATCCGTAATGCCTCTATTGGTGCTGTTATTATTTCTTTTGCTATCTCTAAAGCACGATTTTCAAGTTCTTCTTCATTTACTATTTCACTCACCAGTCCAATACGCAGTGCCTCATTTTCATCAAATTTACGGCCTGTTAAACAAAGATCTCGTGCTATTCCCATGCCAACGATCCACCTGAGAGGGGTGTACAGTGGCGGCGCGCCAAATTTAATTTCCGGGTGACCAAATGTTGTTGATTGTGCGGTAATTCTCAAATCACAAAGTGTTGCGAGGTCAAACGCGCCTCCAAATGCGTAGCCATGGATAGCGGCAATTGTTGGTTTTGAGAAATTCCATACAGCTCTGTGGTATTTGGCGGATGACTCGTAAATCTCTTTTAACTTCCCGGGTTCACCAAATTCCTTAAGATCAAATCCGGCAGAAAATGCTTTTCCCGCACCGGAAAAAACAACGGCACTCACCTCTTCCGAATCCTCCCATTCTTCCAGACATGTTGATATATCATATCTCATCCGGATTGAAAGGGCGTTCCGCTTGTTGGGCATATTTAATTTTATAATTCCTACTTTTTCGGGTGTAACTTCTGTTATGACTGTTGTATAGTTCATAATTTGTGTACTCCTTATTAATTATACTCATACACTTATACCATCCGGTGTAGGGAGTGTGACAGTATAAAAGAATTAATTTAAAAAAAGTAAAGAACATAAAGAAAGAGAGAGGTTTTAGTACTCAATCTTTATTCCCAGCAGCTTCTTCGCTCAGGCAATAGTAATTTTTTTTCCCACAATTATGTTGTTTCATAAAAAGAATAGTATACTATTTCAAACTCTATGTCCAGAAGAATTCTATGATTATTTGCGATAATAAACAATGTAAGGGATCGATAAATAGAAAAAGGGTTGAAATTTTTGAACAGTATTGTACTATATCAACTCAGAAATAATACCAGGAGGAGTATACATGAAATTTAAAGACTTTTGGAAAACTATTACGGAGCTGCCATTAAAAAAGCTGTCTCTTGTTTTAGTATTAGTCGTATCGGTAGCATTGATATCCGGCAACTGCAAGAAGAAAAAGCAGGTTGATGATGAACGGATCAAAGCAAAGGTCGACAATTTTAAAGTTCATCTATACGTAGGAGCAAAAGCGGCAATTGCCGACGCGGGAAGTGACGCGGATCTTAAGGCCGCGAAAGATGCCATTATGAAAATGATCGCGGGAGAAGAGTCGGGAGAAGGGCTTTCAAAACTTGAGCTCCTGAAATCGGCTACTCACCTGTTAAAGCTTAAAAAAACAGGCGCCGAGCTGATCCGGTCGGGCAATGATAAGAATATCAAACCCATCCTCCCTATTCTGCTGGGAGAAGAGACCAGCGCCGGTTATGACGCGAACGAGGAACACGCGAGAATAATGTTCTACCTGGCACTGCTGAAATTTCATCCAAAAGTGCCGCTTCCAATACCTCCGGAGATTATTCTTTATGAGGCCTATAGAACCGATCCCGATGCCTTGAAAGAAAAGAAGAATGCCGTACCGTTTCACGCGCTTAAGTCATATGTATTTGCCACGAATGAGCTTTGTGATTATGCCGCAAAAGAAACGGAAATAGTTTTTGCTGCTCCCGATAATAAAAAAGATTTCACTGCAATTTTTGATGTACTGTCGGCCGGAGGAGTAACCCTTACTCCTGAAGAGCTCAAATACCTTACGGCCTTATTCGAAGGAATTTCCCACGGGTCCGTGAGCCTCTGTTATTTTAAGCGGGGCGAAGATAAAAAAGGAAATGAGTCTCTCGGACGTTTTTTAGATGTTGTTGAAAATGCCGGCCTTGTCTCTCCTGAAACCGAACTGCTCAGGGCCTACCTGGAATGCGGGCAGGGCGAAGAGGGCAGCAAAAAAGCAATGGCTCGATTAGATACATTAAGTGAAAATGAAGACCAGGGAAAATCGCTGGGAGAACAAATCGCATCGGTTAAAGAATATTGTGAATCATCTTCAAAGGCAAAATTGGGCATTTTCCGAAAAGTCGCCATGGCTAAAATGGTCTTTAAGGTATCATTCCAGTGCGCTGAACAGGCAGGGCTCTTGAAAGCTGTTGAAGAAACAGCGGTCTTTAAAAAGATCCGCTCTTTTTACAACGCAACAGACACCCTTCAAACAGGGAAAAGCAAAACCCCTTCCGGAGAAGACCTTAAAGATACCGCGAAAGGGCTCAAAGATACCGCAAAAGGACTTTTTAATAAAATTACCGAATAACACTCCGCGTTATTGTAGTGTAAAAGCATGGTCGTTCTCCCCCTTGAGAAGGGGGAGGGGATCGGTTTTGGACCCGTTCAAAAACACAATTTAGTCTCTTAAGAGCAGCGGACCCCGCCCCGGCGGGGAAAAAATACGTCAGAAACAAAATAGTATTGCGAGCTGCATCTGGCCTGGAAGTAGTATGGGCTCTTTGGGTTGTGAGGACTGTTTGAGCAACGCG
>JAAENB010000700.1 GCA_024224995.1 bacterium | reverse complement strand
TTCGTCACAGCGTGAAAACACTCTGACAGCCATCTGCTTCTCATCGGCTGAGACCGGTCTGCCCCGTTTGCGAGGGGGCATTTTAAAATTCTGATTCTTACATGGCACAGGACACCAAAAAAAACTGCACAGAACAAATAAGTACCTCAGCAAAAGTTTTGCACCATAATTTATATTCAGTGCCATGAATTTAAAAGAAAAGAGTTCATTCAAAATGGTACAAAATATATGATGAGGTACTTATAAAAACTGAACAGAAAACCAGATTATGCTTGCTTAAACCAAATTTCTGGTAGTGCTGCACAAGTAATGCTGAATCCCATTCAGTAAAATCTGAGTTGCTGATTTCAAAGGGTTCCAAATTTACTGAATCTCATTCAGCATTACTTGTGTAGCACTACCAAATTTCTTTTATAAAATATATATTCTATATCTTATTTGTGACTATTGCAAGAGTAATTGTTTAAATTACTGCAAAGAACTTAGCTGACCAGTATATTTTTGGTTCCTTCTATGCCCGTGATCACAATA
>JAAENB010000699.1 GCA_024224995.1 bacterium | reverse complement strand
GCATGAAAGCAGCACGGTAACGTCGCTGTGATAGGTTTTGGAAAGTATTACCCTCACAACCCCGGCCCCGTTGTTTTCATCAATGGCAGTGCCTGCGGGAGTGGAAAGACTTATTACCGGTTTGGCTTCTCTTAACCTGCCGGCCTGGTCCATACTGATATCCCAGCTGCCCTGGTCGGAACAGGCGCTTAATGCAATTGAAATGGCGGCATAAATTGGAAGAGAAAATAAGCATCTAATAAAAAGATTTTTTTTATTCATAGACAGAATGACCTCCTTGATTGGCTTTTTTTTTTTATTATTTTTAGTTTTTTAGCGTTTTCTAAAGTTCCAGGCCAACCGGCCGGTGTCTGAGCGGAGCCGAAGACCGGCTCTTACGGAGCAAGGTACAGCGCGTAAATCTCCGTAGGAGAAAGCTCCCTTTCATACATTAGAAGATCGTCAATAGTAAAGGTATTCTGTTTCCAGCTCGCTTTTTTGGCAGTATTTGTCCCAATATAAAAAGAGCCTCCTTTTGCCGAATTAGCTGTTATTAAATTATTGGAAGAGGCATTGATTTCCTGTACCGGTTTTCCATTCATGTAGGCCCGGAATTTGCCCCCGGTCTTCCAGGTTATTGCCAGGTGGACCCACGTTTTGGAGGGAATTGTACTGCTGCTAATGTTGTACTGCTTCATCGCAGTATCACAGATACTAGAGTACATTTTGTTGTCTTTCATTTCAAGAGAGTAAGCATAAGACCAATTATTCGACCGCTCTTTTAACAGGATGACGGCATCAGTCTCCGGATAAACGGCTTTTATTCGGATAGATAAGGTCATTTCCGATTGAAAACAATAACTGGCGGTGTCGGTGTTTGTAAAGTAGCCGTCAAAACCGCCGGGCATGTAGTAAGCTCTGTTGGCTTTGCCGTTTCTGTCGGTAGCCGGTTCAGGGTCTCCCCCGGAGGTAAGAGTATTCGTATTCCCTGAGCTGTCTAAAATGTTCCCGTTAAAGGTAAAGTATGCTGCAGCAGAGGCGCGTGCGTTGGTAATGACCACGGAATTTGCGGCGGCAGAATTATTGGCCGAATCAAATACGGATGAGAGCGCCGCGCTTATTGTGTCCTTACCGGCATCGGCTAATGAAAAATTTTTATTGAGATCAATGGTGACAGAGTTGTCATCGCAGGCGTTGATATCGTTCATGGAAATTATGGAGTTCGCGCTGCATCCGCTGGTGTTGGTATAGGCAAAATCACTGAGCTCAAGGTTATTTGTATCGCAGGTACCGCCGTCACCGTCAACAGCTTCACTGAATGCTGCAACAATCCTGTCATAATTTACAGAACCCACAGCATCAACGAGAACCGGGGGAGCTTTGTCTGTTTCGGTTACGCCGTCCGCCGCAAGGTCCGCAGCGGTCTGGTCTGTACAGGCAGTGTTGCTTGTATTGAAATAACAGTTTCCCGAGTCGAGATCCTTTAAAGAGGCATCGGTAACGGTTAACTCGGGTGTTGCCCCCGTATCGTAGGTGCTTCCGTTTTCATCAAACGTGAGCCATATCACGGTGTCATTATCAACATCACCGGCGTAGCCGGGGTCAATGCGAACATTGGAGTATCCGGCAACGGACCATTTTGAGGTAACATTGCCGGGAGTATTTGAATCGATATACCCGTCAAAGGTGGAATCATTAACTGTTTCATCCAGGGTCACTTTACAGTGATCGAGATACCCGTCGGAATCGGAATCGTAATATTCGGCAGAAGTAACAGCCGGGCCGTTCCTGTCGTTGTCGGTAAGAGTATAGGTGTAAACCGTATTTGTACCCAGGGAGGCATTTACCGGGTTTGAGAGTGTTAGAATAATGGTTTCATCACTTTCTTCAAGAACATCTTTAGAGATTATAACGCTCATCGTTGCAGTTGTGGAGCCTGCCGCAATGGCAGCAGTCCCGTTTGCCAGGGTATAGTCTGTTCCGCCGCCCGTGGCCGTTCCGCTGACTGTATAATCCACAGTAACGGACTGTCCCGAAACTGCCGACAGAGAGACCTCAATAGCAGCGGAAGTGGCGGCTTCGGTACCGCTCGACGAGGTGGCGGTAAACTGAACCTGGGGAGAAGCGTCATCATCGGTAATGGTAATGGTTTGCTGCTGTACCCCGTCTTCCGTACCATTGACAACAGAGTCAATAGCAACAATTACGTTTTCATCCCCTTCACTAACGGAGTCATCAATACCGGTAATGGAAACATCAACAGATGTTTCCCCGGCCGGGATAACAACCGTGGTTGCGTTCGCGGAATAATCAGTTCCCGCGGAAGCGCTTCCGCTGCATGAAAGCAGCACGGTAACGTCGCTGTGATAGGTTTTGGAAAGTATTACCCTCACAACCCCGGCCCCGTTGTTTTCATCAATGGCAGTGCCTGCGGGAGTGGAAAGACTTATTACCGGTTTGGCT
>JAAENB010000698.1 GCA_024224995.1 bacterium | reverse complement strand
GCCATACCGCAAGGACGGCAAGATAGAAGGATACCAGCTCATCAGGGTAAGGCCCCATAATATATTTTACAAGATAGGATTCCGGAGAGGGGACATAATCAAGGGAGTTAACAGGCAAAAGATAGATAGTCCGGAAACCCTCGCGAGAATATGGGGAACCATTAAAGATCAATCAAAATTGATAATCGATGTGGAACGGGGCGGGAAATCCATAACCTTTGAAGTTACTGTAAAGGGTGATGCAATATCGGGCGGATCAAGTTCACCAGGGGAGCGAATATCGCAAAATAACAACAAGGCGGAAACTCAGCAGAAAGAATTGAACAATATGGACAAGGCCATGCAGGGACTCCGGGCCGGGCCATACCGCAAGAACGGCAAGATAGAAGGATACCGGCTCATCAGGGTAAAGCCCCATAATCTATTTTACATGATGGGAGCCAGGAGCGGGGATATCCTCAAGGGAATTAACGGGCACAAGATAGACAGTACGGAGACCCTCATGAGATTATGGGGAGGCATTAAAAATGGATCAAAATTATCAATCGAGGTGGAACGGGATGGGAACCTCATAAGCTTTGATCTTAACCTGGAGCAGTACAAGAAGGATAAGACATCATCGGGCGGATCAAGTT
>JAAENB010000697.1 GCA_024224995.1 bacterium | reverse complement strand
TTAGCTGAAGTTTCATGGGATATTTTTGATTCCCTGGGTTTTATCGTTGGTATTAATTACGACATCAGGTGGCAGCAGAAGTCTAAGGCATGGACAATAGAGTCACAGACCAATACGGATTATACGCAGCTCTACAGCAAAAAAGCTCATATCTATTCAGCATACCTCCAGGGCCGCTATATGATAAAAAACTTTCTTGAAGGGATGATCCTTACGGCAGGTGTCCGCTCCGACAACGGCTATCATGCCGGGAAAACATACTACAACCTGTCGCCCCGCTTTGCCCTGGTTCAAAAACTCACCAAAGAGATAAATATAAAAGCCATGTACGGCTCCGCTTTAAAAGCTCCGGGACAGGACGCGTACAGCCATAATGAAGAAAAGGCAGCCCTGGTAGCGACAGATAACGGAAATGGAATTATCTATTCCCTGGATGAAAACCTCAATCCCGAAGTAATTCACACCAATGAATTGGCTGTTACCTTTGATGCCGAAAAGATATCTATTTCAGTGAGCGGGTTTTATAACATCACAAAAGACATGCTCGTGAAAGAGAAAAGAGTTGACGCTGCTACAACCGATATCTATTTTAATAAGTCCGGTACTGTAACCGCGTTGGGAGGTGAATTTGAAATACAGGCAATCCCAATAAAAAACCTGCGATTAATTGGGAACTATTCCTACGCCAGGGTGCGGGACCAGGATGATAAAAAGATTGAAAATACACCCTCCATGAAAACGAACGTTATTACAAGCTATACAGCGGAATCGCTGGCTAACCTTACTGCTGCGGTCATTGTAAAATGGGTAAAAGATTACAATACCAATAGCTCCACCAGCACGTATCACGGCGGGGGAGTCTTCCTGGACATGAACGTCCTTTTGCCGCTGCCTTATGGCTTAAACCTTCAGTTCCAGGCCCTTAACATAATAGGAACAAAAAATACCGCTCCTGATGGGCTTACTCCCATGCCGGGCAGAACCTTCAACATAGGGATTCATGGAAAGTTTTAATAATAATTACTCTTGACACGATAATAATACCGGAGTATCTTCAAAAATAAAATACTAATAGCTAAAGGTGAAACAACATGAAAAATGACGTTTTAGACGGCTTTATGCAAGAAACCATAGAACTAAATGATGATTATGAAGGCAAAACTCATGCTGTCCTTGTTTCAAAAAAAGCAAAATCGAAAACCAAAAAAGCAGTATTATATATTCATGGATTCGCGGATTATTTTTTCAATGATAAATTAGCAGAAGTTTTTATTAAAGCAGGCTATGATTTTTATTCTCTTGATTTAAGAAAATACGGCAGATCCCTTATGGATCACCAGCAGCCAAATCACTGTAAAGACCTGTCTGAATACTTTGAAGAGATCGATAAAGCAGTCTCAATTATTCGGGAGAGAGACGGACACTCTCTGCTTGTTCTGAATGGCCATTCTACCGGAGGGTTAATCTCTTCTCTATATACCCACGAACGAAGAAACGATAATCTCATTGACGGCTTACTCTTAAACTCGCCCTGGTACGATATAAATGAAGACTGGTTTACTAAAAATATCGCGATTAAATTGTTATATCTCATGGGAAAACTGTTCCCCGGCTCTCAATCCCCCAAGGGGCTTGACCCGAATTACGCCCGTTCGCTTCATAAGGACTACAATATTGAAGATAAAAAGGAACGGGATATTTATGAAGACGGGCTCTGGGATTTTGACACTGATTGGAAAAGTGTTGGAGAGTTTCCCGTATATAACAGCTTTTTGCGTGCTGTTAGAATTGGGCAAAAAAAAGTGCAAAAAGGATTGGATATTAAGTGTCCTGTTTTTTTGCTTCGCTCGGACAAAAGAGGCGCCCGGGTAAAAAATATGGAATCGCATTATTTTGTTTCGGACTGTGTTCTTAACCCGGAACATATGGCAAAATATATTGGGGGTATTGGGGCAAATGTAAAACAGGTTGTTATTAATGACGGCCTGCACGATCTTGCTCTTTCTCCAAAATCAATACGGGATAAATATTTTGCAGAAGTTACTCAATGGTTAAAAGGTACATTTTAGAGTATTGACCTTTGAATGAAATTTTTATATCGTACTTATTTTTTTGTTTATTCCCGGCAGGTAAATAACCTTGACGCCGTATGTTTTTTCCCTTATAATTCAGGAATATGGAACCGGAAAAATCAAAATATTCATTACGTTCCTTTTTTAGTGCTTTTCTTGCCAGAGAAGATATAAGAAAAGAGCTCAGCATAGAGGAAAGAGGACGGCGGAAATTATTTGTAATATTCCAAATCCTGATTATTATACCATTGATTTTTTTTGGAATGGAACAGATGAGGAAAGGGATGTACATCTACGGCATCTCCGATCTTATTATGGTTGGTCTTTTAACCGGTTTTATTCTTATCCTGCGAAGACTCAAAAACGGAAAAAATATATTCAGAATAACACTCTTTTTTCTGGAACTGCTGCTGCTCTACTGGGTTAAAACCGGGGCCGTTGAGGGATACGCCAGCATCTGGATAATCACCACACCTCCGTTTATCTTTTTTCTTATGGGAAGAAAAGAAGGGTTTTTATGGGTTATGAGTTACTTTATTTTTACGCTTTTGTTCTTTCTTAATCCCGGTTCCTTTTTTGATTCTTATCCCTATGCGTATAACTTTATTTCACGCCATATCGCAACACTGCTGGTGGTTGTTTTTATTACGTATCATTATGAATCGGTACGGGAACAGTATAAAGAAGGAATGGAGACCGAACAGGGGAGGCTGGTACACGAGCGGAATCTGCTGGCAGAGGCACAGGAAGCTTTAAAGGATCACCGGGACCACCTGGAGGAGCTGGTGGGGGAACGGACTGCGGAAATAGAGGAAAAAAATATTGTTCTCCAGTCTACCATGCGGGAATTGGAAGAGACCAACTATGAACTGACCGTTTCAAAAGAAGAACTGGCAATGAGTGAAAATCGCTATCGGCTTCTTGCCGATACTGTTACAGACCTGATCTGGTCAACGGATATGAATCTTGCTTTTATGTATATCAGTCCTTCTGTCAAGACCATGTATGGGTATACCGTTGAGGAGGCAATGAAGTCTCCTCTTGACAGGTTGAATACGCCGGACTCATATGTACGGTTGAGAGAGACGTACCTGGAGCAGATTGCCCTGGAAGAGAAGGGGACGGCAGACCCGGAGAGGAATATTGTACTTGAGCTTGAGCAGGTTCGGAAGGATGGCTCAACGTTCATGGTAGAATCAAAAGTTTCCTTTATCCGGGATTCTAATATGAAGGCTATTGGTATTGTGGGTATATCCCGTGATATTTCGGAGCGGATAAAGGCCCAACAGGAAAAAGAGAATATTCGGATATATCTCAGGAATATAATTGATTCAATGCCTTCCATGCTTATTGCCGTGGATGATGAGGGCCGTATTACTGAGTGGAATAACGCGGCCGCAAGCATTACCGGGGTCCGGTCGCAGCAGGCAATAGACAGAAAATTCTGGGAAGTGGTTCCCCAGCTTGAAAAATTTAAATCGGAATATAAGAAGGTTATTCGCTCAAAATTTCCAAAGGAGTTTCACCGGGAAATATTTGAAGAAGCAGAGGGGCTTGTAAGACCTGAAGAAGAAACTGTATATTATAATATATCCCTGTTTCCCCTGACTTCCATAGGGGTACAGGGGCTTGTTATCCGGCTTGATGATATTAGTGAATTGGAGAAGAAAGAACAGCAGCTGCGGCAGACTCAAAAGATGGATACCATTGGAACTCTTTCCGGCGGCCTGGCCCATGATTTTAATAATATTTTGGGAGGAATTTCCGCTCCCCTTTCGGTCTTGATCCATAAGTTTAAAAATTCGAAACCTGTAGGCAAAGATTACATACAAAGATTGCTTAATGCCATGAATGAATCGGTACAGCGTGCTGCTGATATGGTACAGCAGCTTCTGGCTGTTTCCCGAAAACAGGAAACCTCGCTGGTCCCTGTTGATTTGCGGGAGACAATCAAACATGTAATGAAAATATGCGCCAATGCCTTTGACAAAAGCATTGAGCTGCTGCCTGAACAGTATGATGAAAAAGCAATGGTTAGAGCCGATCTTACACAGATTGAACAGGTGCTGCTTAACCTGTGCGTTAATGCCTCTCACGCCATGACAATTATGAGGGAAGAGGGGGAAAAGCAGGGAGGGAAGCTGAGTGTTGCAATTGAAAAAATTGTTTCCGATAAAATATTTCGCGCCTCTCATCCCAGGGCCTCTGATGGAGAATACTGGGTCTTATCTGTCAGGGATACCGGTGTGGGTATGGATAAAAAAACCGAAGCAAAGATCTTTGATCCTTTTTATACAACAAAACCCCCGGGCAAGGGAACCGGACTGGGCCTTGCCATGGTATATAATATTATTGAGCAGCATAACGGGTTTATAGACCTCTATTCGGCAATTGGGCATGGTTCAACATTTAATATATATCTTCCTGTACTGGGCAGTGATGAAATTGAAGAGATCGGGGAAAAAGAAGTTGAGATAAAAAAAGGTGAAGGCCTGGTCATGGTGGTGGAAGATGATGAGATTATCCGTGAAACAGCACGGACTATTCTGGAGGAATGCGGCTTTGACGTTATCCAGGTTGAAGACGGCATTACCGGGATAGAGTTATTTAAGCAGTATCAAAATGCTATTAAGCTGGTGATTCTTGATATGGTCATGCCTAAAATGTCCGGCGAAGAGACTTATCTTGAAATGAAGAAGATTAAACCCGGAGTAAAAGTATTGATGACATCGGGATTTAAACAGGATGAACGGGTTGAAAAAGTTTTAAAGCTGGGTCTCCGGGGGTTTGTGCAGAAACCCTATACAATAGAAAAACTCGCGAAAGCGGTTTTTGATATACTGGATTTATTATAATAAAGAAATTAACAAATCTAATCGTACAATGGAATCTGAATATATGATAAATAAAAAAATGATCATCCTTCAAGTTTGTGTTTGCGTTAGCCTGTTATTCAATGCCGGTTGTTCTTCTGTATGCTGCAAATTCTTTATTTCATCCTGTGAATTTGAGAAAAACGCTCTAGACAATCTCAAATATGAAAATAAGAATATTATTTTTTTGCATAAGAATCCTCAGCCGGATGATTTTATGGATTTTATGGTGAAATACCAGTATAAAGACATTGTTCTTACTTTTGATCATCAATATAAAATTATGTCGGTTAAACAGGATACTGTTGTTATTAAGCATAGAATACGTGATTTTTTTGTTAAAAGGCAAATAAGTCCAAATGTGACACAGGTAACAAATAAGGAGTCTGAAATCAGGAGAATCATGTGGAATGAATATGAGAAGTATTACCATGAATATATCACTGATTTGAAAGGAAATGTTAAAGTTGCTTATCTTATTAACAAAAAGACGAAAGCGCGGGAAAAAGTATCTTTTTATAAACCGGGAGAGCCTTCATATATTGATATTCGTAAGAAGAAAAGTGTTAATTCAAAGAATGCCGCGAGATTAAATCAACGGCCTGTCCATGCGGTAATAAGCACAAAAAAAGAGATCTATTTTTTAAATAATGATGTAAAATTTTTATTAATCAATTTAAAATCAAATGATTCGGATGTGGATATCACGTTTCGGAGATATCAATAAATTGCTGTTTTCTTCATTGTACCACTTTATTCCATTGTATAATAGCTTCCGGAATCGGAGGAGAGTCAATTTCAATGCCAAGCTTTTTTATTAATTCCGCAGGAGGGACATTCCCGTTAGGGCCTCGCAGCAGAGCCTTAATATAGGCCTGTGCAGCCAGTGCACCTTTATGATAAATTGATTGTTCCAAATAGACCCATTTTTCATCCCAGCATTTGATTTTTGTATGAAGTTCATATAAACTATAAAGAGCCAGAGATTTTTTATAGGTGATGATAGAAGATCCCACCATGGGTCTCCATTTTTCCTTGATGACATGCTTGACCAGCCCCGCGCGTATTAGCAGGTCATTGCGGCCATAATCCATACTGGTTTGCACCTTCCCATTATTTAAGTGCAGGTTAAAGTCACAGTCACTTAATAAAACCCATCGTTTAATAATAGAAGTCTCTAAGGGCTCCAACCGTCCCGGTTTTATCAACACTTCTATTAAACCGATAATTACTCGCAAGCAATATATAATCATATTTCTGCTCCTTTAAGACCATTGATCAATATATCCATTAAAGAATCTATAAACAATTCCGGGTCATAACTGCCGGTATGATAGAGATACGCGCTATACTCAGCCGCGCCCATAATTATATACGAGGCTATAGTAATATTAACAGGCGGCATAATTCCATTGTCAATGGCTGTGCTAATATCTTCGGCAATATTATTGGTAATCTTTTTTAATACGTCCGATAATTTTTCAGTTAAGTTAGAGTTTGCGCCCACAAAGCCGCCCCTGATGATGTTCATAATATCGATCCATTTGGGGTAGGATTCAATAAAATAAAACACGCGTTTTCGCAAACGTTTGATTATATCGGTTTCATTTCTAATGGGTTCATGGACATCGGTATAAATTGAATAGAAGATCATATCAACACATTGGATGAACAGCTCTTCTTTGTTGGGAAAATATTCGTAGAATGTACCTTTTCCAACTTTCGCTTTTTCCACAATATCGGAAACCGAGGTATTGTTGTATCCATTGTGTTTAAAAAGATTGATTGCCGCGACTTTTATCTGCCTTAACCTCTTATCCTCTTCACTTTTCTCTTCAATAATTATTGAAGAAAATCTGGTTTCCTTATGAAAATCTCTTATCTTTGAGCTCAGTTCTTTTTCTAAGGTAATACTATTATTGATGCCGTTGAAAACAAAGCTTAAGAGATATTGAACAAAGGTTTCAGTTTCATCCTGAGATATTGAACTTTTAAGCAGGTCTCCATATCGATATAAAAACGAACAATAGTCTGCAAGGCCAACCATAATATGGGCACCCAGTGAAGGGTCAATATCTCGAAATATTCCATTGTCAATACCCTCTGAAATATCTTTTATGATTGGATCCAAAAGATTGTTGAGTATCTGTTTAAATTTTTTATTGTAGACCTTTTTAGAGCCCCATGAAGAACCTCGAACCTGGTTCATCATGTCTATTATCCGGCGAAACCGCTGAAAGAAAAAGAGTCCTCTTTTAATTAATTTTAACTCAATATTTTTCTCTTCTGTTATTTTACTAAATCCTTTATCGATTTCCAGGAACACTCTGTCGGAACATTCAAGAAAAAGTTCTTCTTTATTTTTAAAGTACGTATAAAAGGTCCCTCTGCCAATTCCGGAATGCTCAACGATATCCGTAATACTCGTGGTTTCATACCCGTGCTCTCTAAAAAGGTGCGTAGCTGAATTGAGAATATCTTCCCGCTGGTTCGTGTGCAGTGTTTCCGGTTTGGCCTTTTTTGCCGGTTTAATACGGTTTTTAAGCCTGCTTTTGATATCTTTAATCGACAGGGATTCCTGCTCTTTTAATGTTTTGATTTCTTCAAGCAGGTCCACATGATCCTGGGTGTAATATGCCATTGTTTTGCTTGTTTTGATTGGTTCCGGCATAAGTCCTTCTTTAATATAGAACCGTATTGTGGGTATCGATATACCGGTGAGAGCCGAAAGTTCGGAGATTTTTAAATGTTTGGCACTGCTGGTCATTGTTGATGTCCCTGTCTGTTTTATACAAAAGTCTATGTATTAATCGTTGAATGTAAGAAAAATGTAAAGAGTTTTAATAAATAAAATAAAGTAAGTGCTTAGAATCAGGGGCGCGGGTAATTCCCGTAGAAACAGCTATAGAAGCGAACCAGGAAGTGCTGGCATCTGAAGAAGCGCATGATTATATCCTTAATCACACCAGTGAACACCTGGCCCTGGTTCCCTGTCCCTGCCGTACCAGGACAGAAAAGCTTGGAACCCGTGAATGCGCCGATACATACCAAATAGGTTCATGCATTATGTTAGGTGCTGCCGCGTATTGGAAAAATGGAAATGTTATTGTCGATACCAATGCCGCCCGGGGCATGAACCATTCGGAGGAGCGGGATAATTTTCTCGATTTGTTAAAACAAAAGCATAATCTCAAAATAGAAAACATGGTTCGTAAAGACGGATGCATGTGGTCCATGCCCGCGCGGAAAAACATGTTCCATCTTGGAACAGGCCGGGTTCTCCTTGCCGGAGACGCGGGCGGTTTTACTAAATTTCTTGGTGAAGGGATTTCCGGTGGACTTGCTACCGGAAAAATCGCTGCGGCTGCATCAGCAGCGGGAATCAACAACCAGGAATCAGCAGGCAAGCTGTATTGTAAAATGGTTAAGGGGGAAAAAAAATTATCCCGGGCGGATTTTTCTTTTAAAACTAATTTTCGAAAATATAAAAGCGGGTTTCCTTTTAATACGAAGGAACAGAAGATTAAATCTATTGGTGAATTGATCCGTCTGGCTCGAACATAATCGGCATATTAATTAAAGGAGACAACAATGAATTACGAAACATTATTTGAAACAATCGAAATTGGTGAGATCACTTTAAAAAACAGGATCGCAATGGCTCCGATGAATATGGGGTATACCGGCCCTAATGGATATCATAGTGATCAAAATACCGCGTGGTACGCGATGCGGGCGCGGGGAGGGTTTGGACTTCTTATAACAGAATGTACTGTTATGAATCCCCACCGCTGGCAGGGATCGGAATCATTAAACCCCTCACTCTTTACCGACAACCGGCACTATCGCTATCACAGTGAATTGACCGATCTCATTCACGAATATAATAAATGTAAAATTTTTATGCAATTGAGTCCCGGGTGGGGATGGCAGGGACATCCTCATGCTGAATCATCCGATTGTCCCGCAGGCGGCGCGTCGGCAATACCGCTTGAAGTTGACCTGAGAACATTAAACAAAGGCTGGGAAAAACAGGTTCGCCGCCTGGCTCCTGAAATAGCGGAGATGTTTTCCGATTTTGATGTGCTGCGCAATATGGATGATGAAGAGTATTATACTCTGCTGCCAAAAATAAAAGAACTGCTTGCGCAGCGGGCTCCGGACCTGCTCCATGTTATAGAAGGAGATACCCCACGGGTATCTTCTTCATTCATTTCTCTCACCCAGGTCCAACAGGCGTCATGATAACTATGGCGGCAGCCTTGAGAACAGGGCGCGTTTTTTACTGAATATCATTGAAAAAACCAGGAAGAAAATTGGACCGGGTAAAGCCTTTGGCGTGCGTCTTTCCGGAGATGAGCTTATGCCGGGCGGGATTACTCATGAAGAAATAATCAAAGTTGTGGAATGGTGTAAAAACGCCGGCGCGAACTTTTTCAATGTTTCCCAGGGCTCATATGAAAATCCGGGAGCCGCGTTCGCCCCTGATGGTGAAGATAACTTTACCCGGTGGGCACCCGGTTTTAAAAAGGCATCGGGCGGGCTGCCCGTAATTACCCCTGGTTTTATCAATCCTGAAACTGCCGCCGGAGCAATATCATCGGGCGATACCGACATCATCTCCTTAGGCCGCCAGTCTATTGCGGACCCCTATTGGCCGGCCAAAGTAAACGAAGGCCGTGTTGGTGATATTGTAAAATGTTCCCGGTGCCAGCGATGCTACATGGATCTTATGACAGCGAACTGGGCCCGCTGTTCTGTTAATCCTGTTGTGGGAAAAGAAAAGCTCTACCCTGAACTGTGGCTTAACACTCCTAAACTGGCAAAGAAGGTAGACAGGTTTAAAGCGAAACTTGAGGGCCTTCCTCAAATTTAATATTTTTTAATACTATTGTAATGATATTTTAAGGAGAAGCAGCAATGAATAAATTGGATAATTATTTTAAAATAGACCCCGAGTGCCACCTCATCGGCAATATTGAAGCGGTGAATCACTTTCCCGGGGTACAGATGTGGTGGCGGGCTATTGATAATATACGCAGGCCTCTTATGACCGGAGCTCCGCCTCATATGCTTACCCCTGTTCTTGAAGGCATAGAAGAGTGGGAACTGCAAAAAAATCCGGACCCTGAAAATATTATCCGTACAATGGATAAATACGGGGTGGATATGGCCTGCCTTCTTCCCGAATCAATGATGGACACAACCGGGTACACAAGCAGGTGGCATACCAATGGAGATATGGCTAAAATCGTAGAGTCAAACCCCAACCGGTTTATATATCAGCCTAATTTATCTCCCATAAAAAACCGTGGAGTAAAAAATGCCGTCTGGGAGCTTGAGTATTGGGTAAAAGAAAAAGGAGCTAAGATATTTAAATATTATTCACCGGAAGATACGTATATTAATGATCCGGAACTGTGGCCTTTTTATGAAAAAGCGGAAGAGCTTGGCATAGTTCTGGATGTTCACACCGGCATGTCCTGGGTGCCGCCCGGGAAGAGCAAATATTGTCATCCCGCACAACTGGACGATGTCGCTCGTGATTTTCCCGGACTAATAATCAACGCGTTTCATATGGGCTATCCCTATGGGGATGTGCTGAATATGGTGGCAATGGGTCATCCCAATGTTTATATCTGCATGAGCCTTCTTGTTCCCTGGGCCGTAACTGCTCCGCGAAAATTCGCCCGGCTCCTTGGTGAGGCAATGAGATTCGTTAGGCCCGATAAAATTACCTGGGGAACGGATTACGCCGGGTTTGGCGCCCAGATTTTGGGAGCAGTAAAAGGACTGGTTGATTTTCAAATTCCTGAAGATATGCAGGAACAATATGGATACCCTGCCATCACTGAAGAAGATAAGGCTAAAATGTTCGGCGGCAACCTGGCGCGGTTACTTGGTATAGATGTTTCTCAAAGAAAAATATTGTTATAAAGAGGTTTTGAACTATGAAAGAATTAAGTAATTTACTAATCGAAATGGCAATGGCACATGGGGCTGCTGCAGCAGGAATTTCTACGGTTGATACGCTCAAAGACGGGCCGGAATCTACAGACCTTACGTATATACTGCCCGGTGCCAAATCGGCTCTCACCTTTGCCATGCCCCTGGATGCCGGTCTCATTGATCCCTATCTCAGTAAAAAGGATCATGGCTCACTTGAACGGAATATTTTTCAGGTAGAATTCCTTTCAAGCGGAATCGCGATGTTTATCGCGTCTTACCTGGAGTTGAAAAAGATCCCTTCTGTTGCTGTGGCCGCGAATCTTAATTATCGAAAAGATACACCGCTTGATGGGCTCGACATGATGCCGACCCTGTCTCATCGCTATTTGGCTGCCCGGTCCGGGGTTGGTTCTTTTGGATTGTCCGGGAATATTATTACACAGGAAGCCGGGGCAGCGGTTCTCCTCTGCTCAGTGGTCACCGCAGCGGAACTGGTTCCCACCGATCCTATTCCGGAAGAAGAGAACTACTGCGACGGATGCGGAAGTACACTTCGGCTCCGCTCAGTGACCTGCCCGCTCCTTCGGCGGTGTGAACCCGTTCCGGTCTCAGAGGAACGGGCTCTTAAACAGAATTATTCATCAGGCCAGTCAGTTTCATTTGAAACTTTCACCAGCTGAGGGGATTTTTTGTAGGCGTTTGTTCCGGCAACATTTGCTCCCAGGTTTACGATGAAAACCGCTCTTTCCACAATAGGAGCAATACTACCAACGTCTTTTCCTATAATATTTGCTCCGTTCCAGAGCATGTCCCATGAATCACGTGAAACCTCTAAAATACTCAACACAAAAGCACTGTTTACATAATCCTGATATAAATCATTACCAAAAGCACTGGAAGCCCCTTGAGGAAACAATTCATTCCCGTCCACATAAATCCGGACAGTAGCTCCATGACCACTTGACCCGCCTTCAAGAGCCAGTGTTAACTCAAACGGGGTTCCCTGAGTTATAAAATTTCCACCGCCCACATAAGGAACATTCATCAACTCTCCACCCTGAGAAAGATCAGGAACCTGCAAAATCACATAATCCGTGCTGCCGGCATCAAATGCCCTGACGATAATACCTGCTTTCTTTTCAAGGTTAACATCGACAAAACCTACGGTTATACCAACAAACTGTCCCTCATATGAAGAATTACAATTAACCGGGTTAAAAAGATCTTCCGAATCTTCATTATCATGATTAGCAAAATTAAAGCCGGTACCGGTAACAATAAAAGTTCCGGAATAAGTAATTGGAAATGTATAATCCAGCACATCAGTTCCACTTTTCCCGAAATTCTTGTTGTTAATCTGGAACCATACCAACTGGTTTCCATCGACCTGGTCACAGTCCCATTTTTCATTATATACCAGGGGGCTTATATAATTACCAGTACTGCTATCTATTGGAGCTTCAATCTTTCCATCCGCGACATGGAACTCCGTGCCCAGGCCATCGGTATAGGTATCTCCAACAACACTGTTTTCCGACCCGGAAAAGCCGGTAGCACCAAAGTTTGTTATGGGAACAGAAAAATCTCCGCCCTCAACTCCGGCAATAAGATCCATAAGATCTTCAGCCCCGGTTTTATCATCTTTGCTGTAGGCGTCCCTGCCGGCAAGGGAAGGGGTACACCCGATCAAGGTGAACATATACAATGCGGTTAAAATAGCAAACCCTGTTATTTTTTTCATAAACAAAATCCTCCTGAAAACTCTTTTTTATATCAAATAATTTCTAAATTCAATAATTTTTTATTAAACAGCTTAAAATATATAATACCTGGCGCCAAATTTAAACCTGCTTCCTCCCAGGGATACAGGATACGCGAACTTTTTTATATATTGCGAATCCATACTATACGCGGCACTACCCCCAAGAGCGGCAGTCATAATATTTGACCCCCTTTCGGAGAATCGCGCTTCAGCGTATACGGTACCGGCATTTCCCGATGCCGCCCATTCAAAATATGAGACGATTTTGTCGGTAAAGAAGAATTCAAACCCAAGAACAAAGTTAAAAGCATAGGTGGCCAGAACAAAATTAACGGTTTCATCAATAGCTCCCGAAGCAAGAGAATCCGCTTCTCCATCAAAGGCGGTAAGATATCGAACATATTTATCATCCCCCTTCATATTAAGTGACCATCCGCCGCGAATATAACCAATACCAACTCCGCCGTATATCTTGGCCCTATTATGGATTGTAGTCATAAAACCAACGGTCACCGGAATTTCAAGCCAGCTGCAGGAAAAATTTGTTTCAAGTGTACCCCCGGCATATCCCCCGGCAGGAGACGGGAAAACTACCCCTTTTGAGATCTGGGCAGTAACATAATTATCAACGCCGCTTCCCAGGGTCCGGGACATGGAACCTCCCATGAACTGAAAAACATACTCAAACCCGATCCGGGCAAACAGGGGAAGCCCCAGCAGCTCGTTAAAGTCATATTGGGCATTAAGATTCAGGTTTGCGCCAATAAGAGCTCCTCCTTCCTGAAAAGATGTAATAAATTGCAGGGTTGATGTATTGGTACCGTCGGTGCTGTCAAGGCCAATGGCATTGTCCTTGTCACTCATAATTAAGTACCCGGTGTTAGTATTTGACGCAAGGGTGCCGGAATCAAGCTCAAGAACACCATCATCCATAATACTTTCCCCCAGGTTAGCCAGGTTTGGCGCGAGGCCAATAGCAAACCCAATGGAAAGGTTTTTTAACGCAGACGAAGATGACTTTTCTTTTTCTTCCCCCTTCAATTTAAGAAGATCCTGCGCCTGCACGGTATATGATAGAAATAAAAGACTCATCAAAAACAAAACTTTTTTCATTATCGTACTCCAGTCACTATTTTTATATTTATTATACATTGCATACAAATTTTCATATACAACCAACCCGCAACCGTCCAGACGGCTTCACCCAAAAAGCTCGCAGGAAGATTTTCATTTTGTTTTAAACAGATTTATTTAGTTTTTTTAATTAATTTTAATCTGATTAATTATTGTTAATTAATCAGGTATGTGAGTGTTTGTGCGTAAATTTATTCACCATTGATTCCGATTCTCCTCCTTACTATAAGCTTTATCGTCTTTTTATTTTTTGATAAAGCACGAGCATATATGCCCTACAAACTATGTACCATGAGTACATAATACGCTATTTACGAGTATTTACTCTATTTTGTCAAAAAGAAAAAAGTGTCAAATTCCAAAAAAATCACAAGCAGTGAGTAAAGTGCGTTCATATATTAGTATTGACATTTTCCAATTTTAGCATATAACAATAAGCAGTTTATGTGCGTATTCCGGTTACAGATATTATTATTAACAAACACCGGGGAAAGCGGGGGAGCCTGGGAAGAGATTGTCTTATTGAATCAAGAACCGGCTCAGACATGCCGGATGACGGCCTCACTATTATAGCGTCAACATAGACATAAAAGCTCCCGTTTCATCCAAAAATGAAAAAAATTTCCTTTTTTCCTGTTTTTTCAAGTTTTTTTTTCATATTCAGCCTTCCCCATTCGTCCTGTATATAAGGGGTTAAACAACCTCTATCAAAAAACATATTGGAGGACACAAATGAAAAAAATTTATTTAATACTCATACTGCTATTTATCAGTATGGGAGCGGATGCGGGGTCCATCTGGAAAACCTATTTTACGGGAGCGGATGAATCTATTGAAGGATCTTTTGTAAAAGTAATTGCCGGGTCCAAAAAAAGCATATACGGCGCTTTTTTTGAAATATCTTCTCCGGGAGTGATTGAGGCATTTATACAGGCAAAAAAAAGGGGGATAATAGTTCAGCTGGTAACGGATATGGATTATTACAACAGTTCGCATGTAGACCGCTTAATCAAAGCCGGGATAAGTATTGTTCCCGATAATAAAAAAAGTTTAATGCACAACAAATTTGCCGTTATAGACAGGACTACCGTATGGACAGGTTCATATAATCTTACCCCAAACGGCTCAAACAAAAATAATAACAACGCTATAAAAATAGACTCACCTGCTCTCGCGGACCTGTTCTACAAAGAATTTCTGGAAATGTACCGCTACAAGATCTTTGGGAACAAAAAAGATTACGGGCCGTTTGCAGCATTCAGGAAAAATAATTCCTTTGCTGCCCCCGGCCTGGCTATTGACGCTTATTTTTCTCCTGAGGATATGGTGGAGGATGTTATCATATCAAGAATAGAAAAAGCGCGAAAAAGTATCCGTTTTATGGCTTTCTCTTTTACCAGTAAAAAGATCAGTGAGACAATTATCAAAAAGCATAAACAAGGAATACCTGTTTACGGTATCTTTGAAACACGAGGGGCAAAAAGCAAGTACGCGGAATATGTTAAAATGCTCATTGAAGGATTGCCGGTAAAGCTCGACAAAAACAGGTATACCATGCACCACAAAGTGATTATAATCGACGATGAACAGGTAATTACCGGGTCTTTTAATTTCTCAAAAAACGCGAACCTGAAAAATGATGAAAACACGATTATTATAAAAAACAGGAGTATTGCTGAAAAATATGTTCAGGAATTTAACCGCTTATATTAGCTCAACTCCCCGGACCTCTATTTCAACATTTCCGTCACCGGAACTGAGGGTTTCACCTATTTCAATAACTATTATTGTTTTATCATCGGTTTTGACAGTATTACTCTGGAATTCATTAACTCTTTTTAGCATCTCCCGGAGCTGACCCTCAGGAGAAAGATGACCGGTTGATTTCACCAGGTCCAATAATGAGCTTGTTCCGTAAAAGGAACCACGATAGTTTTTCGCTTCAGTAATACCATCGGTACAGAGTATGATCCTGTCGAAACGGTTAAAAGCTAACTCTTCATAGGTAAAATCAAAATAAGGCTCCGCCCCAATTAACAATCCATCTACAGCCAATTCTTTACACTCCCCTTCCGGGGATAAAAAGATTGGCCGTAAATGGCCGCAATTGGTAAATTCCATTGTCATTGTAGTAAGATCAAATACTGCCATCAACATGGTAAAATAAAAACCTGTTGCCGTGAGTATGGGATCAAGACGGGAATTAATTATCGTACAGGTGGTTGAAGGATGCAGTGCCTGGATCAATTGCTTCTCGATTTCCGCTTGTATGATAGTCGTCAGCAGGCCGGAAGGAACACCATGCCCCGATACATCAACAATCACAACAGCGACTTTATTATTGGGAAGTTTAATTATATCGTAAAAATCGCCGCTTACTTCCTGCAGCGGCTCGGTTTCCGCGAATATTTTAAAATGTTTGCTGTTGATGGATTTTGGCGGAAGCAGTGCTGTTTGAACATTTTTAGCGATTCTCAGATCGTATAGCATCATTTTGTTTTTTGTTTGCAAAGCTTGTGTTCTTTCTTCAACAATTTTTTCAAGATTATCTTTAAGGTTTGATATATTCTGATACATACTGGAGTTTGCCAGGGCTATTGAGGCCGCGTTCCTTATTCTGCTTACAAATCTGATCTCATCGGTGGTAAAATGTTCATAATTTGATTTTCCCGGCAAAAACAGCAACCCAATCAATTCATTATTCCTGACTAAAGGAACAATATACGTACAACTAAACTTATAAAATATTTCCTGCAGCCTTTCTCTAATAGTGTCGTAATAAGGGTTTGTTTCAACAGCATTCTTTTCAAGAAAATCATCGTGGTCCAGGAACCAGTCCCGCAATCCCGGATCAATAATAAACGCGATTTCCCCTCTATTAATATAGGTATTGGAATCACCTGACCGGATATACAAGCTAACATACTTTAGAGAAAGTGTTTTTTTGAGAACCCCTTTAAATTCATCAATAAGCTCATCAAGATTTTTTAGAAACGCGCTATCTTCAATAAATTTCGTCTCTATTTCTCTTAGATTATGTTTTGTTTTATTAAAAAAACGATTAATAACCGGTTGAATTTTCAAAAAATACAGATGATTCAAAAGAAACCAGAGCATAAGAAACAGGAACAGGGAGAAAGAACTCAGGACCGATATGTAATCTCTAAAAAAATAATAAATTGCGATATTGGGAATAATAATTAGTGATGATAATATCACCCAGGTTAAAGACATATGAAGCATACTCCTTACGTCCATTAACCGGTGTTTAAGAAGACCATAACCCAGGATGGAAAGAGGAATGAAATTAAAATTCCCTGCGGGATAAAAATTAATACCTGCTATTGACAGCATATTAAGAAGACCCAGTACTCCAACACATAAAATCGAGAAAAGTATGTACCGGATCTTAAGCCGGAATTCCCTGTTTGTTTCAACTTGCTGTCTCCTGAAAGAAACAACAACAAGGTACGCGATAACAAGAGCTCCATACGCTCCGAAAATATTAAAGGCAATTCCGCCTTTTATTATACATCCCCAGCCGTATTGATACGCCCCCGCGATATAGTGCCCGGTAGAATAAAAATAATCAAATGCTACTACAAGAGAAAAAATAAAACTGGTAACTACGGCAATGGCAACGATGCCGTTTCTTTTAATATCAAGAACCGTATGAAAAAACAAAAGGTAGAGCACCGGCACATACGCGAAAATAAACTGAACAATATACTGGTCGATTAATATTTCTTCGGAAGCACCGTTGGTAATTTGCTGCGATATAAAAACATATCCGAGAAGAACCCACCATATGCAGATCAGCGAAAAAAGAACATTTTCCGCTTTACACTTTCCTCTCAACACCGATATAACCGATAAGTAAATTCCTATCAGAAATGTTAAAAAAGGAGGGACTATATATATTGATATCTTTTCAAGCATAGTGACTGATTGCCATATAAAAAAATCAGGTAGAGGAATAATGGAAAAAAGTTAAATGCTGAATCAGGAGTCTTTTAACTCACGGTTTTCTTCAATGAGAACAGGCCCCATTATTTTTTTCCGGATATCATCCTTTTTCCTCAAAGTTCCTTTTACTCTTATTTTGCTACCGCGTTCCGGAAAAGGTTTATTTTTTGAATAGATCCAGATTGACTCGGTATTATCATCATTAAATATCCGGTATACTCCGTCATCTCTAAAAGGAAATGTTTGGGTATCCGTTACTTCACCTTCTACAAAAATTGGCTTATCCCTGTATTTAAGCTCATCCTTTTTTACGTCCTTGATGGCCACTGTCCGGGTAAAACAGGCTGTCAGGGAAAAAAAGATTAATACCACACAAAGAACCGGTAATCTTCTTAAAGTATTCACTTATTTCTTTGCTCCCTTTTTTGACGCTTTTTTCACGACTGTTTTTTTACTTGCCGCTTTATACTCTTTTTCGGTTTTAGCAGTACCTTCATTTGCGGCTTTTGGTACTTTTTTCGCTTTACTCCGTTTCTTTTTAAAATAATCCGCTCTATCCAGTACAAGGTGACTTGCCGCCCCAACTAAAAAAGAAAGATAATAAGGTACACCGGCATATATAAGGTTCCGGTAGGTATGGATCTTAACATCAACAAGAAAGTCATTGTTTTTGAATATAAATGACGGGGCCAGCAGCGGTAGTCCAACAACGAGTATCCACGGTATGGAATGAGTCCAGCCCCGGTGCTTGCTTATTGCCGGAAGCATGGCAAAAAGACCAAAAATAGCTGCTTCTCTGTAATACTGAAGAAAAAATATAAGAAAGCAGTCAATGATGAGAAAAATTATATAAACAACAATCCGGCTTTTACTTCCAATATCCGAATCGGGCCACATTGCCCCAAACAGGCATAAACCAAAAAATAAGGGAAATTCCACCAGCGCAAATGAGCCGAATATTAGTTGAAAAATTAACAGGAAAAAAAACAGAATACCAAAGGAGACAAGCCCCCCCTTCATATGACCTTCATAACCTGACATAATTACCTACTAGCCTCCTATCTCCATATGATTCTATTATAATTTAGCGGTTTTTGTTTCAAGAGAAACATTCTCCATTTTTTATTGACTCTTGCTTTTTTAAGATCTGCTTTCTCAAAATTCGCTCCCTCAAGATCTGCGCCAACTAAAATAGCCCCTTCAAGATTAGCGCCTCGCAGGTCGGCGTTTTTAAGGTCGGCGTTTTTAAGGTTGGTTCTGTACATATTGGCTCCTTGCAGGTACGCTCCCTCAAGAACAGCCTCTTTTAATACCGCTCTGTCAAGGTTTGTCCGGGCCATATTAGCCCCCTCAAGATTCGCTCCTATGAGTACGGCTTTTTTAAGATTAGCCTCTTTCATGTTTGCCTTTATAAGTATTGAGTTTCGGAGTTTCGCTTTTGCCAGGTTTACCCCGGCCAGGTTGGCCCTGGTTAAATCCTGCTCACTCAGGTTTGCTCTTTCAAGATTCATATCACTCATGTCAAGCCCGCCGCCGGTATCCATATCCATGGGGGGATTCTTCTTATCGACCACTTTAGTTATCTTTTTGATGGTCTTCTTTTTGGGCTTTAACCCGGTGAGCTCTTCAACAAGACGGCCAACAGCTCTGCTTATTCCACTTTCATCTTTAACTGATACCTTAGCCGCCCGTTCCACGCTGGCCTGTTCAATATCAACAATACGGGCCGTTAAAATCATTACGCTTCCTAATTGCATAGCAGTCCCAATAAGGATCTTTTTTGTGGAAAGAAGCCTTCCAACCTCAACAGCGCAGTCCTCATCCGTACACAGAGCCTGCTGCAGGCCCTGCTCTTTTAATATCTTATCCATCTGGCTTCTTTCGAGGAGTATATATTTGCCTGTATTTACGACTTCAATTCGAACCAATTCCGAAACCTTACTGGCTGTTCCTGCCGAAACTCCTGTTGCCTTAAATTCCATTACGGCTATCCTGCTCTTGACCGTTTTTCCGCCCTTTGCGTATAGAGACGGTCCAACAGCTAATAGTATAATTAAAATTGTAAAAACCGGTTTAATAGATCTCATAAAACTACTCCCGTAATGGTGCCCGTTAAATTGTGTCATGCACATACTACTCTAGCATAATAAAACAGGCAAATTTAGCAATTGTCAACTCTTTTATTAACAGAGTATAGTATAATACATTATCTGAACAAAAACAAGAAAAAGTGTGAAAATTTCCCCGAAACATACATATAAAAATTTGTACTTAAAGAATTAATATTCTAATTTTTATTTTGACATTCTGATAATTTCCGGTTATCTTTAATGTATTAATGTAAAGTCAGCGAAAATATATGCCTCCCCCGCCTTCAGCGGGGGGAGGCATATATTTTCATTAGTTTTCCATGTATATTAGAAATATAAAGGAAGTAAAATGCAAAGAGTATTGGTAACGGGAGCCACCGGGCAAATCGGTTCGGAACTGACCCTGGCTCTTCGAAAAAAATTTGGTGACTCAAATGTTATCGCAGGGGGGCATAAAAAAGAACCGGACAAATCCCTGCTGGAGTCTGGCCCATTTCATTATATCGATACCAATGACAAAAAAAGTATTACGAAAATAGTAAAAAAATATTCCATCAATACGATCTATCACCTGGCCGCGATTTTGTCGGCAACTGCTGAAGCAAAGCCGCAGCTTGCCTGGGATGTTAACATGAATGGCTTGTATAGTATTCTGGAAATAGCCAGGGAATTTTCCTGTTCCATTTTTGTCCCCAGTTCAATCGGAGCTTTTGGGGCAACAACCCCGCTGCAGCACACCCCCCAGGATACCATTCAACGTCCCGGCACGATGTATGGTATAACCAAAGTCGCGGGAGAACTTCTATGCGATTATTATTTTACCAGGTTTGGCGTGGACACCAGGGGAGTTCGCTATCCCGGTCTTATTTCATACAAAACCCCTCCCGGCGGAGGAACTACCGATTACGCGGTAGAAATATATTATGAAGCTGTTAAAGGAAAAAAATACACCTGTTATCTTAAAGGAAACACGCACCTGGACATGATGTATATGCCCGATGCCATAAAAGCAGCCATTGACTTAATGGAAGCCGATCCCGGAAAACTCAAGCACCGGAACGCTTTCAATGTCGCGGCAATGAGCATTACGCCGGTAAATATCGCCAATGCCATAAAAAAAATAATTCCGGAATTTACCATAAGTTACGAAATTGATCTTCTTCGCCAAAAAATAGCCGACTCATGGCCCGATGACATGGATGACTCAGCCGCCCAAAAGGAGTGGGGCTGGAAACCGGAGTACAACCTTGAATCAATGACAAAAGATATGATAGAAAAACTCAGTACCCCCAAAAAAAGCTGTACATAAAATTCAGTATGGATTTCTCTGCTTAAAAGAGCCTTCATAAACCTGAAAATAGGGAGCCAAAAATGCCGCTTAACAAATTAGAAAAAGCACTTACTAAAAAATTAAGTGAGTTAAATGAAAAAGGAACTCTAAAAGGAAAAGAGACGGTTATTACCAGGGTAAAACCGGCTCAAGGGCCCAGAGGCCCCCGCTACCTGCTCGAAAGATATGGTGAAAAAGAATTCATTCGAATGAATTCCAATTCTTACCTGGGTCTTTCTTTACAAAGAGAAGTCATTGACGCGGAAGAAAAAAGCGCGAAACGCTTTGGCGCGGGACCTGCTGCCGTCCGATTTATCAGCGGTACTTATTTTCCCCATGTTGAATTAGAAAGGAAACTGGCTATTTTTCATAAAAGAGAGGCTGCCATGCTTTTCAGTTCGGCTTATGCTGCTGTAATGGGTACATTATTTGCTTTGATAGATAATGAAACGATTATAATTAACGACGAATTAAACCATAATTGCATAATTAACGCTGCCAGGCTTGCCCGCCCCAAAGGGAAAGAGATATACAAGCATCTCGATATGGAAGACCTGGAAAATAAGATAAAACAATCCATTGGTAAGGCAAACCGTATAATAATAGCTACCGATGGAGTCTTCAGCATGAGAGGTGATTGCGCCCCTCTTAACCTGATCGCGCCTATGGCTGAAAAATATAATGATGAGTTCGAAGACGGGGTCATTCTTGTTGTTGATGATTCTCATGGTGTTGGCGGTTTTGGTAAAACCGGGAGAGGTACCGAAGAACACACAAAAGCCAGAGGAGTCGATATCATTATTGCGACCCTGGGAAAAGCCCTGGGAGTAAATGGCGGGTATATTACGGCAAGTTCAAAAATAATTGAATACCTCCGGGAAAGCGCTCCTCTGTACATCTATTCCAATTCAATTACTCCTCCCGAAGCGAGTGCCGCAATGAAAGCCCTGGATATTCTGGACAGTACCAGGGGGAAAGAATTATTGGAAAAAATGAGAAGACTCATTACCCTGTTCGAACAGGGTGTGATCAATCTTGAATATGAGATCATAAAAAGCGAGCACCCTGTTGTTCCCCTCATGCTGCGGGATACTGAAAAAACCACAAAGCTGGTCAATTTCCTGCTTGAAAACGGGATTTTAGCTACAGGGGTTAAGTTTCCTGTTGTTCCCAAAGGTGATGAAGAGATCCGCTTCCAGGTTACGGCTGATCATACGGAGTATGACATAAATTATGTTCTGGGCGTATTAAAAAAGTTCAAAAACTCTCAGATCTGAGATATCTTTTAAGGTCTCATTTAATGTCACGACTTCTTGACTTTTACCGTGATTGCAACAACGGTCATATCAGGAGGCAGAATATCCCGGTTTCCCCTGAAGCTGCTTTTTTTTCCCTTTTTCAGCGCACCCAGGGATTCATTAGCGGCAACACTCACCGGGGAGTTGTTAAGGCTGAGAAGGCAGGCGTTTTTCTTTTTCTTTGCTTTTTCCGGATTCCCGGAAAAACGCATGGCAATCGATTTTCCACTCTTGTTTTTTATTACTTCGTCAAGGGTATATTCTTTGCCGGCTCCATTCCAGGTGACTGTTACATCCAGTAAATCTCCTTTTGCTCCGGCTTGCGCTCCTATTTTTTTAAGGGCTTTGTAAAAAGAAATATGATCCGCAAGGCTTCGGAAAATAGATTTATTTCCGTTTGAAGCGTCTTTAAAAACCGCGCAATACTGTGTTGCCGCGTGAAAATATGTCCCGTTTACTTCAGCCAGGAAGGTTACTGCCTTGCTCTTTTCATCCGCTTTGATTATTGGGCTATTCGAATTGATTAGTACAACCGGGGCCGCGGGAGCAGTTTCAATATCCGTTGACGCGGCTTTTTCAGTTTCACTGCATCCCGGTACGGAAACAGCCAGCGCGATGAGGACTGCCGTAAAAATTAATTGTTTGATATATTTCTTTTTCATGATCTTCTCCTTAAATGGGTTTTTCAACTCAGCTAATTCAGCTAAAGTATTGTACAGGAGAATTCAGTCAATAAGAAAATTGCCTAAAGGCGTTCCCTGTTCGCTACGATCCACACGGCTCCGTAACCGATATTATTACATCCGTATTCAACCCAGGCGTATCCTTTTTCTCCCCATCCTTTTCCCCAGGAATTTTTTATGCGATATGCCTTTTTGGAATCATCCCATCCTGTGATTACAATGGCATGATTAACATCCCTTTCCGCTCTTACCCGGGCATGCTCATCGAACACTCCTCCTGAGTAAGCCTGGAATGCCGGGGTTACTTTTACTGCCGCCGTCAGGGGCCCATAGGTACACAGGGCTTCTTTCATCTCCCTTTCCAAAGGTATTCCCGCGTTATTTTTTACAAAGCCCCAGAACGCGAGGCGGTACCTGGCTGCCCTGGTTGGTAAACACCTGCTGTCTTTTCCCCTGTAGGGAAAATTTTCTTCTAATACGGCATTTCTCTTTTTTAAATAATCAAAGACTCCCTTATACCATCCCCCATTACAGCTTCCGGCCTTTCTCCCATTCCGGTCAACCGCGCAATCAAGCACATGCTGTTCGGAAAGGTCTGCCTCCTTGTTATTCCTGATGATATAATTCGCTTCAAAAGCTGCCATTGCGGCAAATGCCCAGCAGCTTCCACAGGTTCCCTGGTTTTTTATCCCGGTTATTACTTTCCTGTCTTCCCAGGAAAAGGCTTTGAGCGCGGGTGAGGGGCTCAGGTGGATATCGGTCGCGATGTTATCCCTGTCACTTGCGCTGAATTGTTCAAAATCATCGGTCCCGAACTTGCTTTTTTCTTTATCTCTCCGGTTCCTTTTTACGTGTTTGTGATATTTTCTTTTGTATAGTGCCCAGTCTTTTTCCGCCCTGGAGTTCTGCGCTGCTGCTTCTTTTTCAAGTCCTTCGGGAATTGTTAACCCGGTTATTTCAATTATCTGATATTTCAAAGCTTCTGTTTTTTTTACTTTAAATTTTAATCCCCGCTTCCGGATCTCTTTTTTTATTTTTTCTATTTGCCCTGTTTTTGCCTCCTGCCGGTCCGCGCCAGACCCTCGCCGCGATGGAGTTTCTCTATCTTTTTTTTCGGTTTTGCCTGGTACATCAGTGCCCTTTCTTATATTTTTATCATCACACGATGAAATAATCAGGGTTAGAAAGATTATTGTTATTAAACAAACTATATTTCTTATCATAGAGATCCTCTCTCAAGAAACTAAGATCAGTTGACGGTTAGCAGTTGACAGTTGACAGAGTTCAGGCAACCAGTTTCTTTTTATTCCCAATCCTCTTTCTAATCAGTTTCTGACCTATTTTTCCCCTCCGATCACCGATCACCCGGCCCCCAGGGCCACCGATAACCTCCCCCTCACCACACGCTCTGCGAAGATCTCGGGCGTCTTTTATTACGGAGCTTCTGGTTCCGTTCACACATCTCAAGGCATTTATATTTATTATATCCCACCAGTTCTTTGCATCGTTCACCACAAACCCGGTGTTTCCTGTCTACTTTCTTCTTTGTAGTATCACTCATATTTTTATTTTTATCAAGACAAATCCTGATGCATTTAACCCCATCGGCTCCTTTGTATATTTTGCATATCTCACTGCATTCTTTGTAGCTGGTATTTGGCTTTTTTTTCTTTCCCATTCCCGATCTTTTTTTAGTGCTTAAACATGTTTTCAGACACTTGTATTTCGCCTGCCCCGCAAACCCCTTACAGCGGTCAAGGCATTCGGTATGACCGGGATCCACGTCCGTGGCCAGAACAGTACCGGGGCCGGTTTGAAAATTAAATGTTGATATTAACAGTAAAAGAGGACACAATACAATACGAGCTATTTTTATTTTCATTATTTGTTATCCTGTTTTTGTTTATATTTTTATTGTATTATAATCCCACACAGGGTGTTGTCAATAACTTATACCGCGCTGTTTTTTTAAAGAATTCCAATTAAACTATTTATATAGTAACAAAAACCAGCGGCGTAATCAATAAAGAACTCTCAAGAAACTCTTTTTCAATAGAGCCTTTTTCGGGGGATCTTACCCGGGGTGGTTTCAGAGACGTTGCAGTGCAACGCCTCTACGGGCCTGTTTCCGAAGATATTGCCCGGGGGTCAAC
>JAAENB010000696.1 GCA_024224995.1 bacterium | reverse complement strand
GTCTTCCAGGGTGTAGAAAAAAGTATGATAAAAACCGACAAGGAATAAATAATACCAATGGGCATACCGGTAAATGAGCCGCTGTTAGACGGCAATGAAAAAAAATACCTGAACGAGTGTATCGACACAGGCTGGATATCCAGTGAAGGCCCTTTTGTAAAAAAGTTCGAAGAAGGGTTTGCTTCGTTCCTGGGCCTGAAGCATGGAGTGGCAGTTGCAAACGGAACAGCAGCACTGGAAGCGGCATTATTCGCCCTGGGAGTAGGCCCGGGCGATGAAGTGATTATGCCTTCTTTTACGATAATTTCCTGCGCAGTTGCCTGTATACGCCTGGGAGCCAAACCGGTTCTGGTGGATATTGATCCTGAAATATGGACAATGGATGTATCACAGGTAGAGTCGAAAATTACCCCAAAAACAAAAGCAATCATGCCGGTCCATATCTATGGGCATCCGGTGAATATGGACGAGTTATTCCGTTTAAAAGAAAAATACGGAATAAAAATAATAGAAGACGCCGCAGAGGTTCAGGGGGCCGAATATTACAGCGAGATCCATAAAAAATGGCTCAAATGCGGAGCTATGGGTGATATTGCTTCAACCAGTTTTTACGCCAACAAGATCATTACAACGGGTGAAGGCGGAATGGTTGTAAGCGATAATGCCGAATACGCTGAAAAAGCCGCATCCTATAGAAATCTTTGCTTTAAAGCGGAAACACGATTTTTTCACACGGAACTTGGGTATAATTTTCGAATGACGAATTTGCAGGCAGCAGTTGGAGTAGCGCAGCTTGAACAGATTGAAAGATTTATTGATATAAAAGTCCGGTTAGGGGAATATTATCGAAAAAAGATATCCGCCCTGCCGGGAGTTCGATTCATGCCGGTAAAAGAGTGGGCAAAATCGGTCTACTGGATGTATGGAGTTGAACTGGACCCGGGAGCAGGAATTGACGCTGCTGATATAACAGCACGGCTGCGGACCCGTGGGATTGGAACTCGCCCATTTTTCCGAGGATTACACGATCAACCGGTGCTGCAAGAAATGGGCTTATTTTCAAATGAAAAATACCCCCAAACGGATTTTGCCTATAAATATGGTTTTTATTTACCCAGTGGCTTAACGTTGACCGAAGACCAAATTGACCAGGTTGTTGATATCTTAAAAGAGGAAATATGACAGTTTTTAATAATTATGCCAGGTACTATAACCTGCTTTACAAAGAAAAAGATTACAGCGGTGAAGTTGGGTATATAATAGATTTATTAAATCAATATTCAAAGAAAGACGTTCGTTCCATGCTTGATGTGGGCTGTGGTACAGGAAATCATGCCCTTTTATTTGCGGAAAAGGGATATGATGTATTCGGCATAGACCTGTCACAAGAGATGATCTCTATTGCGGAATCCCGCTCCGGTTCACTTGATAATCTTAATTTCGCGTGCTGCAACGCGGACGATTTTAACCTGGATAGACAATTTGACGCTATAGTTTCATTATTTCATGTTATAAGTTACCAGGCAACGAATAAAGCGCTTTACAATACATTTAAGAATGTGTATAATCACCTTGGAAAGGATGGGATTTTTATTTTTGATTTCTGGTATGGACCGGCCGTACTTCTGGACAGGCCCGAAACCAGGGTAAAGCGGCTGGAAAATGATGAAATAAAGGTAACCCGGATTGCGGAATCGGATATCCACGATACGGACAATATTGTGGATGTTAATTATGAAGTTATTATTGAGGATAAAGCGAGCGGAGGGATAGAAACGGTCCTTGAAACGCATAAAATGAGATATTTGTTTTGTCCTGAATTGCTATTTATGCTGGAAAATATCGGTTTTGAGGTGCTGGGAGCCCTGGAATGGATGAGTATGGTTACACCGTGTAATTCAAATGACTGGAATGCCGTATTCGTAGTAAAAAAGGCTCAGTAATCATAACCTCCTGGTACTTCACAAATAATAAATAAGGTTTGTAAATGAATATCGGAATATATATTGGTGGTCAAGATGTAACAATAGGGGGGGAGGCTACACTGGAACATAGCATTGTTCATGCTTTGCTTGATGTTGATACTAACCACACCCTGTTTCTATTGTATTCCAATGAAAATAATACTACCTGGGAACGCGCAAATATTAAATTTATCAATTTGCATGGAATGGAGGTTCTGTCCAGATTGGTAGAAATTATAGTTGAGGAAAAGATCGATTTTATGTGGTTTACCGGCCCCTATTATATACCGGTACCAATCCCATATCTTATTACCGTATGGGATCTTGCGCATAGAGTGCACCCGTATTTTCCGGAAGTTAGTATAAAAGATTGGAAATGGACCGAACGGGAGAAGATTTATCATTATCTTTTGCCAAGAGCGTCATATATTATTACCGGCAATTCAACCGGGAGAAAGGAAATCATGGATTTTTATGGAGTTCCGGAAGAAAGGATCAAAATACTACCGTTCCCTGTTCCTCAATTTGCGCTGGAATATGAAAAATATGAATATATTGCGGAAGGGGAAAAGTTAGAATTGCCGGAAAAATATTTATTTTATCCCGCGAATTTTTGGCCTCATAAAAATCATATTATGCTCTTGCATATGCTTAAGAAATTAAATGAAGTACATGATTCTAAAATGAGCATAATATTTACCGGGTCCGATCACGGCAATCTGCGGTATGTAAAACAAGTAACTCAGGAATTAGGAATATCACAATATGTAAAATTTTTAGGATTTGTTTCCATAGAAGAGATGATATATATTTATAAAAACGCGTTTGCCCTGGTGTTCCCGTCGTTTTTTGGACCGAATAATCTTCCTCCTCTTGAAGCATGCGCGCTGGGATGCCCGGTAATTGCTTCCGGTTTAGAGGGACATAAAGAACAGCTTGGTGATGCTGCTCTTTATGCCGATCCAACGAATGAAGATGAGTTTGCTGCACGCGTTAAACTACTGATTGATGAGCACGGAACAAAGGAAACACTTATCGCAAATGGACACAAACTGGCCCAATCGTGGACTTCGAAAGACTATGTCCAGGGAGTCTGCGATATTTTTGATGATTTCGCGTTGATTCAACGATGCTGGGCCAATGATGATCTTATTGAGAATCTTGAGTCTTTTGATAGTATCAGCCGGGAATTTATTATTAATAATATAGAACAAATTTCTGAAATAATAAATATAGAAATTTTTGAACAAATAGATAAGATTAATGAAGATATTGATAAAATTACTAAATCATTCTTTTATAGAGTGTCGTGGGTGTTAAGCCACCCTTTTGCATCTATTAAAAAGAATATTAACAAGATAAGAAAGAAAAACTAAACGTTATATGATAGTCTGGAGATTTGTATGCTGAAAAAAATTATTATCCCTTCGATTGCAATTGTACTGGTTTTTTCATGTTTTAAAAAATCGGAAGGTTTAAAACCCGTTGATGTGCCGGGGCTGGTTAACCAGTTTCTTGCCATGCATGCCCAATATCATCAAGTTGATGATAAAATATCCGAGAAGATCTTTAATAATTATATTAATATTCTCGACTATGGAAAATATTACTTCTATAAAGAAGATGTTGCCAGGCTTTCAAAGCACAAATTTATGATAGATGATTATCTTGCTCTTAAGAAATTCGAAGTGGTTACTATCATATTTGGAGTATACAAAAAAAGATTTTCCGAAAATATGGATCTTTTTGTTTTGCTTATTGAATACAAATATGACTTTAATAAAGATGAAAAGATAATTGTTGACCGGGAAAAAATAAAATACGCGAACGATAAAAATGAAATGAAAGAGCGGTGGCGCAAGAGTATCAAGCTGCAGCTTTTGAACTATATGTCATTGGGAAAGAAACTCCCCGAATCCAGGGAAAAATTAAAAAAGAAATATAAGCTTTTACGAAGAAGAGTCAATGAAATAGACCAGGAAAAGATCTACGCTAATTTCATGAATGCCTTTTCGACCGCTCTTGATCCCCATTCGAATTATTTAACCCAGGATCAGCATGAAGATTTTAAGATATCAATGGAACTGAAGCTTGAAGGGATCGGGGTACGGCTCCGGTCGGAAGATGGTTTTATTATTGTTGAATCTATTATTGTCGGCGGTGCTACGGATAAACTCCCGGAAAATATCCGGCTAAAACCGAATGATAAAATTGTTGCTGTTGCCCAGGCTGCGGGTGAAGCTATTGACGTGATCGATATGGATTTGAGAGATGTGGTTAAGAAAATCAGGGGTAAAAAGGGAACCGAGGTTCGCCTTACTATTTTGCGCGAAGCGGGGACCGGGAATGGTGACAAGCCCTCAAGGCTGATTGTTCCTATTGTGAGAGAGGAAATAAAGCTTCAGGATAGTGATGCCGAATCGGATATTCTCACCCTGAATGTTAAGGGTAAAAAAGAGAAGATTGGGTATATTAAACTTCCTTCGTTTTACCAGGACAGGGTGAACATGAAGAGCTCTGCCAGAGATATGAAAGTGCATACAAACAAGCTTATTAAAAAAGGAGTTACGGGCATTATTCTTGATCTCAGGGGGAATCCCGGCGGACTCCTTAATGAAGCAATCGATATTGCGGGGCTTTTTATCGGCAGCGGTCCTGTGGTGCAAATAAAAGACGGGAGGAATCCCGCGCAGGTTTATCCGAACGTTATTGTGGATAATGATAATGATCTTTTTTATGACGGGCCCGTGGTGATATTAATTGACCGGTTTAGCGCCAGCGCTTCTGAGATTTTGGCCGGTGCCATAAAGGATTATAAAAGAGGGCTGGTTATTGGACCGGGTAATACCTATGGCAAGGGCACGGTTCAGTCCTATAATGTTCTTCCTTTTGAGAAAGGGGCCATAAAGGTTACCACTCATATTTTTTACCAGCCCGGAGGAACCTCGAACCAGCTGAATGGAATTATCCCCAATCTTTTAATTCCTTCAATAAGCTCAATCTGGGACGTTGGCGAGAATAAAACCCGGTACCCGCTTAAATGGAAAAAAATCCAGAGCGCTTATTTTAAACCCTATAAGTATGTGAGTCCCCGGATAGTGGCGAACTTGAAAAGTATGTCATCTCGGAGAATAAAGAAAAGCGATAAATTTAAAAAGTTGGTTGTAAAAATTGAGAAACTAAAAAAACAGATGAGCAACAAGTCTATCAGCCTTAAAGACGAGTCAAAGATAGAAAAAGAGAAAAAAGAAGAGATTGAAAAGACTTTTAAAAAGGACAGGGGAAAAAAGGTTATTAACCTGGAAAACGATCTTTTCTTAAAAGAAGCCTTTAATATTACCAGTGACTATATTAAAATAATGCGGAAGATCAAACGATAAACAGTTTTTATCGTTTATACAGCAGCTTTGCTGATATAGTCATGTATCCTGTCATGGGCATTTTCCGTGCTCAGGACCAGGGGATCTACTCCGGATCTCATTAGTTTGATCCGGAGGAATTCGATCTCTTTTTTCCGCTGTTCGCAGCACAGGTCTTCAATAAAAATTACCAGTTCAATTCCATGGTTTTTTATCATTTTGTAAAGGAGTTCGTAGCGTTCTTCAGCTGGCCGTATTGAGGGACACAAGGGCTTATATGAAAAAGCATCCAGTATTTCATAGTACAGGTACTCTGAAGCTGAATTAAAAGAGAGATCGAATGCTCTCCTTCCTCTAGTGCAGTCATCCTCCGCAGCCAGGCAGCCTGCCTCTTCAATATCATCAAGCAATGAAGCGTTATCTACCCCAATACTGCTTGAATAGACCAGTGCTCCCAATATCTCCAGGGAGGATTCGCCCGGAGTTTCGTTCATGGCCTGCATAATAGCTGCCAGATGATTTACAACCAGGGCCGGAGGAAAAACAAGAGCGGCTTCAAAAATAGTAAACAGATCCCTGTTCGAGAGAAGATCGGGCCTGGTTTTTCTTAGTGAGGAGATACCTCGTATAAGCTTTCTCAGGGTGTCGTATTCCGCGGTAATTTCCTGTAGTTTTTTTATGTCGATATTCTTTATTTCGGATATACCTGTTGCCCGCAGCAGCTCATCTATGGCGGAATGGAGCTGTACACTTGCGTCTTCACCATATCCTGTTGGATTGTTGAACGCCACCAGGGGGATTTCCTGTTCTCCCGTTGTGGGCTTGTTTGCGCATTTTTCCGGTACGATGTGAAAATCATAAACAGTACTGAGACCATTGAGATTACTCCGGGTTGAGCAATTTCCACAGGGGCAGCCTTTTTTTTCACTGTTTTCTTCTATAAAAGAGGGAAGATGCAGCGGGATGAGATCAAACGCGGCTAAAATTTCAACAGGAAGCATATCACAGGATAGGGCCGCGATTTTGACATTATTTCGTTCTTTATAACCCTCTATGATCATGTTAAACTGGTACAGCATCTCCGAAAGCGGAGATACCAGCCGCTGAAGCCTGGATTCTTTCATTTTTGGTCCCCAAAGTAGATTATTTGAGTATACAATACCCTGATTGGTATAGATTGGGATAATAACAAATCTATCAAGTAAAAAATAAAAAGCTATGAGTGGGCACTTATAGACATTCTATTAAAGAGTTTTTGCTCTAAATTGAAAAAAAATAAAAAAAAACTGTTGTTCATTCCCTCTCAGTTAGCGTTCATTCCCGGTCAATTGACGGGTCTGTTTTTTTATGTATATTTGATTAAAACCCAACCAGGCGGACGTAGAAATCGGACGCAAAAATTAAACATTTTACAAATTTTATGGAGAAAATTGATGAAAAAATTATTACACGCAGCACTTCTCGGGACATTTTCGGCAATAATTCTTGCTTTTGGCGGATGTGAGGCCGGTCTTACCGGTTCGAATGACAATGATAGTTCTGAAGATTTCAGTTTTTCCGAGATGTATAATAAAATAGACAGTTTACAGACACAAATTGACACCCTGGAAAAATTAAGTGACATTGACTATGTGAAGACGACTCTTACAGGGCTGCAAAGCGATATTGCCACTTTACAAACAACTGTAGCAGCCCAGGCAAGTACAATTACAACCCTGGAAACAGAACTTAACACACTTAAGACCACTTTTACCGGTGTAACAAGAGACGGGAGCAATACCATTATTTTCAGTGGAGTGAATGTGCAAATTAATAACGGTACCGGTACAACAAATGGTGCTGTTAATGCTCTTGGCAACCTGATAATTGGATATAATGAGCTGCGAACTGATACTTACGGACTTACTTACGGAGCTGATGACAGAAGCGGTTCTCACAATCTTATTCTTGGGAGACATCAAAATTACCCATCATTCAGCGGAATTATCCTTGGATCATTAAATACAGCCGGAGCGGAAGGTAACTTTGTGGCAGGACATGGGAACAATGCTTCGGGCAGGTATGCCAGCATAACCGGAGGTCGTTCCAACATAGCAGGCAGCGGTCCTTACTCAACTGTAAGCGGCGGTATTGGCAGGACTGCTTCCGGTGATGGTGACTGGGCAGCCGGGTCGTATTGGCTGGATGATTAAAATTCTCC
>JAAENB010000695.1 GCA_024224995.1 bacterium | reverse complement strand
GCCGGAAACCAGCCAGTAAAGACGTTGCACTGCAACGTCTCTCAGAACCAAACCTTTGCCCGGAGCATCTTCGCAAAACAGACCCCGGTATCAACACAGTTTCTTCCGTATTTTTCCCGGCCCTGCCGGGTTAGCTGCTCTTAAGTAGATAGATTATATAGGATGGATAGACCAAAGTCAATTAATAAAAATGCTGGCTGCTTTTGTGGTTTTCTTGATATTTTATCTCTTGACAGAGAGGCGTTTTTTAGTTTAAAATAGAAATACCGGGAACGCTATGAAAAAGAATAAACCGCGAAAACTCCTTTCAATTTTCTTAATGATATCAGGCATTATTCTTATAATTGCCATAATAGGGCTTTTTATTGCGACATCGGATCTGGACCCTCCCGGAGATATTGGGAAAGCTGAGTGGTTTGATGACTGGTTTACTATCGAAAAAATTGATGATTTTACGTACATAATCGGAGAGCCCCGGTACTGGCAGGTTAATTATCATTATCTTATTCTCGGGTCTAAACGGGCTCTTCTTTTTGATTCGGGCTCGGGAAAACGTGATATCATACCTGTTATTAAATCCCTTACTTCGCTGCCCGTTACTGCTGCAATGTCCCATTCCCATTTTGATCACATTGGGAACCATGAAAAATTTGAAAAAATCGCCATGGCCGATATTCCTTGCTTAAAAAAACAGGTCAAAGACGGATCTTTTAAACCGTTAATCTCGCAATTTTTGCTGCTCCCCCGCCCTGCTTTTAAGGTCACTGAATGGTGGAAGATTGGAGATGTTGTTGACCTGGGTGGCCGTAAGCTCAAGGTTTTTCATGTTCCCGGACATTCTCCCGATTCCATTGCTCTGCTCGATTCCGATCAAAATATGCTCTTTGTCGGTGATTTTATTTACCCGAGCATGCTCCTGGCGATTACTCCCGGAGCGGATCTCAAAACTTATTTGAAAAGCGCCCGGGATTTGCGTGCTGTTCTTTCGGGAAAAGAGACCTTTTATTGCGGGCATTTTGCTCCACGGATGGGAGTTCAGGCTCTTATTGACCTGGAACATGGGCTGGAGAAGATTCTGGCTGGAACCGCTGAAGGGGAAAGTGAGTTTATTTTTAAAATGTATACGATTAATAAAAAGATGACTTTGCTGACCTGGTGAGATGTACGAATGCGTGTGATTATGCTGAATGTAGGGGAGAGGCATGCCTCTCCCCTACATTCAATATCTACTACATTTTTAATCTAAGCGTTTTTTTCTTCCCGGTCAAAGATACAAATATTTCCGTCTGCGTCAAAACATCTCATACATGAGGTGCAGCGGGGTTTAACCGTTGGGTCCTTTTCCCATTTATTAATAAGATCAGGCTCACTTAATAGAGGCCGTGATAATGAAAAATATTCGATATCTGTATTGTTCAGGATTTTGCTCATGACTTCTGTAGACCGGTTTCCGCCTGCAAGAATAACTGGAATGTCGATATCCTTTGCTATTACTTTCGCGTATTCAGCAAAATAGGATTCTTTTCCAATTGATCCCATATCTACTTTCCAGGGGTCTCTTTCTGATTTTGCCGGCTTAAATACGGACCCGCCGCTGATTTCTATCCCGTTTATTCCCATTTGGGCCAGTTTTTTGCAAATTTCTCTACATTCTTCAAATATTAAGCCGCCGTCATTGATAAAATCGGAACAATTGATCTTTATCATCAACGGATAGTCATTTCCTACTTTCGCACGGGCATTTTCATATACTTCATAGATAATCCTTGCCCGGTTTTCCAGACTGCCGCCGTATTCATCGGTTCTTTTGTTATAATATGCCATTAGAAACAGGTTTAAAAGATATCCATGTGCTCCATGAAGTTCTACGGCGTCAAAACCACTTTGCTTCCCTCGAAGGGCAGCGTCGCCAAAGGCTTCCACAAGCCGGTTGATATCGTCCTTTGTCATTTCCTTTGGCACTACTTTCGTTAATTTATGAGGTACTGCCGATGGCCCCCAGATCTCCCGCTCCTGGGGCTTATACCCGGTAAATGGGCCGCCATAAGCTACCTGCAGGATAATTGTGCTGCCGTTTTGGTGAACTACTTCAGTCAGTTTTTTATTCTCTTCAACAAAAGAATCATTGTAAATACCCATCATCCTGGCATTTGGCTGTTCTTCTTCTATTACAAAGGCATATCCTGTTATGAGAGCCGATGCCCCTCCCTTTGCCAGTTCCTCGTATACTTTTATCAACCTGTCGGTAATATGGCCCTTATCATCTGCCATCGCTTCCCAGGTTGCCGATCTAAATAACCTGTTTCTCAGGTTTATCCCTGCTAGTGTTGTTTTATCGAATAGATCTTTTGTTGTCATTTGTATTCCTCTCTTTGGGTGAAGATTCATTTTTAGCAATAGGATTTAGTAATAAACCAGCTTCATTTGGTCAAATTAATTTTTATCTAATACCATACACTTTTTTAGCAATGACTTGACAAATTCTTGTGTCCGGGTAAATCCACATAATGGACAAGATTTTTGGCTCTGAAGGGCATTTAAAAAAAATAATTCCCGGGTACGAACATAGAAGTGAGCAGCTTCATATGGCCGATTTCATCCTGGAGCGGCTTTGTGACGGAGGAAATGGCCTTATTGAAGCGGGTACCGGTACAGGGAAAACCCTGGCCTATCTTGTTCCCGCACTCACCTATGCCCTTGAAAATGAGAAAAAAATCGCTGTTTCCACGGAAACCAAAGCCCTGCAAAAACAGCTTATTGATAAAGACCTGCCAATCGTAAAATTGATCTTTAAAGAATATTTAGGCAAAGATTTTTCTTATTCCCTCTGCCTGGGAAGTGCCAATTACCCTTGCAGAAGACGGTTTGAAACTGTAGTTAAGCGCGGTGCTTTTGCCCGCAACGATTTCAGACAGGTTGAAAAATTACAGGATCTTTTTAGTGAAGAGGCTATTTTTACCCGTTTTGATGTAAAAGTCTCAAATAATATATGGTTCGAAATTAACCGTGAACCCGAGGGCTGCAGCTCGTTCCGGTGTCTTTTCTCCAGAAAATGCCCTTACCAGATGGCTAAAAAAGAGTGGGCTAAATCGGATCTCCTGGTGATGAACCATTATCTCTTTTTTACCAATGTTGCTTCCGGTAAAGCACACCTGCCCGTTACTGATGTCGCTATCTTTGACGAAGCCCACTCTATTGAAGATATTGCCTCTGCTCAGCTGGGTTTCTCTCTGAGCTATCGTGAACTTCTCGATATCCTGGATCTTTTTTATTATAAAAAAAGAAGATCCAGCCTTATTAATAATATTTCCAGTGATACTATATTAAGAAAAAGCAGGAAACTAATCATAGATATCTCTACTGAAGCGAATGATTTCTTTGAGCAAGCAAGGGACCTGTTTAGAAAAGATGAAATTACTACCCGGGTGAGAAAAGAGCTCTATTTTGGTAAAGACCTTATTGATCTTATGAAACAGTTTATGCTGCTTATGGAAGATGTTGAGGATGATTTTGAAAATGAAGATCTTATGATGGAATTTGATATCGCCAGGGGCAAGCTCTTTTTGTTTATCGAAAATCTTACTTCTTTTATATATTTGAATAACCCGGATTATGTTTATTGGATGGAAAAGAGTGAGCGGGAACTTCTGGGTGATATCTTTTGTAAAGGTCAGCCTGTTGATGTTTCGGGCATTTTGCAAAAAGATGTGTTTTCTTTTTATGAATCCTCTATCCTGGTTTCGGCAACGCTTGCTATTAACGGCGATTTTTCTTTTATTATCAAGAGGCTTGGTGTTGACCGGCATATTGCCCTGGCCCTGGATTCCACGTTTGATTATAAATCTCAGATGGTCCTGTATATCGGTAAAAAGATCGCGGAACCTTCGAATGAACTGTTTAATGAACAATCGGCCATTGCTTCGGCTGAAATTATCAAACATCTAAAAGGGAATTGCCTGCTCCTGTTTACGTCGTATAAGATGCTTGGTGAGGTTAAAGCCATTTTAAGTGATCTTATCGACTATCCTATCTATTCCCAGGATGAGTATTCTTCTCCGGAAGCGGTTTCTCTTTATACCCGGGATGAGAATTCCGTGCTCATGGGAACTCACTCTTTCTGGCAGGGTATTGACCTGCCTGGTGACCTTTTGCGCGG
>JAAENB010000694.1 GCA_024224995.1 bacterium | reverse complement strand
TATTGTGGGGTATATTGTTATGACTTACGAAAACAAAGTCACCTAGACTTCTTATGAAGTCAAAATTAGCCTTTGGTCTGCTAGATTGTCAGATTCTACTTCCCTCTCGATTATGAGCTTGGGGGGGAAGGATTCTTATCTGTATATTTGGTGACCTACGGCTGCCTGGCATGTAGGATCCTGCTTCTTTATGAAGGATTCTCATCCTCTTGCTGGGCAACCTCATTGGTTATAAAACAGACAAAAAGGCCCATTTTTTAAATCCGTGGCAGGCTTTGCCTTACGGCAAGCCTTTTGCCACGGATTTAAAAAAAAAAAGACCGATGTCAGATTGTTCAACGAGCGCGGCTCCAACTGTCATTTTCATTCCTCATTCACATCCGGATGTGTTTGAGGAGTGATTTAAACTCTCTCCGTCCCGGTATCTGGACTTGACCCTAGAGAGAGGATAGTTGGGTTAGCTGGGGGTCAAGGAACAATCGAGCTCATGACACTACAAGTACCATTCCGGTCGCAATTAACGGGAAGGCTTTATAAGACCAACTCCATGAAAATGGCAAAAAGATTGGCTGGAGTTGAAACTAAGCTAAATGCTTTCAACATCCTTTCTTTCTCTCTTTGTTTCTTTCTCTCTTTGTTTCTTT
>JAAENB010000693.1 GCA_024224995.1 bacterium | reverse complement strand
TGTCTAAACCCGCGCAGTATTTAAAAAGTTTGACAGCGAATCGATGAATTTTATATTTAAAAGATATCAGCAACAATAAAATTCAGGAGGACTTTTTAAATGAAAAAATTTTTTACTACAACGGTGTTCTGTATTTGGGTACTTGCTTTGACCGGATGCGAGGCCGGGCTTACTCAAAACGATAATTCAGAGAAAGACGAGGGATTCAGCTTCTCCGATATTTACAGCAATATGAGCATCCTGCAAGGGGATATCTCGGACTTGAATGCCTCATCATGGACGCCCGGCTCCGGCGGGAGTTCTGTTTCATGGAACAATGGAAACGTGGGGATTGGCACTTCTTCTCCCACAAGCACGCTGGATATTAATGGCGATATCAATATACAAAATATTGCTGCGGGCAAAACCGTAACAACCGCAGGCTGGGCAGGCCGCACCCCTGGTGATTTGTCTAATGCTGTAGACGAGAATGAAAATTCATCAACAAGCGAAGGAAATACCAGTGGGGGTGGAAACACCGGCCGGATTACAATTGATTTTGGGAAAGTTTTCAGGGGGATTGTTTATGTAAAGATGGGTATCTGGATGCATTCCATGCATACCACGTATACTGCACAATGGCAGATGGAATCCAGCATAGATAATGCCAATTGGACTACTTGCTGGGATACGGGAAGTCTAGCGCCAGGTGGTACCGAAACCGTTAAATACATAGCAGTACCGTTCTGGGGACGGTATATATCATGTAAGGCTATAGATTTAGGACAGGGGGCGGTTGCTTTGAGAGTTTATGAAGTATACGCGAAACCGTATCACTGATTTCTGTGCTCGGAAATCTTACTGCTCCAGGGGCGGATTTTTATCCGTCCCTGTGTTTCCCCGTTCATAATTGCTTTATATTTATTAAGGTGTTAAATTTTATATAGCCGAACCCGGTTGAAATGTTTGTGAAAAATTTGTCCTGCTTCATGTTTAAAACCGCACTGCAGTTAAAAGTTTGACAGCGAATTAATAAAGTTTATATTTAAAAATTATCAGCAACAATAAAATTCAGGAGGATTTTTTTTATGAAAAAATTTTTTACTACAACGGTGTTCTGTATTTGGGTACTTGCTTTGACCGGGTGCGAGGCCGGGCTTACTCAAAACGATAATTCAGAGAAAGACGAGGGATTCAGCTTTTCCGAGATTTACAGCAATATGAGCATCCTGCAAGGGGAAATTTCTGACTTGAATGCCTCATCATGGACCTCCGGCTCCGGCGGTAATACGATTTCATGGAACAATGGAAACGTTGGGATTGGGACCTCTACTCCCGCGAGCACGCTGGATATTAATGGCGATATCAATATACAAAATATTGCCGCGGGCAAAACCGTAACTGCCCCGGGCTGGGCAGGCAGCCCCGGCAGAGTCCCTGGCGCTTTGTCAAATATTATAGACGGGAATGAAAATACAGCAACAACCGAAGGAATAACTCATGGTGTAGGAAACATTGGCCGGGTTACAATTGATCTTGGGAGCGTCTTCAGGGGGATTGTTTATATAAAGATGGGCATCAGGATGAGTAACGGGGGTTCCGGGCAATGGCAGGTAGAATCGAGCGTGGATAATGCCAATTGGCTTACTTGCTGGGATACGGGACATGTCCCACAAAGCACCACCGAAACCGTTAAATACATAGCTCTACCATTCTGGGGACGGTATATATCATGTAAGGCTATAGATCCGGGATATGGGCAGGTTGTTTTGAAAGTCTATGAAGTATACGCGAAACCGTATCACTGATTTGTTTGCTCGGAAATCTTACTGCTCCAGGGGCGGATTTTTATCCGTCCCTGGTTATATGTTTGCAATAAGAGTATTAAAAATTTGACATACTGTGCCTTTTTTATTATATTGGCAGTGAGTGAAAAATATATGGAAATAAAAAGGTACGGAGTTAAAAATCAAATTCTCAGAAATCTAATCAAGTATTTCTGGGTTGTAAAAGCGGACAAGCAGGATATAAACCATAAGTTTTTACCGGTCTGCAATATCGACCTCGTTTTAAATCTTGGACATGACCCAAAATATATTACAAAACATGATGAAATATTAATCACCAACAACCTCTATTTTAATGGTATTACTGAGCAGTATAAATTGAACGTTCAAAAAGGGGAATTAAACCTGCTTGGCATCTCTTTTTTCCCTACAGGGCTGTTCCCGTTCCTTAACATTCCCTTAGCAGAATTTAAAAATCATACAATTGAATTTGACCTTGTTTATAAAATGCTCAACCTGGAGATTATCGACAAAATCGGGCAGTTAGACGATATGGACAACACTCTAAACACCCTGGAAGAAATACTCCTGAAATATCTTAATTACAATATGATACTGGATGATACTTCGATCCGTTTATTTGACACGTTTAATAATTCCATTCAAAATCTCACTGTTGAGCAATTCAGTGATGATTATGGGATTAATAAAAGAAGACTTGAGCGCTTTTTTAATAAATTTATTGGAACGTCCCCGAAATCTTTCGCGAAAATTAAACGCTTTCGGAATATTATTCGGCAGCTGGAAAATAATAATTATGAATCCCTTACGGACCTGGCTTATGAAAATAATTACTATGACCAGATGCATTTTATAAAAGATTTTAAGTCTTTTACCGGGTCTACTCCTACTGAGTATATCAATCAAAAATCATCGTTAATGGATATTATGACTTTAGTATAAATTTTTTTTAGAATGTCGCATTATTACTATTTGAAAATCCTTACTCTGTATATATTATCAGTATATAACTGAGAGAGGAGGTGGTAATATGCCGCGATGTAAAATTACCGTTTTGAAAAAATTATTTCATGAAGATCTTGCTCATGAATACTGTTTGCAGGAAACCGCTGCCTGTCATCTGTTTGAAGTTGGACAGGAATTTATTTCTACATTTCCAATGAAAGAGCCGGAAAATTTTCCCTGCTCCGGTGCCTGGTCCGATATTTCTGGCCTGGTTTTTGTCCTTATGCAGGGTGGGAGCTTCGGCCCTGCCACATGGAAATGGATGAAAGATGACCGCACAATGATATCCTGCTGCTCTGATGGGGTACGGCCGGTTATCTTTAAGATTGAACTTGTGGAAGAGGATGTTTGCACCGTAGAGGGGTAGGCCCAAATAAACACCGTGAGGGCACGGCACGCCGTGCCCCTACACGTACCGAACCCCTCGCAGGGGGCGCACTCTTAAGAAACTAGAATTTAAAACGGGCCTGTTTCCGAAGATTTTATCCCGGGGCCATGCTCTGGCTCACGGGGTTGAAACCCCGAGCTACAACACGTCGCCCCGCTGGGGCGATTCTGTCCTGGGTCAGCATCAACCAATGATCAACCAATGCCCTGCGGGCGATTCGGTTCCATACCAGAAACACCCCGGAGGGGTGTAGTCATGTAGCCTGGGGTTTTTAACCCCGGGTAGCCCCATGCTGAAACCGATCCATGTCTATAAACAGTTT
>JAAENB010000692.1 GCA_024224995.1 bacterium | reverse complement strand
TCTCTGGTCCACGGGGTTAAAAACCCCGAGCTACATGACTTCACCCCTCTGGGGTGTTATAATATGGGGATTCTTTCCACGGACTGGGCAAATTTCATTCCGGAAATACCAAACAGGGCCTTCTCTTTCCCTCGGGAATTAAAACCCGGGATATATTGCCCCGGAGGGGCTACGTCATGTAGCTCGGGGGTTCACCCCCGTGAGACCACGAAGGAATCTTCTCATCAACGATAGGTTTCAAGAGCACAACCCTTCCCACGGGAATTAAAACCCTCGATATTTTGCCCCGGAGGGGCTACGTCATGTAGCTCGGGGGTTCACCCCCGTGAGACCACGAAGGAATCTTCCCATCTGGTCCACACGGGGTTAAAACCGGTTTTATTAAAAATATGTGATTAATTTGTTGATTTTTTAAGGGTATTTGAAAAAAATGAAATTTTATTTAGTAATGTAACAATAACGCTGGAAAAGAATGCTATAAAAGTGGAATTTTACAAAATATTGGATTATGCTATTAAAAAAAGCTTGAATTGGTAAAAAGCAGAATTAAATATAACTATTAGTGAGGGGCCTGCATTATGAATGATACTACACAAAAGATATTAACATTCTTAGGTTTAATACTCGTCCTATACCTGATATTCAAATATGTAATTCCCATTCTTGCGACATTGCTTGGAATGCTAATCGGTGCGATCTTTTCCGTGGTCATATGGGCTGCAATAGGTCTTTTAGTATTATTCCTTATCGCTTACATTGCCAACCTGGTAAAGAACTGATGCCGGGGCAGAACCATAATTTAGACGTTTTATCAACAGTTTAGGAAGTAAAGATATTATGACGCGGAAAAAACAACTAGTAATAGAAATAATAGCCTTAGCAGTGGCAGGAATTTTATGTATAAGCGGCGGAGTGACCTTTGGGTTCATAACAGCAGAAATAAAGAATTATTCAGGGATCGATAATCTTAAAAAATTCCAGCCCAGTATTCCTACAAGGTTATATGATGTAAACGGCGAACTGATAGCGGAATTATTCCAGGAAAAACGGGATCTGGTCTCATATGAAAAGCTTCCAACAACGGTAATAAACGCGTTCCTCGCGGCAGAAGACAAGGATTTTTATAAACATTTCGGCATGAATCCCAAGGCTATTATGAGGGCAATGGGCAAGAATATATCGGCATCGGTAAAAAGAGGAAAAATTACCGTTGTACAGGGAGGTTCAACCATAACCCAGCAGCTTGCCAAAAGACTTTTTACCGAAAGCGAAAGAACCTTTGCCAGGAAAGCCCTGGAAGCGGTCCTGGCCCTCCAGATAGAGAAAAAATTCTCAAAAGAAGAGATTCTTGAGATGTATTTTAACCAGATATATCTTGGTCATGGCTGTCACGGAATAGCAACAGCATCAAAGTTCTTTTTCAACAAGGACGTAAAACACCTTACAGCTATTGAAAGTTCCGTGCTTGCGGCGCTTCCTTCAAAACCAAGCGGGTATTCTCCGTTAAAATTTCCCAGGGCAGCAGTCAAAAAGAACAGGGACACGCTTAACAGAATGATCGAAGCAGGATTTATAACAAAGGAAAAATCCGAAGAATTGTACGAAAAATTCTGGAAAGAATTTGAATATTCGTTAAGGACCGAGTTTCCCACAAAAACAGCACTAACCAAAAATGTGGACAAGGCTCCGTATTTTACCGATTATGTCCGGCAGATACTAATATCCCGTTTTGGCAAAGATGTTATTTATAATGACGGATTAAGTATTCATACGACCCTGAACCTGAAACGGCAGCGAATTGGGCAAAAATACCTGAAAGAAGGAGTTACGAAACAGGAAGCAATCTCCACAAAGGCAAATGCCTATTACAACAGTGCCGTAGACCGGGGATTGATTGGAGCGTACAATACCCTGAGAATGATCTTCCGCCTCCCCGGCATATTGGTTAAGAACGATATTGAAACAAAATTCAAGAAAAAAATGATTGATGATTCTGTTGATTCAATTGATATATTATCGCTGCTCGTTGACTCTCCCCAGGTAAATAATTCCCTTGAGTCATTTCGGGCTTTAAGTTCAGGAATATCTTCCTCTCTCAAAGTAGAAGGCGCGATAATTGCGATAGAACCCCAGACCGGGTATATTTCAACAATGGTAGGCGGATCGGAGTTCAAGGTCTCCAACCAGTTTAACCGCGCAATCCAGGCCCGCCGTCAACCCGGGTCTTCATTTAAACCTTTTGTATACGGATCGGCAATAGAATCAAAACGGATCAATACGGCAACAGTACTGCCGGACGCGCCAATTGTTAATATAGACTCACATGGCGGGACATGGTCTCCGGCAAACTATGAAGGAGATTTTTCCGGATTGGTAAGCATCAGGAGAGCACTGTCGGCATCAATAAATATTATATCGGTCCGGGTGTACGACCTGGTTGGACCGGACATTGTAATTGATTATGCCTCAAAGATGCTCAAGGTACCTCAAGCACGGTTTAACCCAAACCCGTCGCTGGCCCTGGGAAGTACGGAACTGACCCCATTTGAGCTGGCGACAGGATACGCGATCTATGCCAACAGGGGACGGGAAGTATTCCCATTTGCCATCAGGTACGTGGTAGACAGGGACGGCAATGAATTGGCAAACATTGAAGAAGAAGTAGGAAGGATCATTGCCGCGAAAGAGATGGATGGTTCTATCCAGGTTATATCCGAAGAAGTGGCCTATATTATGACGGATCTCATGAGAGGTGTTGTTGATAGAGGAACTGCGCGGGAAAGCATTCGTACCAAATCGAACTTTAAAAAACCGGCAGCCGGAAAAACAGGAACAACATCAAACTGGACCGATGCCCTGTTCTGCGGATACACTCCTCATATTACAACAGTGGTATGGGTTGGATATGACCGTCAGTTCATGTCTCTTGGAAAACATCAGGCCGGTGCGGCAGTAGCAGCCCCAATCTGGGCAAATTATATGCGTGAAATTTATAATGGAATGCCGGACCCGGTTTTCCCTAAGAGGCCCAAAGGTGTACGTCCTCAAGGAGTATGCTTGTACACCGGGCAAATTCCGGGACCAACATGTAAAGATATCTCCGGTGGTCTTGGACTGTCGGGAAGCGGCCAGGCGCGTGAAAGATGTGACGGAGTTCATTATAAAATGAAGTCCGTACTTGACATGTATATGGAAAAAGAAGGCTTAAAAAAGAAAGAATAAACCTGTTCATTTATTGAACAGAGATCAAAATAAGATCAAATCAATCGATATGATAACCAGGAGTTATATAAATGTATAAAGTTGAGGATAAAATCGTTTACCCAATGCATGGAGTTGGAGAAATAGACGCTATCGAAGAAAAGGTAGTACTGAGCAAAAAGGTAAAATACTATTTAATAACAATCATCAATAGCGGGATGAAAGTAATGATCCCGGTTGAGAATGCGGATGAAATTGGTCTCAGGTCTATTATCCCCAAAAAGAACGTAAAGAAAGTAGTAGATATTTTAGTAAAAGATGAAGTTAAGATCGAAGAAGACTGGAAACAACGATACCAGAACAATATTGATAAAGTTAAGAGTGGATCGATCTACGAGGTATCTGAAGTCGCCCGGGATCTTTACAGACGGGGACGCGTAAAGGAATTATCTATCATGGAAAGAAAACTTTACGAAAATGCCTATCAACTGGTTACCCATGAGCTTGCCCTGGTAAAAAATGTTGATATTGAAGAAGCAGGAGATTTTGTATCTGAAGCTCTTTCTTCCTTCGACCAGGATAAAGAAACAGAACAGGAATAAATTCAAATTTATCCTCTTTTGAATTAACATTTGAATTAACATTTGAATTCAGAGAATTCAGTTTTATTTTTTTGCTCGGGATCATGCGATACTCTGTACACCTGACACCAGTACAGCTATGCAATTATTGAACATATGTTATAAAAGGAGTCATATATTATGATCATTGTTTTAAGAGTTTTATTTATTATTACATCGGCGTTATTTTCATTTTTATATTATATTAATGCATCAATCAAAGCAGCACTTATCGCCGGTGCTGTTGCGGCAGCAGTCTCTCTTCTTGCTATTATTGTTATTGAATATATTTCACATACCCTGTCGACACGTCTGCTTCTTTCGGCGATCCTGGGACTGATTATTGGTTTATTATTAGGACACCTTATTGGTGTGGCTTTTTCCACCATGAGCATTCCCGCTATTAGCGATATCAGCATAATACGGCCAATAATATATCATTTAACGGGTTTTGCCACAATGATGTTTTTTGTTATTAATAACGAAAGCTTTTCGTTTCTCGACAATTTTGTTCCCAGGAAAGTGGAAGGAAGTGAAGAGGGAATTCCGTATAAGATCCTGGATACCAGTGTAATTATTGACGGAAGGATCGCGGATATTTGTGATACCGGTTTTCTTGAAGGAATACTGGTTATTCCCAATTTCGTACTCCAGGAACTCCAGATGATAGCGGATTCCGCTGATTCAATAAAGAGGAACAGGGGAAGAAGAGGTCTTGATATATTAAACAAAATGCAAAAAGATCAATCTGTTATGGTAAAAATTTCCGACATGGACTTTCCCGAAATCCGGGAGGTAGACGCGAAACTGGTAAAGCTCGGCAAAGTAATGAAAGGGAAAGTTGTTACCAACGATTTCAACCTGAACAAAGTCGCGGAATTCCACGGTGTTCCCGTACTGAACATTAACCAGCTTTCCAACGCGCTCAAACCAATAGTTCTGCCGGGCGAAGAGATGAAGGTAGCTCTTATTAAAGAAGGAAAAGACCAGAACCAGGCAATTGGATACCTTGACGATGGAACCATGGTTGTTGTTGAGAACGGACGAAGAAAACTGAATTCCGAAGTGCCGGTCATTGTCACTTCCGTACTCCAGACTACTGCCGGCAGAATGATATTTACCCGGTTAAAGGACTAGGGCTGGCGCCGTAAATATTTTCACTTTCCGGGGCATCTTAATTCCGGTATAAAATAACATGGGAAACAAAAACCGGTTTATACTATCACTATTCGGAAGCCCCAGGCAGGAAAGTTTTTCTTCACGTATACATTCCGCTTTTCTCACCCCTTTTGAGCAGGCTGATATTTCCATAAAAAAAATATCCGTGCATAAAAAAGAAATCAAGCCTTGTATAGCCTGCGGTTATTGCCGCGACCGGTGGGGCTGTATTCACAACGACGACATGACAGAACTGTACGATTTGATTAAAGAAGCCGGAGCCGTATCCGTATCATCACCGGTCTATTTTTCCGGACTTCCCGGCCCCTTAAAAAACCTTATAGACCGCTGCCAGGTGCTATGGGAAGCGAAAAGAAGAGATGAGGCCCTGTTCAATGAAGAGTTTGGGCAAAAAAAGGGGTTTTTTATTTCCAGCGGAGGATCGGAATACAAAAATATGTTTAAAGCTCCCATAATCGTATTACGGCATTTTTTTAATACAATCAATACATCTTTCGATGAAAAAGATTATATTTTTATACAAAATACCGATACTCTGAATAAACCGCCCCAATCTATTGTATCATTAGCTCAAAACAGGGGAGACGCGTATAAGGATATATTGCTATGAAACTCATTTCGGAAGTGACTGTTAGCGTAAAAAAGGGCATGTTTCCCGCCCTTATTAACGAAATTTATAAAAAAGGCTGTGAAATTCAGAATATTAAACTTTCCGAAAATAACAGCAAAGATGAGATCTTCACTATTGAAATAATCTACCATACCAGGGAAACATTTAATGAATTTATCACACTGCTGAAAGATTCTCCTAAAAAATACAGCATTGTTTCTATGGCCAATTCTCTTGAAGAGAAGATAAAAGGAGGTCTTCTACAGGTTTCGGGAAAAATGCCCCTGGAAACGCAGAATGATTACGAGATGAACCTGCTTGGATCTATTGCCCTCATCCGGGAAAAGATCAACAACGGGAACGGGATGCCGTATACCGGGATATCGAAAAATATTGGGGTAATTGGCGGGATCAAAATAGAAGAGGATCCCAGGACCGATCATCTTTTGTCGACATATACGAACGCGGAAAAAGATTCTATAGTAATTAACAGGTTTTCGAACCTTAACGCGCTTCCCCTTATTATTAAATTTTCCCAGCGTGAAGATATCATCAAAACAATCAAGCGGATTGAAGATACGTTTTCCGTAATACGGCTCACCCATATTGATGAAGCGGATATTTCCTTTTATGACCAGCTTTATTCGGAAATAGATACTCCTGTTACCTCCCATGAATTAGATGATGTTCCGGCATACCTGTTGACAATTATCGTTAAATTATTGCTCAAAAATAAAATTAAACTGGGGAACACTACGGTTGGTCTTCTTGGAGTAGATTTAAGCGGCTTAAAAATAGCCAGGCTCCTTAAAAAAATCGGGGGCTCTAAAATGCTTGGATATGATAATAACGAAAATTTAATGTTCCAGTTTGAAAATGAAGGCGGTCTGGCTACAACTGCGGAGAACATTTTTAGTAATGCTGATATTATACTTCTGTTTAAAAACAACTTCACTTCAGAAGAATTTGAAATGATCCGGCCCGGACAATTTATGCTTTCGTTACTGCAAAAAGACGCGATCGATATGGAGACTGTTTCCAATAGGGGTATTAGAGAATTTATTTCCGTTGATCTCAGTAATACTGCTCTATTATTTCCGGGGCTTCTTCAGGGCATTATAAGCCAGGGTATTAGCACTATCGACGATAAACTATTATTCAACATTGCCAGGAAACTGGCGAACACCCTTTCGAATAAATACGCGTTCCCAGGAATTTTCGATTCCATACACGAAAAAATTCCTTCTTTTTTCGAAGAAAACGGATCTCAGGGCAAACAAAAGAAGCAGTCCCCATGACAGGCTAACGGATTATTATCCAGTTAATATTTCTATACGCGAAAAGCTTATAAACAGCTTTATCCCCGCCGGGTTTTTCAAACTCCCCGGTTTTATCCCCGTTAAGTCCCGCAAGGTCGATTTTATTAAAATGTTCATATGAAAAATAGTTGGTATCATTATGCTTGGGCGGGACCCGGTATTTTCCGTCTTTCCCTATGATTGTTGTATCCTTTTCAAGCAAACGCGCGATTTTGTTAATATTCAGCTGGAGAATAAAAATCCCGGGAAAGGAGTTTTTTCCTTTTACTTTGATAGAAATAAATATTGAATATTCCTCTGAGATAGAAGGAAAGCTGGTAAGGTCTTCAAAATAGACCTCTTTATTCCGGTTTTGATAACACCGGTGCAAAGGGGTGGTCTTTAACTGGCTTCCCCTTACATTTTCGCCGAAGATATCATCATTTCTCATTGTATATATGAGACGGCCTTTTTTATTAATCAGAATATAATCCGAATATACTCCTTTTGTAACCGACAATATCACTTTTGTTATTGCTTCTCTTTCAAGGAGATAATATTTTTTCCCGCCATGTCCCATATTGAGCAGGTGCGAAAGGTTTTTTACTATATCCTGGTCTACGATGACAGTTTTAGCATTTTTTACATCGGTTTCACACATTTCAAAGAACCTGGTTAATTTATCCTTTTGAATTATTTTTTCCGGAATTACCGGCAGCGGTTTAACCGGCAGCGGTTTAACCGGAATCTTTTTCTGTACCGGTTTCGTTGCGCAGGACAGACCGGTAATTATTAAACTAACCAGCACGCATTTGTAAATAAACTCTTTCATCGTTTTCTCCCGGGAGCAGCCACTGCTCCATATAACAGTATCGGCCTATTCTCATTATTTCTTTAGACTTTAAAAATGCGCTGTGCCACGGCGCTAACGCGCCGCTAATGAGAGAAGGGGGTTGAGGGGCGAAGCCCCCCTCACCCCCCCTGACCCAGCGCAGCGTTAGCTGCGCTCTCTCTCGGGAAAAAACAATGCTTGATTTTTTACTACCGCCATTAATAGTTGTATTTTCGTAAATAAAAAACCTTTTCCGGAGATATTCAATGTCAGTTGTAGTTGTTGTAAAAAAGAAGGATAAAACCGTAATTGCTTCCGATTCCCTGTCGTCACAGGGAAGTATCGTGATCAGTTCCAAATTCCGCAAAAAAGAAAAAAAAATCATCCGCATTGCCGATTCTTATATGGGATTTGTCGGTTCATCCGCGGTTATTAATATATTTGATAGTATTAAAAAATATCATAGTGATCTTCTCTGCTTTGACAGCAAAGAAGACGTTTTTGAGACTCTGCGGAGACTTCATCCCGTTCTTAAAGACGAATATTACCTTATTACTGAGGAAGATGATGAAGAACAACCCTATGAATCGAGCCAGTTAGACGCGCTTGTTGCGAACAAACACGGCATTTTTGAGATCCAGAGTTACCGTGAAATTATGGAATACTCCGGTTTCTGGTCTATCGGCTCCGGCCGCCGCTTTGCTCTTGGTGCCATGCACGCCCTTTATGATTCATGCGATGATGCCCTGGAAATTGCCAAAGCCGGGGTTGCTGCGGCGTGCGAATTCGATGAAAGCTGCGGGCTGCCTATAAATCATCATATTATTAAATAAAATTTTCTAACTAAAATGAAAGATATTATCCGGAAAAGCTACGACAGGGACGCCAAGAACTACGACAAACGTTTTCTTCAGCACCAGGAACCCAAATTCGAAACATTATTGGGTTCCGGCGCGGAAATTCTCTTTGACCACTTCCCGCTTCTCGATCTTGGCTGCGGAACCGGGCTCCTTTCCCATTTTCTCCGGGCCAGGAACGCGGAAACAGGCGCTCTTTTTGGCATGGACCTGTCGTTTGGTATGCTGATAAAAGCACAGGAACGAGGCATCCCCGCTGTTCAGGCCGACATTGAACAGATTCCCTTTAAAAGAGCCTCCTTCCACACTGTTACCGCTTTTACGGTCCTCCGTATTATTCCCGAACATGAGAATGAAAGCCTTATATTAAATGAAATTGCCCGGGTTCTTGTGCCGGGAGGACTCTTTATTGTCACTATCCTGGCATCCCGGGAAGATCCTCTTTTTGAGGAGACTATTCGTAATGCCGGGTTTTCCGTTGGCAACAGGATAGTTTGCGGGCAGGATATTGGCTACCGGTGTATCCGCTTATAATTTTGCGTTTACACCCGAAAATTAATCCTTGACAGATACCGTCTTTCCCAACACTTGATGATGAGCAATTATTAAATTTAATGACAATAAAAAGAGGACACTAGATGAGTGTTTTAAGCATAATCGGCAACACTCCTATGGCCGAAATCAACAAAATATGGGACCCCGACAAAACCGGCATACGAATCCTCGCCAAACTTGAAGGTTCCAATCCCGGCGGATCTGTCAAGGACCGGCCTGCCTATTTTATGCTGAAAAATGCTATAGAATCGGGAGAACTTACCAAAGAAAAGGAAATTCTGGAGCCCACCTCCGGTAATACCGGCATTGGGCTTGCCATGATCGCGGCCGCAATGGGTTACCGGATTAAGCTGACAATGCCTGCCTGCGTTAGTGAAGAGCGGCGGTCTATTTTAATCGCGCTGGGTGCTGAGCTGGAACTGACTCCGGGCTGCGATAAAACCGACGGTGCCATTACCAGGGCTCATCATATTATGGACCGGCTGGGTGACCGTTACTATATGCCAAACCAGTTCTCCAATTCCGCGAACTGGATGGCCCATTACGAAACCACTGCTCCGGAAATTGTTCGTGACACGAACGGTGAAGTTGACCTTTTTGTAGCAGGTATGGGTACTACAGGAACCCTCATGGGTTGTTCCCGGTATTTTAGAGATCATAATCCCGCGACCAAAGTGGTTGGAATTGAACCCAATTTGAACCACCGGATCCAGGGTTTAAAAAATATGAACGAAGCTATTGTGCCGCAAATATATGACCCCTCTTTATTGGACAAAAAGATCTTTTGCGGAGACGATGATGCTTTTGAAACAGTTCGCGACCTGGCGCTGGGCGAAGGGCTCTTTTGCGGTATCAGCAGTGGGGCTGCTATGTGGGGAGCAATGGAAGCGGCCAGGGATATGCCGCGTGGTTCTACAATTGTTGTTCTTTTTCCCGATCGCGGAGACCGGTACCTTTCCACTGAAGTTTTTCGTTCTGTTTGCGCTATGTGCCCTCCGTAGGTTTAAAACGGAAATTATGGGTTAAAAAAAATAAAAGTATGAAAAAAACAAAGATATTTAGTTTACTCTCCTTTATCTGCATGGCCGCAACCGCCTTCTGGGTTGTGCTTATGGTTATTTCGGCCTTAAAATCCGGTCCCATTAATACTATGGGAGACGCGATTGAATCGGTCTCCAGCGCCAGTACGCTCTATTATGTTTCATATATAAACGCCTTTTTTATTACAATTTTCTGTACTATTTTGTACACCTGTCTTTATGCCTACTGCAAACCCGCGCAGCCGGAATTGGCTCTTATTGGTTTTGTTTTTGTTCCCATATACTCCCTTATTAATATTGTTGTTTATTTATCCCAGGTTACTGTTGTTCCGGTTTTATACGATTTTTATTATATTGCTGATTATTACGAAGCTTCCAGAATTCTTTTGGCCCAGACCATTCATCAATCTCCGGGTTCTGCCATGGGATTATTCAACAGCCTTGCTTACGCCTTACTGGGAATCCCTTCCATTACCTTTGGAATAGTCATTTTCAAAAAAGGAAAAGCCGGTATTGCCGCGGGCCTGTTTCTTATATTGAATGCCATTGCCTGTATTCTGGGCGCTATCGGCTTTGCCGTAAAAAACAATACCCTGGGAATGGGGACCGCGGTTGGCGGTGTTCTTTTTTTAATCGCGCTCTTTTTCTTAACAATCATGTTCCTGAAAGACCGGGATTCATAAAGCAGCAGCATGACTCTTAATGACTATATCAAAAAAAGAGAACAGGAAACGGCGTCAAATCTTTTAGTTATTTCTCCCTTTGGATTAAGCACTAAAGGTTCATATTTGAGCTCCTGGACTATGGGGCTTAATCGAGCCCAATTCTATACGCGGTCTTTTGGTGTTAGTGAATTCTCCGGAAGTAATTTTATCAGCATTTATGTTCCCCGTACCGATTCCGGCATGGTCCCGGCCGGAGAAAACGAACAGCCTTTTGGATGGGACGGTAAAATAAATGAATATGTTGCGGAGCAGGCTGTCTGGTGGGCCTTTGATCTGCTTACGGACGCGGAAGCGCTGGACTTCCTGAAAGCTCACAAACCCGAAGTAATTTTCGAATTCATTTATAACAGCAAGCCCGAACGCCTTTCAACCCGGTTCAATGGTGAAAACTGGATCCTGGTTTAACGCGGTTCCCAGGCGAAAAGTGACGAAATGCTCATAAAAAAACTTGACTATTCTAAATTTCATGTATACACTTTCATACGTTATTTTGGATGCTTCCAGGCCCACGCAAAATCAAGTTTCTTGAAAGAGGTATATTTATGTTTTTCAACAATAACGACGCCGATACAAAAGATTTCGTTCAACAGCTCAAAGAATGGATCAAGTCCCCCGAAGCTCCTCCATACCTGGGTGAAAAAAATCTTGCCGGGGATAAATATAAAAAACCTGAAAAATTACTGGAAAATCCGGACGCCATAGTTATCGGTTCCGGAATTGGAGGAATGGGTATTGCCTCCCTTCTGGCCCGGAGAAAAAAAATGAAAGTATTGCTCCTGGAATCCAGCGAGATCCCGGGCGGCTGCACCCGCTGCCATGAATTAGGCGGTTTTGAATGGAACTCCGGACTCGACTCCGTTGGCGATCTGCTGCCGGAGCGCGGCGGCCGCGGTGTTCTTAGACCCACCCTGGATTATATGACCGGGGGAAAACTCCACTGGGCTGAAATGCCCGAAGTCCATGAAGTTGCGTATTTTGGCGATGACCGTTACGAATGGTACGCGCACCCGGGAAAAAACATAGAATGGATTAACAAACAGTTCCCTTCGGATGAAAAAAAGAGCGGCATTGAAAAATATTACAAACTGGAAAAAAAGGTTGAAACCGCTTCCACGGGCTGGGCGCTCACTCTTATGATGCCCGACTGGGTTCCGGTCTTTTTCCGCAATTTTCTATATAAAATTATAGGTAGAACCTGGCGAAAATACCTGTTCAAGTCTACTACGGAAGTTATTACCAAAGAACTCGGATTCCCGGATAAATTAGCCTCTGCTTTTTCTTATATGTACGGCAACCTGGGTAAAACTCCGGCTCATGCCCCTTTTACGCTCTATTCCATATATTTAAACCACTACGCCCACGGTGCCTATTACCCCATTGGCGGCCCCGGGCAAATTGCCGAATGCATGATCCCTGTTATTGAAAAAGCCGGAGGCCAGCTGGCGGTAAAAACTCCTGCTAAAAAAATACTGGTTGAAAATAACCGGGCCGTTGGTGTGGAACTTGAAGACGGGCAGCAGATCCGTTCAAAACTTATTATCAGCGACGCCTCTGCCTATATTACCTTTATGGAACTCCTGGACAGGGAAGTTTCGGAAAAACATGGGTATCCGGAAAAATTCAAGCAGGTAAAACCGGGTACGGCTCATTTATACCTGTTTTTAGGGTATAATGAAGCGATTGATCTTCCGGAGGAGATTATCTGGAATCTTACTTCTTATGATATTGAAACAAAGGACAAACAATACAAAGAAGATATGAATTTTGAAGCAGGCTGCTCTTACATCCTCTGCCCTTCGGCTCGGGACTCGGCCTATTCGGAGCGCTATCCCAACAAATCTACTGTTATTGTTCTGGCGGAAGCTCCGTATAAATGGGTGGAGCAATGCCGCGACGATCCCAAATTCAAGAAAAAATTCGAAAAGGATCTGGCGAACAACCTGGAAAAAATTGTCAAGAAACGTATTCCCGCGCTCAAAAATAAAAAGGCGGCTTTCCGGCAGGCCGGAGTTCCTATTGGCTGTAATCCCCGGGCCTGGGAAGCAAGCTCTTACGGCATTGGCCTTGACATGGAACGCTTTACCAGGGACACTACCTGGCTGCGTCCAAAGACCAAAATTAAAGGGCTCTACCTTACGGGACAGGACGCTTTTTCTCCCGGTATTTCCGGGGCCAGTATTGGTGCCCGGCTTTGCTACGCGATTATTTTCAAAAACTGGTTCATTATGGTAAAAAAGAAAATTGGTGATAAAATTTTATAGACAGTTCCTTAAAAATATGTTATTAATTTTTTTGAGCATAAAAAAATCACCCTGTGAGCAAATATTATGACTAATTTTAATGGGAACATTCAATCGATAAAACAGGTACAAGATGTTACTATAGTAGCGATTGAAGGCAAGTTAGAACTTGCCACTGCTCCCGGATTCCTGGACAATGTAAAAGCGCTCATTAGTGACGGGAATAAAAAAATCATCCTGGATCTTTCGGCTCTTAACGGTATTATTTCATCAGGGGTTGGTGCCATCCTTGCTATTGATCAATTTGCCACTGAAAATGGCGGCTCCTGCAGACTCACCGGGTTAAAGATCCCTGTTCTGGAAGTATTTATGCTTCTGGACCTGGTTGGATCTCTTCAAGTAGACCCGGCTATGGAAGACTCATTCAAAGCCTTTGGTATAGAGGACTCTTAAGAAACTCTTTTTAAATAGGGCCGGTTTTCCGGAGATTTGTCCCGGGTCAACACCACAGAGGGGGAATCCCAAATAAACACCGTGAGGGCACGGCACGCCGTGCCCCTACACGTACCGAATACCCTCGCAGGGCCGCACTCCTTCCCGGAATCTCCATAGCCCTGGCCTGAAACCAGCCAGTAAAGGCGTTGCACTGCAACGTCTCTCAGAACCAGACCCTTGCCCGGAGCATCTTCGAAAAACAGACCCCGGTATCACCACAGTTTCTGACCTATTCTTCCCGGTGTCTGAGCGGAGCCGAAGACCCGGGTCATTTCTTATTCTTCCAGATATACCAGTTTGGGCTTACCCAGATCCAGTAGCCGCCTTTGCCCTGCTGGCTGCACCACGCGCCGCCTCCATAGTAGCCGTATTCGTAAAAAGCTCCGTAAGAAGATTTATCATCGTCGCAGCGTAATACCTGTAATAATTTTGAGTACTTTCCATTTACTGAAGCGTCTTTATTGCCAAGACCTTTTTGAGAAATTTCCGTATCATCTTTTACTTTCTTCTTCCAGATATACCAATAGGGTTTTACCCAGACCCAGTATCCGCCCTTCCCTTTTGTGCCGCACCATGAGCCGCCGGACCAATAGCCGTATTCAGTGTAATTTTTATAAGTCCCTTTATCGGCCGGGCAATGGAGCATCTGAATCAAATGAGCGTACTTACCGTTTACCGATGCCCGTGAGGGAACCTGCTTGTTCCGGGAAATATCTTTCTCTTTTTTTGCCGGTTTATCGTGCGCCCGCTTGTTCTTATGCTTCCAGGCGTCCCTTGAATTTTTCCAGAGAAACCAGTCCGGTGATACCCAGACCAGGTAGCCCTCCGGTATAAAGTGGCCGCACAGGGTGTCTCCTCCCCAGACGCCGTAATCTTTATACGCTCCATACCGGGCCTTATCCTTTGGGCAGTTTACCACCTGTATAAGATCATAATATTTCCCGTTTGCCGATGATTTCGAAAATAATCCGCCTCCAGCCACTGCCAGCGCGCTTAACAGGAAGAGCAAACCCAATACCAGCGAAATTCCGATTATATTTTTTCTCATAAATGCCTCCTCTTAAGAAAGTTCCAGGTTCGAGGTTCGAAGTTCGAGGTTTTTTATCCGAGGGTTAATTACCCGGAAAGAGATTAAACCTGTTTTGAACTTTCTTCCGTATTTTTCCCGGCCATCCGGTGTCTGAGCGGAGCCGAAGACCCCGGGTACAAGCTAAAACCCGATATAAAACCCGTTATTTTGTTCCGCCAGTTTCTTTAAAAAATCTACCGCTTCCGAATCTTCCTGGTTGCGGAACTCAGTGCCGATCCCTACAGTGAATATTTTTTTCTTATCTTTATTCTTTGTTTGTATGGTCTTTAATAACTCTGTCGTTGTGATATATTCTTTTCTTACTGAATCGGGACGGCCGTCACTAAACAGGATTATCCCGTGGGCGTCTTTGTACATATCGGCCGATAACACGTATTCAAGGGCTGTTGCTGTTGGCGTATCATGATACGCCTTGAGACAGGCTATTTTCTTATAAAAAGCATACTTATTTGCTGCTGACGCCATGGGCTTGAGGGCCCCTTCGAAGTATCCGAACTTGTAACAGCTGAGTCCACGGGTATCGTATGCTTCGTCTTTTAAATCAAAGTCCAGGCACTTCTTTGAAAGAACGGGCTTGATGCTAAACCCGGGGCATTTTTCTTTATCGATATTTCCCGGGAATGCCGGGAAAAAGACTATATCTACGCGGTAATCTCCCCCCATTCCGGCAATAAACATTTTCAGTGCCGCTTTTACCTGGGAAAGCCGGTCTTCTTTATACTTGTTATTCTTCGCGTCCATACTGCCCGACAAATCAATTGCCATTACAATCTTCTTGGGAATTTTAAAGGCCATAACCTCTTCCTCCCCGGGTTTGGGAGCAAAAAGTTCTTTTTGCACGGTTGATATTTTGTTCACCGTACTCTTTACATTTTCTACTGTTGAGTTGATCATCCTGGTGACCTGTTCAATCTTTCCAAGAGACGCTTCCTGCACGGTTTTTGACTGTTCCAGCTCTTTTTGCGTCGTTTCCAACTTTTCCCGTGATGCCACAAGTTCCTGTGATGTGGTTGAAAGCTCTGTTTTAATGTCCTGGCACGACATCGACTCTTCCCCGATCTTCTGGGTCAGCAGCACTATCATCACGATCATAACCGCTCCCAGTGCCCCGGTCATTACATCAAGCATTGAAAGATTGAAGATTGTTACTTCCCGGTTCGGCCGTCTCATAAATTAGTCCCCGCTCTTTTGCAGGCTCTGTACTGCCAGCCGGTTTATAAAATTCGTCAGTACATACTTGCCCGACCGGTTAAGCGCCTCCTCTTCCCCGCGCTGAACAACATGGAGCAAAAAGACCAGGATCGCAGAAAGCGTCAAAGCTACAATGGTGGTGGCAAAGGCAAATCCCAGGTCCGCGGTTAGTGCCCTGAACTGCGTTACCTTGTCGGCCTGGGCTCCCATAAATTTTACTATATCGAGCTGGCCAAGGGCTCCGGCGATTCCTACTACAGTGCCGATAAATCCGAAGGTGGGTATTGCCCATACAATGTACCGTATCATGGAATACCGGAGATCGAGCCGGTGTATATTTAAATCCAGGTTGCTGTTTAATACTGAGAGCGTATCACTTACGGAATGATTCTTGCCAAACTGGATTACACACTCATTTATCAGGTCCGGCAAAAAGGCTTCTCCCCGCACTGCCGCGTTCGCCACATTTACCCGGATCGTCTCTATATCCTTTTTTGAATCCAGCACCGCGTTCTCTTCTTCCGGTAAAAATCCCGACATCCGGAGAAAAACATTCTCCTCATAGGTTCCCATCCATCGCACCACCAGCTGGCCCAGCCCGATGAAAAAGAACAGGTGCATGAGATTCTGGAGTGAAAACGGATACGACGGTGACGATGTTTTACCCACAAGCATATCCCCGGAAGCCTTCCCTCCCATAAACACACTCATTATGGCAATAATAACCACCGCTACTGCGACCGATATTCCCAGGGCTATCCAGTTTCGTTTTGTATGACTCATAAATATTACTCCTCTCTCAAAAAACTAAATTTTGCATGTGCGCGGGCCTTGAAGTAGTATGGGCTCTTTGGATTGCTGCGGAACTCGCATTGCTCAAACAGTCCTCACAACCCAAAGAGCCCATACTACTTCAAAGCCAGATGCAGCTCGCAGTACTATTAAGTTTCCAATCTATTTTTTCCCGGCCATCCGGTGTCTGAGCGGAGCCGAAGACCTACCTCCGTGATTCGCACTCCCCACTCTTCCCCCGGGAATACCCGTCTCTACACACGCAAGAGCCCTTCCGCTTTGACCAGGTTTCGTGTTTCTTGCGGCATCGTTTAATGCATACATAGGTGTGGGGCCCGCTTTTTAAGCGGCTTCTTACTTCTCCGTTGTAGCAGCCTTCCCGGCACTGGCCGTAATAATTTATTATTTTACAGGGTTCGCAGCGGTTGCTTGAGCTATTCAGTTTGTATCCTTTTAAGCAGATACAACTGCTCCGGTTATCGTTCCATTTTTCACCTTTACGGCAGACGCAGTAGCCAGACGCGTTTATTATTCCCCGCCTGCTTTCACATTTTATTTTCAGATCCTTTCGTTTTACTTTCTCCACTTTGTTTCTTTTTTCAAGTGCTGCCTTTTCTCTTTTTAAAAAGGATATTTCCTTGTTCAGCTTCTCCTGGCGTTTTGCCAGTTTTTTCTCTTCTTTTTGCCGCTCACTTCCGGTAAAGGCATTTTTGATTATATTCTTCGCGTTATTCAGTTCCTGCTGCTTATTGTCCAGCTCTGTTTTTTTACTTGTGAGGGTTTCACTGGTCCGCTGGAGCCGGTTTTTTGTATCATCCAGGTTAACTTTGGTGTCATCAAGCTGCTTTTTCATGGTATTCAAATCTTTCCGCGCGCTAACGAGCTTTCCTTCGGTATCAATAAGGCGGCCTTTGGTATCGGCCAGTTCTCCCCTGGTGGAATCAAGTTCACCGCGGGTATTGGCTAACTCGCCGCGGGTTTTATCGAGTTTTCCTTCTGTGGTTGAGAGCCCGTGCTCAAGGCCGTAAAGACGGTTCTTCAGGTAGGAGACTTCCCGCTTCGTTGAAGATGCCTGGGTAAAATTATATCGCACTCCTATTCCCCAATT
>JAAENB010000691.1 GCA_024224995.1 bacterium | reverse complement strand
TATTCACAATCTTAATCCCCATCAGCTGGACAAACTGCTCCAGAGCCTCAATGTAAGAAGAGAATTTATTCCTCGCAAGCATATCAATCTTCTCGTTGCTCTTGATGAAAAACATTTCTCTGAGGTTCAGAGGACGGCGAAAGATTTCTGGAGTTTCAGGACCGATGTCTGTTTTCTTGATGAGGTTTTTGAGATGCCCGCAGGGGAGCCGGAGCGGTTGGCTGTTGTGCGGGAAGAGATTGAGGAAATGGAGAGGAATCTTGAGGATGCTCTTGAGGGGGAGGTGAGACCTTCTACGCTTGCGAGTATGTATGGTAACCTGGGGAGACGGTATGAAGAAGTTGGTCATTTGGATAAGGCTCTTGTGAATTTTGAGAAGGCGGAGAAGCTTTTTAAGAAGATTGGGGATAAGAAAAATCTTGCGGTAGTTTTGAATGATATTGGGATTGTTTATCAGCATAAGGGAAAGCTTGATGAAGCGCTCAGGTATCACCAGGAGGCTTTAACCATTGATAGAGAGATTGGGAATCAGCAGGGAAAGGCTTCTGATTTCGGCAACATCGGTCTTATTTATCATGCAAAGGGAGAGCTTGATGAAGCGCTCAGGTATCACAATGAGGCCTTAAAAATTGATAGAGAGATAGGGAATCAGCAGGGAACGGCTTCAGATCTCGGGAACATCGGGCTGATTTATCGTGCAAAAGGAGAATTTGATGAAGCGCTCAGATACCATAAAGAGGCTATAAGTATTGATAGAGAGATAGGGTATCAACAAGGAATGGCGAACCAGCTCGGGAACATCGGGCTGATTTATCGTGCAAAAGGAGAGTTTGATGAAGCGCTCAGATACCACAATGAGGCTTTAAGTGTTGATAGAGAGATAGGGTATCAACAAGGAACGGCATCAGATCTCGGGAACATCGGGCTGGTTTACCAGGATAAGGGAGAACTTGATGAAGCGCTCAGATACCATAAAGAGGCTTTAAGTATTGATAGAGAGATGGGGGCTCAACAGGAAATGGCATCAGAGCTCGGGAACATAGGGCTGATTTATCGTGCTAAAGGAGAGTCTGATGAAGCGCTCAAGTGTCACAATGAGGCTTTAAGTATTCATAGAGATATAGGTTATCAACAGGGAACGGCGAACCAGCTCGGGAACATAGGGCTGATTTATTATACAAAAGGAGAGTTTGATGAAGCGCTCAGGTATCATAATGAGGCTTTAAGTATTCATAGAAATATTGGGTATCAACAGGGAACGGCGAACCAGCTTGGGAACATCGGACTGATTTATCATGCAAAAGGGGAGCTTGATGAGGCGCTCAGGCACCAGCAGGAGGCTTTAAGTATTCATAGAGATATAGGGTATCAACAGGGAACGGCATCAGCTCTCGGGAACATCGGGCTGATTTATACTGCAAAAGGGGAGCTTGATGAAGCGCTCAGGTGTCACAATGGGGCATTAAGTATTGATAGAGAGATAGGGGCTCAACAGGGAACGGTATCAGATCTCGGCAACATCGGGCTTGTTTATCGTGCAAAGGGAGAGCTTGATGAAGCGCTCAGGTATCTGGAAAAAGCCTTGAATATCGCAGAGGAAGCCGGTTTTGTCTCCATTGCAGAAAATACCAAAAAGATCATAGAAGCAATCCTCAAAGAAAAACAAAACCAATCATAAAATTCAACCCCACAGACAAAATCAGCCCCCAAAACACCCCCCGGGCGGTTTTTCGCCCTTTTTCCAAAAAAATTTCATTTTTTTCAAAAAAACATCAAAAAATAGCCAAAATAATTTTCGGTTTTGCCTTCCCATACTTCGGCTCCGCTCAGCACAAGTTCGTATTAATAGTAGGGACTTCTTTTATCCCTATAAAAAACCAGGGAGCAAACCATGAATGATACCAAAGATAAGAAAATCAAGCTGTCACCGGAACAATAATCTTTTCAGAGAACTTCGAACTTCAAACTTCGAACCTCAAACTTCTCCATGAGGCAGGACCTGGTAGACGCGGGAATTATTAATCGATAAAACTAAAAAACCGGGGTGATAAAAGCCCCGGAAAACCTCGAACCCCTAACTTATTCTAAAATAGTAACATGATAACAACGCTGCCTTCTTTCAAGAATAGCATAGAGCCTACCTTCATCCTGCAGCTGAATGAGGGTTTCCATAAGGACCGAACGGAACTGCCGCCGCAGGGAGTCACCCAGGATAAAGCCGAACCTGGTACGCAGTTTATTTGAGATATCCTCAGCCAGCTTTTCCGATTCTCCGGGGAAGGGCAGCGCCACAAAATAATCATCAAAAAATATATCGAAGCTGATGCCGCAGCTGTGAGTGGAAACAACCGTGGCATTATAGTTTCGTTTCGTGAGTTTGCCCTGGTAGGCCTGGGGCCGCAAGACCGATGATATAGCCAGCTTTACCGGGGGCACATCTGTTTTCCTGTTGAGATTTTTCCGGAAGCGGTGAGTGATTTTTTCCAGGCCCTTAAGCGCGCCGGGAGTAAGGTAACGGTATTTTTTTCTGACGTTATAAAAAAAGTAGAGCTTACCCTTACCCGGACTCAGCTGTACCAGCTTCCCTTCTTTAGAAAGTTTTTTAATTTGCTTCTCGTCTTTAACAGGAGGAAGACCGAATTTTTCAGCAGCAGCTAAATGTTCTTTAAGAAGAAATTTACGCAAAGTCTCTTCTTTTTTTGGAGTAGCGAAATCTCTGTAAATGGGGATATTTTCAATGAAGTTTCTTTCCGCTTTGTAACTGTTTTTAATGTAGGCATCAACAGTGGCAAGCACCGCCTTATTATGATGGTCGTGATAATACCAGGAAGCAGCACCCAGAAGAATAAACAGGAGCGGAATGATAATATAAGAAATCCTGAAACCGTTTTTTTTCATAGAATATATCCTTTACCCGGAATTCAAATCCAATACTTTGAAATTTCATTTATGGGAAAGGAATGTAAAATGTCAATAAATTTAAGAAAAATCCTCTCCGGGTAAAGAGAGGATTTTTGCGCAAGCAGCTACACCATAGCCAGGGCGTCTTTCCGAATATTGAGAACAGTTTCCACGCGGGTGCGGATCTGTTCAACATCACTATCGGAATAATCGGTTTCTATTTTGAGGAACGAGATATTGTCGTAATTATTTTTAACGTGTTCGCCAATTTTAAAAGATTCAATATTATAAGAGTGGCAGGCATGGAGGATGAGATCAATAATAACATCGGGTTTGAATTGATCAATCATCGCGTCAATTTGAGTAAGTCGTTTATCATTGGGAGTCATGCAGGAGCATGGAATCCGTAAATATCTTTCCGCAATAGCTGTGACCGGGTCCGCAGTATCCTCTTCTGTGCTGTCCATAAAAACTTTCATCCCCGTGCAGGAGTCAAGGGCAACAACCACACCGCCGGCCTCTTCTATTACTTTGAAAATCTTTGTGGAGTCTCCGCCAACAGGACATCCCGTAACCATAACCCTGGGCGCCTCTTTTTCTCCGTGGAAATAACCGTTCGCAACGCGGCTGTCGAGTTTTTGTATGATATCTTCGAGTATGGGGGCCATGTCTTTTCCCGTAGCG
>JAAENB010000690.1 GCA_024224995.1 bacterium | reverse complement strand
TCCCTTACCCGACTATAGTATTTGCTTTGATCAATACGAGTTTTTTCTCGGAGAGAAGGGGATTCATAGCATTAATACCTGGTATGAAACAAGCAGGGGATGCTGGTGGGCGGAAAAAATGAAGTGTTCTTTTTGCGGCATCGCTCTTATAACATACCGGCAAAAAAGCGTAACGAAAGTAGTACATGACTTAAAAACAATCAGGGAATCATTCGGGGATATACTGGTTTTTATGGCCGATAATATTATCCCCCATACCTATCATAGGGACCTGCTGCCCCTTCTTAGTGAAACTCCTTCGTTAGCGTACCAGCTGCGGGTAACTCTTGATCTAAAAGATTTAATAGAATTAAAGAATGGAAAAGTTGATGCCGTTTTACCGGGAATTGAAACATTTTCAACGAATTTGCTCAAATCAATGAATAAAGGAACCGCGGCCAGGCAGGGACTGTTGTTTTTACGAAATGCCCGTAGTGTTGGCATCCGGTGCGACTGGTTTATGCTCTGGGGATTTCCCGGAGACAGGGTATCGGATTATGAAGATCTTTTATCGCTTCTTCCTTTGATCAGGCACTTGCAGGCTCCCCGGATATTTGAACATATTATTCTGCTCCGTTTTTCTCCGTATGTTGAGAACCGTGAGCGGTATGGCATTAAGAATCTCCGGCCATGGAATGGGTATACTATGATTTATCCTTCCGGGGCAGATATTGAAAAATTGGCAGTTAACAATGCCGGTGAATATTCCTGTGAAGCCCATGAAAACCCGGAATTGATCCGGGAAATTGCCGGTGAGATTGAAACCTGGAAACAAAAGTGGAGCGAAACTTTCCTGGTAATGAAAGAATTGATGGGAAGTTATATTGTTCTCGATAACCGGGACATTCATGAAAAAAATAAAAAACACATACTGGACTTTGATCAAGCAAAGGAAATTATGACTGCTTGTGTTTATAACGAATCGGCAGGTTTACAATGGGCTGTAAAAGAAAGGCTGGGAGTAGTTCTTGACTCCTGGTATGTGCCGCTGGTGACTGCTTCAGCGGAACTGCTGCTGCAATTTGAGGAAGAATAATGAAACCGGAAACAGAACAAACAACAAAAACATCTACCAGGGAAAAAGTTCTTCACCCTCTCAGGGGCGGGGATATCCTTTTTATTGTTCCGCCTTTCGGCAGTATTCACGATGTGGCTCTGGGTCCCCATATCCTTCAGACCATTGCTGAAGAGCAGGGGTATTCAACAGATATTATCTACCTGAATATTCTTCTTGCTTCTGAACTGGGGATTGATGTGTATAATGAGATTGCCAACGCGCCTCTTTTCTGGATGCTGGGAGAACGGCTCTTTGCCAAAAGCGCCTATGGCTTACCCCCGCTGGGAAACAATGCCGAATGGTGTACTGATGAAACAAAGTCTATTGGCGGCATGAACAGCCAGGTGCAAATGTTTTATCATATTCATTCCCAATTTAACCGGGAGCTCTATTTGCGGGCGGAAGAGGTCTGTTTATCATTTATTGATGAAGCGGTAAGTGCCATTTCCTCACTGAATTACAAGATCGTTGGGTGTACCGCGATGATGGAACAAACCAATTGCAGTGTGGCTCTTTTGTCGGGGGTAAAAAAGCAGTCTCCCGAAACAATTACTATCATTGGCGGCGGCAACTGCGAAGGTGAAATGGCCGAAGGAGTTGCTTCTTTAAGTGAGTCAATTGATTATGTGTTCTCCGGTGAGAGCGAAACAGCATTCCTGAATTTTTTAGGGGATCATTCAACAGGAAAACTCCCGTCTCAGGGCATTTTAAAAGGTGAACCCCTTGCCGATCTCGACAGTCTCAGCGTTCCCGATTACACTGCTTTTTTTGAGCAATCTGCTTATTTTTTTGAAAATGAAAATAAGACAGATGAACAACGGATCTGGTATGAAACAAGCCGGGGCTGTTGGTGGGCTGAAAAAAAGAAATGTACTTTTTGCGGCATTTACCCCGTATCATTCAGGTCCAAATCACCGGGTAAAACCCTGGGAGATTTAAAAAGTATTGCCCATACTTACCCGGGAAGTGTTATTTTTATGACCGACAATATGATGCCTCAATCGTATCATCATGAATTCTTACCGTCTCTTGCTGAACAGGGAAAATTCCCCACACTGGCGTACCAGGTAAAAGCGAACCTTGATTTTCAGGACCTGGTTAATTTAAAGGATGCCAATATTAAATCCATTTTACCGGGAATTGAGTCATTGTCTACAAACCTCTTAAAATTAATGGACAAGGGTGTTTCTGCCAGGCAGAATCTTTTACTGCTGCGAAATGCCATGAGTCTTGGTATTTATTGTGAGTGGTTTATGCCCTGGGGCTTTCCCGGTGACCGGGTTTCGGATTATGAAGAAATGCTGAATATTTTTCCGCTCATTCGGCATTTGCAGCCGCCAAGAAGATTTACCCCAATGACCCTGGTACGGTTTTCGGCCTATTATAATAACCGGGAGCGGTACGGGATAAAAAATATCCATCCCTGGGGAGTTTTTGAGATGATATACCCTGAATGGGCAAACCTGGAAAAATTAGCTTCTTATTATACCGGAGATTATGCAAGTGAAGCGTATGAACACCCGCAGATTATCCGGGACCTGGCAGATGAAATAAGCGAATGGAAAAAGGTATGGAAAAACTCCATCCTGAGTATGAAGTTTTTTATGAATAACTATGTTATATACGATAACAGGGACATTCACGAAAAAGAGAAAACCCATCT
>JAAENB010000689.1 GCA_024224995.1 bacterium | reverse complement strand
GGGGTTTAACCCCTCCGTGGTGTTGACCCGGGCAATATCTTCGGAAACAGGCCCGTAGAGGCGTTGCACTGCAACGTCTCTGAAACCACCCCGGGTAAGATCCCCCGAAAAAGGCCTTATTGAAAAAGAGTTTCTTGAGAGAGGTAAACCATGAAAGTATACACAAAAGGAAAAAAACCAATATCGCTAACCAAAAACCATTATAAAAGCGCGGGCGGAGAAGGAACGATCTATTGTAAGGGGAAAACCGCGTATAAGATATACAATGATCCGCAAAACATGATACCCATAGAAAAGATCGAAGAACTGAAAGAAATTAATATCGACAATGTACTGGGGCCGGAGGAGGTTCTCTACGACAGCACAAGCGATGAGCCCGCCGGGTTTACCATGCCCTTTATTAAAGAGACGGAATTTTTATGCAAGCTCTTTACCAGGTCATTTCGAGACAAGAACAACATAACACCGCAGATGATAGCTGATCTCGTAAAAAAAATGCAGGAGACCCTTATGGAAATTCACCAAAAGGGATTTCTTGTTGTTGATTATAACGAAATGAATTTTCTTGTTGATAAAACATTTTCCACCCCCTATTATATCGATGTAAATTCATACCAGACAGCAACCTGCCCGGCAACAGCCCTTATGGAATCGGTACGGGACCGGCAGCCGCCAAAGAACGAATTCAGTGAATTGACCGATTGGTTCTCTTTCGCCATAGTTTCCTTCCAGTTATATACGGGATGCCATCCGTATAAAGGACGGCACGCCGATTACAGCAGCAAGGAAATAGCATCATTAAAAATGATGGACGACAACATCAGCGTATTTCATCCCGGTGTGCGCCTCCCGGCAAATAGCCAGGATCTCGCGCTCATTCCACAGCCGCACCTGGACTGGTATACCCGTATTTTCCTGAACAACGAACGCTCAATACCGCCGTTTTACGACGCGCAGGTACCGGCAGCCATAGCCATACCGGCAATAATCACGGGAACGGAGAAATTTATGATCGATTGCCTGGACACCTGCGATAAACCGCTCCTGGGGGTCTATTATTTCAATGGCGTACGATACGCCCTCACTGCCGAATCGGTTTACGCGGGAAAGAATATTGTACGGGAACTTGAGATTGCTCCTGTTGTACGGGAACTCTTCGCGGCTGAAGGCGGCGAGCCCGGTTTAGCGGAACTGGACAAAGAAAAAAAAGAGATCCGGTTTAGTACGCTTCCCGGCACTCACATTGGAACATTAAAAGCAGACGACAGTATGGAAATGAATGGAATGATATACACTGTCCATAACGGTACCCTGCTTGAAAACTCTTTTATGCAGATGAGCCAGGGAGAAAAGGTGCTTCATTCAACAAAACAGGTAGGCGATATCTTTGAGCCGGCCTGGCAAATGTTTAAAGGAGTAATTATCCAGGATATATTTTCCACCTGCTGGATGGCAATACCGTATAAGCCCGGAGCCTGTGCCAATGTCCATATACAGGAACTGGACGGTTCACGGATCATTGACGCCTTATACGACAGCGGGCATACAAGCAATATCGCCATTGTCCTGGCGGAAAAAAACGGCGTCTATAGCCGCTACACCTTCTGCTTTACCGGGAACTGTTCCGCTTATACCCGGAGAGTTGAGAATGATGTTGATATTGATTCAATAAATTTCACGGTCCTTTCGAACGGGCTCTGTGTTTCCGTAATACACGATACTACGGTTGAAGCGTTTTTTAATAATTCGGAGATAAAGCTCATAGAAGATCCCCCTTTTGACTCTTCCATGAGACTGGCAAAGGAGGGATCAAAGGCGTTATTTATCAACAAAGAAAAACTATACCGGGTCAGTTTAAAAAATTCTTGACCCGGAGTTGGTTCCGGGAGATAGTAGACTATGAAACCAATAAAAAACAGATCACTCAAAGACGATCTTTCAAATTACGACAAGGACGCCTATGAAAAACCTTCCGTAACCGTTGATATATCTATTTGCGCGATAATTGAAAATGACCTGAAAGTCTTGCTGGTAAAGAGAACAAACCCCCCTTTTAGAAATTGCTGGGCAATTCCCGGGGGCTTTGTTGACGTTGCCCAAAAAGAGACCCTGGAAAAAACCGCGGCCCGGGTCCTTGGAAAAAAGACAAATCTTAAAAAGATATATATCGAACAATTAAAGACCTATGGAGCCCCGGACCGGGACCCGCGGATGCGGATTATTACGGTAACGTATTTCGCTCTTGTTCCCTATGATAAAATATCATACCAGGACATAAAAGGCTTTGATGACACAGAAGAAGTGGACTGGTTTTCACTGCGAAAACCCCCTTCCGGGCTTGCCTTCGACCATGCCGATATCCTTGAAGAGCTGCTGGACCGGCTTAAAGGCAAAATATCCTACACCCCCATCGCCTTTAACCTGGTATCGGAAGAATTTACCTGGAGTGATCTTCAAAAGGTATACGAGATCATCCTGGGCACGGAACTCCTTACGCCAAACTTCAGAAGAAAACTAAAAGAGCTCTATTTTATAGAAGAATTACCGGGAAAACGGAAAGCCAAATCTCCGGGAAGACCGCCTGCTTTTTTGAAATTTAACGGGATTAAAGAGCTATACTAAACAAACCATGCGTAATTTTTTTCTTTACAAACCGGGTAAAATATTGTCAAATTGTCTAAATGTGGAGGCACGATTCATGCGATATTCTCAAAAAATTACTCTTCTATTTAGCCTGGTATTTCTATTTGCCATCATATCCTGCGAGTCAGGATCGCAGCGTGTTACCAGGCATAAAAAACCAAAAGATTCCGTTCAAAAAAAAGAAGTCAAACGGGAATATAAGGCTCTGAATATTGTAATTGGTGAAGTGGTAAAAGAAGAGGGAGAGCCCAAATATGTCTATTTTAAATTTGGCTCTGAAAATAAGAAATATGAATATGAGAATAATCTTTTTAAAAAAGGGCTTATTGGGCATATTTATAATGACCCAAAAATGACTATTCTGGCCGGAAAATTTAAAATTGCGGAGATATATCCAACAATATCCAGAGGAGAGATCTTTGATCTTGTATATCCCATAAATCCAAAAGCTGTAGTTCTAATAGAAATAGACCCCAATTTTTTGATGAAATAAATTTTACAAGAAGAGAGATCCTGTATCTATTAAAATAACGGAGGACAAATTGATGAAAAAATTACCATTTATTATTTTGCTGATGACCACGGTATTACTGGTCTCTTTTTTTTCCTGTTCCACATGGAGAGTGTGGCAGGGTGAAGAAGTGAAGACAGGTAAAGATGTCGAAAAAGGTGAGGCGATGCATGAACCGCTAAGCTCTATGATTACTGAAGTAGTGACTAGCGCAGGAGATCCCAAATATATCTATTTTAAACTGGGGACAAAACAAAAAAGAACGGCGTATTATGCCAACAGAACCTGGTATAAAAACGGCATAATCGGTTTTATCTATAATGATACTTCATTAAAAGAAAAGGCCGGAAAATTCAAGATCATCGCGATCTCCCCAAAAATGTCAAGAGGTGAGATCATAGACCTGAATTATACCATTAAAGAAGGAGCCGTAGTTGTTATTGAGATTGATCCCCGTATACAGAATAAGCTCAGGTAAGGAACTCAGAATTTCATCTCCGGAAACCTTTCCGGAGATAAAATGAGCCATACTCATTAAAATAAAAGCTCATCGAGCCATTCTTTTTTACCCATCAAAAGCCCCCGTTCTTCAAAAAAAAATTTTAACCTGCCCCAATCCTGTTTATCAAAATTGACATCTTTCAGTTTTATATAGTGATACCGGTCCTTTATATCAAGATAAAGAAACTCGCAGTACCGGGAGTGTTTCACCACAGCCTGCCTTAGTTCCCGCAAGTCTATAACTGAAGACCTGCTCCTGAAAAAATAATTGATCCGTATGATGTCATTATCAAACCTGATTTTTTTAATAATTGATATATTCAGGATCGTAAAAAACAGTGTTGCCGGAAGAGATATGCTTATGACAAAGAGAGCATATATCAATATATTCTCTCCTGTTGTATCTTCAAAAGGAAACTCGCTATATACAAGTATTACCGTTAAGATCAATGATGAGATTAAAAATCCCTGAATGAACTTCCGTAAAAATGATCCTGTTTTCAAAAGGACTGTATTAACGGAGAATATCACACTATTGTTCTTATCGTTTTTTTCGTTCTTTATGCTTTTATTTCTCTTTAATCTGTATAGTAAGGGATTAATTACCTCTTTGGAGCTTAGGCGGATATGGCGTTGTATTATTTTGATTAACAGCAGCAGGATCAGTAAATAATGATAATTCACGTTCGAGAGATTGATGAATACCAGAACAAGTACAGCTGAGGCTCCTGAAAAAAGTACAAATTGAGTTATAAACAGTTTCAATGAAGGTGATTTTCTTTTTAACGTAACCATGACCATAATTGAGTTCGAAAGATCAAGAAATGAAGTCGTGTATGAACATATAACAGAAAAGAGTATTATCAACATTAATAATACTGCTCCGATTTTGAGAAGAGATTCATCCATAACAGCGTTAGTTTATTACATGAGAACAATTTTGCAACAAGAAAATTCTACCGGGGTTCACTCCTTTTAAACTTGACAGGCATGGCTGAAACTATATTTTAAATAAAACAAAACAGCGAGGTAACTATGTCAATGATAAATGATCATTTTATTGTATCAATACTTGCGGGGATTTCTTCTTTTACGGTAATACTTATTTATATCGCGCTTATTATTGTGGCTGCAACTGTTGTGCGAACTCACCGGCGTGAGGTAATGAATTGGATTCTTATTCCGGCTTGTGTAATTCTTACTTTTAAACTGCTCTCCCTGGTAATACCGTATGTGCTTAGTAGAGTCTCAGGGGATTATTTACTCGCTTTATACAGCTGGAACATGGTTTCCTCTTTAGCGCAGGCCGGCGCGTGGGTATTTTTTATTATAGGGATTGTTAAACTGGCAAGGCCTCGTCTCCCTCTCTCCTGATTTACGGAGAGAAGGAACGATTTTAATAAATTGCTTTTTATTAGTACTTGATTATATAATGAACACCGGCGTTCATTGGTCTTGTTTCCGAAGAAGTGCTTGGTGTTCCGTTTACTCCATCAGAAATAGGGTTCGTTACTGAAGAGCTTCCATAAGCTTTGCCACTGGTTTCCATGTTTTTATAGCTATTATTACCGATATAGGTGGCACTCCTTATAGTACCGGTTAGAGTATGATGGTGTCCCTGGAAAGCATCATCCTGGTATGAGCCGACATTGTCCCCGCCATATCCCCCGGCATAAAGAGGAAACCTGGTTCCGGCATTGGGATCTCTACCGGTACCGTTGCTTACCCCTCTTAAGAAATGTCCTCGTAAGTCCGGCAGGTTAAAACCGGAACCATTAGCAGTTCCCCATGCTGTTCCAATAGCCTGAAAAAGATTGCTATAAGTAGTTCTTGAACGAGAACTTCCGTCGCAAAGGAGCCATCCATCGGGAATAGATCCGCCGCCAAAAGGTACTATTGTACCGGCAGGAGCTGCCTTTTCAAAATCATCATCCAGGTTGGTGATAGCAATGCTAATATCTGTTGCCCTGGTTCCGGCTATGGAACTCTGAAGGGTGTTATGAGCGCCTGTCTGTTCACTGGTAATTGTTGTATGCAGCGAATTGTGAGCGCTTGTCTGTTCACTGGTAATTGTTGTATGCAGTGAATTGTGAGCGCTTGTCTGTTCGCTGGTAATTGTTGAATGCAGCGTATTATGAGCGCTTGTCTGCTCGCTATTGATTGTTGTATGCAGAGCGTTTAACGCGTCTGTCCGTTCCTGGGTCAGCTTCGTTTCCAGGCTGGCTATTGTAACGGAGATTTCGCCGTCTGTTCCCTGCATGGTTTGAATGTTTTTTTGCAGCTCAGCTATTTCTTCCTGCATAGTAAAGAGCTGGTTATACATATCGGAAAAACTAAAATCCGTACCATTATTGGAATCTGATCCCGACTGAAGTCCGGCCTCACAACCCATCAGGGTAAGTGATACCGTTAAAACAGCTAATAAGATTATTGAATTGAGTATTTTTTTCATAAACATCCTCCGATTATAATTTCATATAATTAAATATAGTCATTTTTGCCTCGGATGTCAATAGATAGGGAATGAACGCTAGGTGGAGGGGAATGAACAACAGTATTTTCAATAAAAAATTTATTTATTCTTTTTTATGTCTCATTACTTTCGTTATTTTATTTATTCTTTTTTATTTTTCTTTCCATTAAGAAGTTTTAAGAAGTTTTCTGTACTTATACTTCAGGCGGATAATTCCGGCATCATTTTTCATAAACACTTTCCCTTTTGTTTACCTTTTGTTTACCTTTTTCGAATACTAAATCATACATAATTAAATTAAAGTAATTATTATTAAAGTTTTGTAAACAGAATTTAGTAATAAAACATAATTATAGGCTAAATATTTAAAAAACCGGTACAAATCTGTCCCTACACTTTTTTTTTTTTTTTCTTTACTAAATTTAGCAAAGAAAATCATCTATGCAAACTAAAGTGAACTTCTGTCTTCCGAATATACAAAAAAACGGTAAAGGCATATTATAAAAAATTAAGCAAAGGTGCACAAATGAATTCGAAAACAAACAAACTCACTCTCTTTTTATTAAGCCTGTTTCTTGTTACGGGCATAACAGCATGTTCCGGTGGTGGAGACGGATACATTCCGGCAGATCCTTCAGGCTCGGAAGCAAAAGCCAACGAAGGGTTCGATAAACTGGGTCCATTAGTTAACTCAATTTATGACACCGCAAAGGGGCATACCGACAACTATACCTGGGACCAGGTCACTTCCGGAGATAAACTGCTGATCTATTCCGATTTTTCCGATATGAAAAAATGTTTTACCGATTCAATCGAAAAAGATGCCGGTAATCCAAAAGGAAACCTGGGTATGGCTCTTGTAGAGCTCGCTGAACTGAACTATGATGCCGATCTATGGAATAATCTTATTAACCCGATTAAAGACGGGAATTATGACGTAACTTCGACTTATATTCAGACACTGGTTAAGACTAACGCGAAAGTCCGTCTTGAAAAAGCGCTGGCTCATATGAATAAAGCGGTTAATCTTGCTGATACTGAAACCATTGTTTTAAAAGATAATAATGGTGAACGGACTCATGTGAAAAAACCTGAAGTTTATGTAATCAAGAGCGCGATTCAGACTACGCTTGCCCTGGTAAAGGTTTTTCTGGCATATGATTTTTATGCTGTTGACAGTGAAGGCAGTTTCAAATGGTTTAGAGAAGAAATATTTTTTGATTATGACCAGTATTACCTGTTGCCCGTTTCATGGGGACTGCCCCGGAACGAGTGGGATAATCCTGATACAGATGATACCTGGTGGGATAATCGTCAATTTGCCGGGCTCTGCCTGTCCGGTCAGGAAACCACAGTAGAAGGAAAACAAGTTCTCACCCTTACCAGGTCAGAGTATTTCGGCATCAATGACAGGGAGAACGATATACAAAAATTTTCTATACTGGAATCAAACCTGGGAAAAAATAATTTTCTCAAGATACAACCCGGTCAGGAGTTGCCCGGTGCGTTAAACAATTTAAATGGCGCTCTTGATGATCTTCTTAACGCTTATAACAGCCTCATCAACTCAAGCGGGAACCAGTCAAAAAATATCCTGAAAAAGAAACATATTGAGGATATCAACAAAGAGATCAATGACTGGATGTCTGAGAATGCAGACAATAACGATCTTCCCGATTCTCTAAAAAACTGTAAAACCCTTGGGGCTATTATTTCATGGACAAAGAACACCTTAAATAACGGTGAAACCTTTACGGTAAACGGAGAGACGTTTTCCGTGAATCTTAACTCATTTTTTAACGGAAATATTAGCGATTTAAAAACCTTAATTCCATATTTCAACTGGAAAGCCAAAGAGGACTGGGTTGAACCGGAATTATCCTACTCATACGACGTGGATTTTGATCCTGCAAAAACCACGATATGGGGAATTTTTACAGATAAACTGGCAATTCCGGCGTCCTATGAAGAAACAGCAAATATTAGCAAAGTTGTGTACAATCATTATGATTATAATGTGAAGCCATGGGAACTGCTTGATTCTGACGAAGGGGCTCCCCTTCCTGACGGAGAGTGGGCTGTTCTACCTGACTATTCTCTGGGCGGAATCTTCACCGGTATATCCAAAGACAACTTCAGAACAATTGTTGAAGAAATAGACTTTTCAATAATTACAGACCTTATTGACGAGATAGATTAATTTAATGATTCAAAAAACAAAGAGAGTGTTAAAACGCTCTCTTTTATTAATACTTCTTTACCTCCTGCTCGCGTCAAGCGCGGCAGGACAATCCTTTGTTGACCTGGTCTTTCCGGGTCAACAAAGGGACTTTCCCCAAAAGATCTTCCCCGTGAATGATTATGAATACGGCTATGCCCGTTTCGGATATTTATACCAGGATATACTCAGCATCAGCGGCGCCGATGATTCAAATAAAGCAAATCATTACATCAGTAATAAGAGTTATTTCCTGCAAGCGCAGGCAGATGTTGAACCCTTCAGCTTTTATACGCGATATAAACAGCCTTCTTTTTCGATGTATACAAATAACCTTTCCGATATTTCAGACGAATTTCATTTTACCCATGATACTGCTGAATTTGATTTTACGGCATCATTTAAATATAAAATTCTTACTTTTTCAGGAGGCTTCTTTTACAGCAACGGCCCGGGCGGTTCCATGAAAATTGAAGCCGAAGTTTTTAACGGGCACCTGGGAGCCGCAGGCTCGTACAAGCCTTCATGGAATACCTTTTCTTATTCCGTGCGAGAGATTGGCGGCGCGATTCCGCTCAACTATTATCGCGGAGAATGTTCGTTATTTTATTACGATAAAAGCAAACATTTTGAAGCGCGCTACGCCCTGTATAATCCCTTAAATGAGGACGGGAAATTTACAACAGAAATAAGCGGCTTTGATACGGGCGGCAGGGTATGGTTTAAGCTGGCTCCTTTTGATTTTACCCTGGAAGGTGAATATACAAAAATATCGGCAGATTGTATGTATGAAGAAAGTCCTTATGGAAAGCTCGATTCTTTCTTTTATTATCACTACCACGGACGCGGTTCATTTAATTTTTGGGAAGAGAGTTCCATATCGCTTGGTGTAACGGGGTTAAAGACCGGTGTGGGAGAAGACAGTTATTTCGACTTGTGGCCTTTTTCTTACTGGGATATGTTTATGGCATCGAAAACCCGTCTTTCCAACCTGGATATCAAACTTATTATGCCCTATTTCGCGTTTGACCTTTCGCGGACATGGAAGTTTGGCAGCCTGCATATCAAACCTGGCTTTTTGACTTCTTATTATCACCTGTTTACGGGATGTACGGTTACATACGAAGAAAAAGTGTGGGAGGTATATCCTTTTGTATCACGATATGAGCCTCATACTAAAAAATTTGACCCGGGGTATGATGGTATTATTAAACTGGAATTAAAATTTTCCGCGCGGTATAAGGCAGTTGAATTTTCTCTTCTTGCGGCTCAATTAATACCGGTCAATTTTTC
>JAAENB010000688.1 GCA_024224995.1 bacterium | reverse complement strand
GTGAGTTTTAGAGTTTTGTATAAATAAGTTCTGTTTATTTATTGAATAAGTATGAAGCCGAATATATGGCTTTTAAAAAATATACTAAAAAGAAGCCCGAACGTCAAGCCGGTAAAATTAATTATTGCTTTATTTTATATTTAGATATATTACGGCAGAAGCTTTAATGAAAACTGAGGTCTTATGAAAAAAATTACAAAAATTTTTATTTTGATATTCTTGGGCTCCTTGATTATTTCCGGACTCCTGGTTGTCTCTCTCTATAAAGGGGTAATCCATTTCAATTACCCCAGCACAAAAGAGTTCCCTGTCCGGGGGATTGATATCTCACATCATCAAAATGAAATAAACTGGACCCTTTTAAAAAAGCATAACCTGTCATTTGTCTTTATTAAAGCAACTGAAGGCGGAGATTATAAAGATCACCTGTTTAAAAAGAACTGGGAAAATGCCCGTAAGATAGGACTTGCCAGGGGCGCGTATCATTATTTCACCTTTTGTAAAACAGGAAAAGAACAGGCCCAAAACTTTATTGATACTGTTCCTGTTGAAAAGAATTCCCTTCCGCCCGTGCTGGACCTGGAGTATGGCGGCAACTGCAAAGCCCGCCTGGGTAAAGAATTCCTGGTAAATGAGATCCGGGACTGTATTGAAGCTCTTGAAAAGAAATATAACAAGAGCCCTGTTCTATATGTAACCAGTGAGTTTTATGAAACCTGTTTGATAGGGGAGTTTAAAAAATATAAGATCTGGTTCAGGAATATTTACGGCCGGCCCAGTCTTATTGACAACAGGGACTGGACCTTCTGGCAGTTTAACAACCGGGGAAAACTTGATGGAATTGACACCTTTGTGGATATAAATGTTTTTAAAGGGTCCATGGCGGAGTTTGAAAAACTGTTCTCTCTGTAAAAGTGCTTGAAATTCATGATTTTTCTACTAATATAATAGCATATATTATTATACACTTTCATAAAGGAAATACTGATGATAACAAAACCCGTATACTTTCTTGATATCTCCATTGAAAACGTTGCCTGTTTTGGGGAAAAGCAAATCCTTGACTTATCAAACGGGGAGGGCAGGCCCGCGCAATGGACAGTGATCCTTGGCGATAATGGTACAGGGAAGTCCACTTTGCTGCGATGTCTTGTTGAAATGGAGCCTTTTTTTACCAGTGAAACTACTACGGATAGCGGGAAAGTATGGATCTATAGCCCCAAAGGGGCATATTATTTTCAACCCGGATATTTTATTAAAGATGGGGCTGAGGCTTCATCTCTTGAAATTAACCAATTTTATACAGGAACATTTACGGAAGGAATAGAGACTTTTGACGGCTACTTCCTGGAAAGAGAGGGAGGAGCTCTGTATAAGACTGATTCGGCTTCCAGGTCTTCGTATATATCTTCTTATAGCCGTTCTCATAATAATAACCTGGGAAACCTGGTTCTGTATGCGTACGGCTCCTTGCGCCGCAGAGGCAAAGGTGCTCTCTCTGAAACGGTGAACCAGGATAGTTCGGCAACTCTTTTCTATGAAGATTCCAGCCTTATCAATGTGGAAGAGTGGTTTTTGCAGGCCGATTATGCCGTAAAAAACTCCGATGGCGAGACCGGGTCTTATATGGAAAAAAGGTATAATAAAATAAAAGAACTGCTTATTGAACTGCTTCCTGATGTTTCGGATATCAGGGTAAAAACCATTACAAAATCACAGCTTAAACCCGCAATGGAAGCAAAGACCCCTTACGGCTGGGTTGGTCTGGAAAACCTCAGCCTGGGATACCAGGCCCTTATTGCCTCTGTTCTCGACCTGGCTCACCGCCTCTTTGAGCGCTACCCTAATAGCCAAAATCCCCTTGCGGAACCGGCTATTGTCCTTATTGACGGAATCGATATTCATCTTCACCCTAAATGGCAAAAGAATTTGATTAACAATATTTCAATTATTTTTAAACAGACCCAGTTTGTTGTATCCTCGTATAGTCCTCTTATTGTTCAATCGGCAAAAGATGTTAATATCGTGCTGTTAAAGCGGGAAGGGGGACAGGTTAAGATCTATAACAGAATGGGTGGGAAGGATGTTCAGGAGCTGTTTGAGTAGCCGGGTTCTGTTCCTTGAAAGCGACGTTACGTAACGTCGCTTTCAGAAAGAATCTTCGGCTGATTCTCTCCTGAACCCACACAGAAATGGACCCCGGCATAAAACAGTTTTCCCCGTTCGACGGGGTCAGCTGCTCTCAAGAAACTCTTTTTCAATAAGGCCTTTTTCGGGGGATCTTACCCGGGGTGGTTTCAGAGACGTTGCAGTGCAACGCCTCTACGGGCCTGTTTCCGAAGATATTGCCCGGGTCAACACCACGGAGGGGTTAAACCCC
>JAAENB010000687.1 GCA_024224995.1 bacterium | reverse complement strand
TGTTGACCCGGGACAAATCTCCGGAAACCAACCCGTAAAGACGTTGCACTGCAACGTCTCAAAACAGACCCCCCCTATTTAAAAAGAGTTTCTTGAGAGTACTGGAGCATCCCGGATCGGCAGGTAGAGACTTCTGTTGTTCTGGTTGAAAAAAAGTATTATGATACGGTGACCGGTTCTTAATAAAACCGTTTCATAGTAGAGAACCGCTCTTTAACAGCAGCGCTCTTCATTGGTTCGTACGAAAAAAGTACTTTGTTATTTTTTTTAACGGATATGACGTATTTTTCACCCAGTTTTTGGGTAAGGTGATAATAGGTAACAAACTCGGCCAGGTCTTCGGCCCAGTTGAGGCTGCCGTATAATGAAACGAATGGGGAGCGGGAGAGGCTGCTGTACATGTCGAGCGCCCGCACGATATTTACCCGGGGACCCTTGTTAAAACCATAGAACGTAACATCCGTTCTAAAAGGGTAAGCGGTTTCGGGTTTTTTGTATGTATCCCAGATCCATTTGGTAAAAGGGGTCTTTTGAGGGGCATTTTTATTATATTTGACCATATCCGGCTCAACATAGGGAGTAATGTTCACAACATAATCAACCGCGTGAGTCGACTCATGAAGAAGTATATAGAGAAAACCGCTGTATTTTTTGCCGCAATTGATGGAAATATCAATGGAAGGATCATTGATATTAAAACAGGTTTTGTCTTTTTGGGTTACAAGAGTGGAGAAATCTTTGGTAAGTACCGATGGATTGATTATTATATACGTATAAATGCGATTATCACTGTTTATAGTCCAATCAGTAACACCGCTGCCGTGAAAATTGTTGATAAAATAGATGCCAATAAGCCTTTCTTTCAAGACTTTTTTATGCAGGCGAGGAAGTTTATTAAGAGCTTCCTGTATGATTTTTATCTCATTCCGCGAAGGAGTATATGGGGAATAATTATCGCGCTTGTCTAATTTTTTCCAGAGTTTAAGGAGATCATTAGGACAGGACGCTATCCGGGAAATTACCGGGGAAGAAGGATCAAATGAAAGTAATTGGATCTTTTTATGGGGAGTCTGCTGCACCAGCTTCCAGGGATCACTATTGCCAGAAGTGCTGCAAAGGACCAGTGAGAGCAAAAATATAACAATAAACCGGTATTTTTTCATGTTTTTCATAGATAGACTCCTGTTTCAATAATATATACACAGCAATACTTTTTCAAATATTTTTTTGTTTTATAGAAAAATACCCTGATCTAAAAATTCCTTGACTAATATGGCATTTTGGCATTTTAACGTTCTAAACATGCGACATATGCGTCAAAATGTATTAAAATTATATAAAACAAGGAGAATTTAACAATGTCAAAGCATGAATTTCAAACAGAAGTAAACCAGTTACTCCACCTGATAATTCATTCATTATACTCTCATAAAGAGATTTTTCTAAGAGAATTGATCTCAAACGCGTCGGATGCTCTGGACAAGCTTAAATTCTTAACCCTGACCGATGAGAACTACAAAGAGCTTTCGTTTGACCCCAGGATCGATATTTCTTTCGATGACAAGGACAAAAAGACCCTGACTATTTCCGATTCAGGTATTGGAATGAGCGAAGAAGAATTAAGGGAAAACCTGGGAACAATCGCACGTTCCGGAACGAAGAACTTTGTTGCACAGCTAACGGGAGATGCCAAAAAAGATTCCAATCTTATTGGCCAGTTTGGAGTTGGATTTTACTCTTCCTATATGGTTGCGGAAAAAGTTGAAGTCATTAGTAAAAAAGCTGGTGAAGATACTGCGACTAAATGGGAAAGTGACGGTAATACGGGTTTTGAAATATCGGAAGCGGAAAGAGATGAGGCCGGAACCACGGTGATTCTGCATCTTAACGAAGAAGGGAATGAATACGCCGACCGGTGGAAAATATCGGACGTAATTAAAAAGTATTCCGATCATGTTCCTTTTCCCATTTTTCTTGAATATGAAGATACCACATGGGAGGGAGAAGGTGATGATAAAACCGAAAAGAAGGAGCAGAAAGTTGAGCAGGTCAATGCCGCTTCAGCACTGTGGAAGCGTTCAAAAAATGAACTGAAAGAAGAGGATTATAATGAGTTTTATAAAACTCTTTCTCATATGGGTGAGGAAGAACCGCTGCATTATGTGCATACGCACGCGGAAGGAACCATGGATTATACCACCCTCTTTTTTATTCCCCAGAAGGCTCCTTTTGACCTTTTTAGAGCGGATTACAAGCCCGGAGTTAAGCTCTATGTAAAGCGGGTTTTTATTACTGATGATGATAAAGAACTCATGCCAACCTATCTCAGGTTTATTCAGGGAGTTATTGATTCCGAGGATTTGCCGTTGAATGTGAGCAGGGAGATCTTGCAGCAGAACAGGGTTATGGCCAAGATCAAGTCTTCTTCGGTTAAGAAGATTTTGGGCGAGCTGGAAAAGATACAGCGGAATGAAAAGGAAAAATATCTCCGGTTCTGGAAAGAGTTTGGAGTTCCCATTAAAGAAGGGCTTTACCAGGATTTCGACAACAGGGAAAGACTGATGGACCTGGTTATGTATAAGTCGACTAAAAACGATGAGTATGTATCTCTTGCGGAGTATGTTGAGCGGATGCAGGAAGATCAGAGCGCGATCTATTATATTACCGGTGGTAAAGAAGAGAGCTTGAGAAATTCCCCGCTTCTGGAAATGTACAAAGATAAAGATATCGAAGTCCTGGTAATGGATAACGAGATCGATGAGATCGTTGTTACGACAATGTTCAAGTACAAAGATATCGACATGAAATCGGTTAACAGGAGCAATGCGGCTGAAGACTTAAAGACCGATGAAGATAAAGAGAAAGAAAAAGAGATTGAACCCGTAATTGAGAAAATTAAGAGCGCTCTTGGTGAAGTGGTTAAAGATGTCAAAGCCAGTACCCGTTTGAGTGATTCTCCATCCTGTATTGTGGCAGATGAAAATGATCCCACAGCCCAGATGCAGAATATGCTCAAAGCCATGGGACAGGACGCTATGACGGATTTTAAACCGATCCTTGAGGTTAATCCCAATCATGAGATAGTGCAAAAACTATCGGACATGAGTGATACCGACGCCATCAGCGATGTAAGTCATCTTCTTCTTGAGCAGGCCATGCTTATAGAAGGTGTTGAACTTTCAAGCCCAACCCAGTTTGTAAAAAGACTGAACAGAGTGATGGGCAGAGCGCTTTAAGAAAAAAGTTCAAGGTTCAAGGTTCAATGCTTCGGCTCCGCTCAGCACAGGGGTTCGAGGTTATTTGCCTTGCGCCTTGTACCTTTCTCCTTGTACCTGCCTTCTATACCTGGAAATTAATTGAATCGTTTTTCTCAAACAGGTTGCCGCTGCTGTGAAGGGCTTCTGTCTGGTATGCGTTTATTGCTGAAGCCATAGCGTTCTTGCGCGGGTTTGGGGAGAAGGAATTATTAGCCTGATAATTTATGGTGGTATTTTGTTTGTTTTCTCGAGCTTTATGAGCCAGGGCTTCAAGTTCCATGTCATTTGCCGCAGACGCTGCCGCCATATCCTGTGGAGAGGGACTTCCTGTAGAGAGGGCAGCATTGCGAAGATCCCGGGCTTTGCTAATGGCATCGTTCGCGGTAGAGGATGCTCCTACGACAATGGTAACCTCTCCGCCGATTGCGTATGGTTTTCCGTCAGGGCCCATGGCGTAGGTATACCGGGGCCCGCCTATGGCTCTCACTCCGGAAGAAGTCGTATGGCTTCCTTCATGTACCCGAACATCTTTGTCGCGCTTTCTAAGCCTGTCGACCTGGGACTTCTCGGATTCCGAAAGCCCCTTAGCCGGATCGGGGTTTACCTTTTTTTGGACCAACACCCGGTCTTTTGAAATACGCCCGATTATGATATTATTGCTTGATATGCTATTTACTGACATCATATTTTTTGCCTGGTATACCCTGATATACTAATTTCGGTCGTTCTGTATAAAAACTTTAGCATTTATTTCCCGAATAACACACACAAAGTATCACAAAAAAATAAGTATGTCCACTTATTATAAAGTTCTTGACAAAAAAAGATATATGTACACCATGAGACATAATACCGTCCGGCCGGATTGCACAAAATTGTTTGGAGAACTAAAATTAATTTGTAATTAATTATTTATATGTTAATCTTTGAAAATAATATTATGTCGCTAATGATTTTCCGCTTTTGAGTAGTAAGTACCAGTTAACGGAGGTTTTTTGTGAAGTATATCATTGTTAATCAGACCTATCATACCTATGCCGGGGACAAGATCGGCACATGGGAGAATGATATTCTCAACGCAAAGCAATTCGATTTTGATCGTGCAGAGCGGGTTGCTTTAATATCCATGCTTGCCGGGCAGGGCAAGTGCGAAGTTAAACAGATTTCATAGAATCGTTTCGGTCATTTCATGGACAAGGTGAAATGACCGGTTGGTGGGATTAACCTGGTTGAATGTTATCTGCGTTCCTCCGGAATAAGTAACTTCCAGCCCCTGCGAAACGATATGCTTGTTTATGAGATCAACAAGATAGAGTGAATGCTTTTCTCCTCCAATGACCGAATGTGTACTCTCTTTCGCGTACTGCACCATATCAATAGAAAAACTTCTGTCCGATACTGCTACAGTTAAAATATTAGGTACTTTATACCGAAGCGCTTTTGGGAGCCGGTAAAAGGAGTCCGCATACTCCCGGGCTGCTTCATGCAAAGAAATAAGACTCTCTTTCGTATTTATATCCCTGCCCGAAAGGTCGTGAAAAAAATAATAATCTTCATAGGGAAAAAGAAACCCCAGGCTTCTGCCGGTTTTCTTCGCGAATATATCCGCCGTACAAGAAGGAGACAGGGTTTTCACTTTTTCAAAAGGTATGTTTTTTTCCCGCAAAAAAGATTCTATGTGGGTTAAAAATTGTGCTGTTTTCATCGTGGCCTCTCTTAAGAAACTGGAATCAGTTGCCGGTTAACAGTTGACAGAGTTCCGGGAAGCAGTCTCTTTTATTCCCAATCCTTTTTCTAATCAGTTTCTTTTGTATTTTTTCCCGGCCGTGGCGGGTCCGCACTCTCAAGAAACTCTTTTTCAATAAGGCCTTTTTCGGGGGATCTTACCCGGGGTGGTTTCAGAGACGTTGCAGTGCAACGCCTCTACGGGCCTGTTTCCGAAGATATTGCCCGGGTCAACACCACGGAGGGGTTAAACCCC
>JAAENB010000686.1 GCA_024224995.1 bacterium | reverse complement strand
TTCAATTTTTATTGCAGTACCAACAACAACAGGATCTGTGGCGGTATATCATCATCCTACCATTGTAAGCATTTAAGTAATCTTATTGATGAAGCAATAAAGCAGTTTGGCATAGATACAGTTGCGGACTTCATGAAAATTGATGGTGATGTAAAGGATTCCTCTGAATTAACCGGTAAAATGAGTGGAAATATTGTAAAAGAACACTCGGGAGAAATTTTTACCAGGTTTCTGGAGTATCTGAAATTTTTGGAGGCGCCTTCATCAAATCAGCACATCCCTGAAATGAGCTGGTTTGTTTAGGTTAGCATTATAAGAAAATTATGAATCGTTTTACTATGGATGAACATAAAGAAGAATTATCATTGTTAACTGAATCTATTGATTATATAGATTTATGTCTGCTCAACGGGTTTTCAACTCCCGGCAGCAAAGACGTTGAAGGACTTGAATCATTAAAAAGGATTTTTACGCAGACCCCCCTGGAAGAACAGGTGAGTGAAGCAATAACCGGTCTTTTGCAAGGGACTTTTGTGCCGGATTCATTTTTTGTTCTTGCTTCAATACGACAGTCATTGCAGGGAGTGAAATACAATTTCATTATAGAAAAAATTCTGAAAGAAGAAATTGTTTTACCGGAGAGTGAAAAAGCTGAAAAAGCAGAAAAAAAAGAAAAGGAAAGCAATGTCCTTCAGGAGAGTATTTCCCACTGGCTTAGTGAGCTGGCTATTACCGGGTTTCACCGGCTCGACCATGAAAAAATAGTCCCGTTTTTAAAGACTGTTGATCAACTCCTGAAAGATGAATCTCTCATACGGCAATCATCACTCTTAACCGGCTTTATCAATGAAATGCTTCAGGTAGTTCCGGTAAAGGAGAAGGGTGATATTCCCATTACACGATGGGCCGATCTCTGGATGAGGGCAATGATAAACACCAGGGCACCATTGCGTAATGAAATAGCAGCAACTGTATCCGGCAAACTCTCCCTTCTTTCAATGGATGTTCAGAGTCATGATAACTATATAAACCTGGTATTTTACGGCGTTCTTGAGTCAGAAAAGCAAAACTGCCTGGTAAGCATATCAAAGGGGCGCTTCAAGGTAGATTTAATAGGGGAGAAGGATATATGGCTTCTCTTTACCGGTGAAAAACCATTATTTGAAGCATTACAGCAGCACAAGACAATAACAATTAAAGATGTTCCCATTACAAGCTCGAACAATCTTATACCGGATAAAAAGATTAAACCGGGAAAGGTTTTTGATCCCCTGGCAGTGTTGGAAAAATATTTTTCCGCTGGTTCGAAAGAAACAATCATCAGGCCGGAGTGTACGCACCTGGACAGACACCCGGTACATATTGCAGTACCAATTTTTCTCAATGATTGTATCATTACCGGAAATAAAGGATCATTGAGTATAGAACTTGATAAGGAAATAAATCTTCCAATCTGTATGGAAAGAGTGTCCCCGGTTTCTCCTGTAGATGAAAGTTCACTGAAAAAGACAAAAGCACTTTTTGGGTTTATACGGTTTGATAATGATGCCTGGTCATTACAGCCCATGACTTTATTCGATAAAGGAAAGGTTCTTTATACCGGCTGTGATGCCCTGAAAGTAATAAACGAACCTCCTAAAGTAAATATCTACGAACAATTAAAAGAACGTGCCGGTGTTTTATTACGGGCATAGGAATGTTGTATGGAAGATAAAGCTGCTGCTCAAAAGAAACAGGTGTTGTATTGGCGATTGATTGCCACGCTCTTCGGGTACCAGGAGAAATGTGAAAATATTAATCAGTTATCCCGGGACATTGTTAAAGACGAAGGCATGCCCGGCCTTATACTTGATCCGGCCATTGGTATTGAGACTTTACAGCAGCGATACCCGGAACTGGAACCCCTTTTTAAAGAAGATGTCTTTACGGATACGGACAGCAATAAGACTGATGGTGCAACCTCATTAAAGCCTACGCTTGCCTATTGTAAAATGCTCTTAAATATTTTCGGGCCAAACACACAGACACAATCAGTATCGGCATCTCAGTACTCCCAGTGGCTCAAGGATGTGGGAAGTTTTGAGCGGGCTTTCGGCTTTCCTTCCGGTGGACTGAGAGGAAAAAAACACGGAGGAGGGGAAGATGAATTCCTTTCTGAAGAGATGCTTGGTGAAGCCCTCTCGGGCATGGAAAAGGATCTCATCGACCGGATGGAGATCCATGAAATTCTTAACGATGACAAACTGGCGCAAAAACTGAAACCATCAATGCCCCTGGTGGAACAATTGCTGCGGGATAAGGCAAATCTTTCCAAAAAGGCATTACAGAACGCGAAAGCGATTATACAGCAATTTATAAACGAACTGGCAGAAGTACTGAAAACACAGGTAATGGAATCTAAAAAGGGCGGGATTGATTACTCTGTGCCTCCCAAAAAGGTCTTTTCAAATCTTGATCTGAAACGGACAATCTGGAAAAACCTTATTAACTGGGATCCGGATCAAAAGAAGCTCTATGTGGACAGGCTTTTTTATAAGCATACCGCTCAAAAGAAGCTTCCAAAGAGAATGATTGTTGTGGTAGACCAGTCCGGATCTATGGTAGATGCGATGGTACAGTGTACCATCATCGCGTCTATTTTTGCCGGGCTTCCCAATGTGGATGTGCACCTCGTTGCTTTTGATACGGATGTGGCAGACCTCACACCCTGGGTGCACGATCCCTTTGAGGTTCTCATGAGAACCGACCTTGGAGGAGGAACCGATATCTATAACGCCCTCATTTTTGCGTCGGAAAAGATCCTTGAGCCGCAGAATACCGTACTTGTGCTCATCTCGGATTTTTATGAGGGCGGCAGCGAACAGCAGCTCTTTGATTACATAAAGACCCTGAAGGATTCCGATGTACATGTAATCCCTGTGGGAGCAGTTACCAGTACCGGTTACTTCAGTGTAAACCAGTGGTTCAGGTCACGGCTAAAGGATATAGGAGCGCCCATTTTAACGGGGAGCCCAAAGAAGCTCATTGACCAGTTGCGGGCTTTTCTGGGGTAAGGGCCAAAAAACGGCTTAGCGTAATGGCGTAGAGGGCAAGCAAAAAAAGTAATTAAATCAGGATAATACTCTTATCTCTGAGAGCAAGGGAGTACAGAATGGCAAAGAAGCAAGTTGAAAAGCAAGAAAAGAAGCAGCAGACAGGGCAGCAAACCGAACAACTGAGAATGCCTGCTGAAAAGGACTTTCAGGAGGAATTATCATATCTTGCGTCACAGGACAAGGGCAACAAGCCCTTTTCATGGCTGCTGACGCCGAAGATGGTAAAGATATTTATACTGGGGAGTTCGTCTTCGGACAAGCTGGATAGAAAAATAGACCAGAAGTGGTTTGGCGACCCTTCCCTGGTTGAAAGGGCCATTGTGACCCTTGCGTCCGATCGCGGCCTGCTTTTGATAGGACCTCCCGGTACCGGTAAGAGCTGGCTTGCCGAACTTCTGGCTGCTGCTGTTTCCGGCTGTTCAACCAATGTTGTTCAGGGGACATCGGGAACAACTGAGGATCATATTAAATACTCATGGAATGTTGCCATGGTCATTGCGGAAGGCCAGTCCCATAAATCCCTTATCCCGTCACCAATTATGGGCTCAATGAACAGCGGCACACTGGGGCGATTTGAAGAGCTGACCCGCTGTACTTCCGATGTCCAGGACGCCCTCATATCAATCTTAAGTGAAAAGTATATATCAATCCCGGAGCTTGAGAAAGACAATATAGCCTTTGCAAAGCCCGGCTTTAATATCATCGCGACGGCAAACAGCAGGGACAGGGGCGTTAATGAACTATCGTCAGCATTGAAGCGGCGCTTTAATTTTATCCATATCCCGGTGGTAACAAAGAAAAAATCAGAACAGGAGATCATTGAGTTTCGGACCAGGGATCTCATTTCCAGGCACGGCTTTGAAGTGGAGATTCCTCCCACCATGCTGGACATCCTTATGCAGACCTTTGCCGACCTCAGAGACATGAGTAATGCCGCGACGTCCGATGACCAGAAGATCGATTCGGCCCTTTCCACTGCTGAGCAGATTGGTGTTCTGGAAGACGCGGTACTCCGAAGTTCCTTCTTTGGTGAGAAATCATTACAGGCAAATCTCCTTGGACAGTCCCTGGTTGGAACACTGGTACAAAGAATCCCTGAAGATGCTGCAATCATGAATAAGTTCTGGTTCAGTGCTGTTGAAAAAAATAAAAAGGACAAAAAAGGGCTCTGGAAAGATTTTTTTGAGGGCGGCAAATACGCAATGGAAGTCATGAAAAAATAGAGCGGTATCCCCTATGGCGTACGATTATACATCATTAAAAGAGTATCTCCTTGAATGCGCTCAATCCTATGTTGAGAGCGAACATGTTGAGATTCATGAAATCATCAATACACTGCTGAATGATGTGGCAACAGCCATGAATGAACCCCTTGAAATATTCCCGGTGTGTCATCACTCTCCGGCTTCGGCATTCAGGATGGTTCACCGGTTGCGGCACAATCCCCCTGAAGTGATATACCTTGAGTTGTGTGAAGACCTCATTTCTTCTGTTCAGGATTTGAAGGACTGTAAGTTCCCCGTAGCATTGCAGGCCTTCGCGAATAACTCTGAGGAGTTTGATAATTCACTTGCTCCTTTCAGTGTTATTGCTCCCATTACAGAGGCATCAGCGGAATACCAGGCCATTTGTTACGCGCTAAACACGCCTGGCGTGGAGCTTGTTTTTGTGGACAGGGCAGTAGATTATATTTTCCAGTGGGATGAAGTTAAACCCGGTCATGAACAGCAGCATAGTGATGAAGATGAGAATATCCATAAGGGTTCCTATGGTATTGAGATTGGAAATATTGCCCCAACCTTTGAGCAGTTTACTTATTTTCTTTTAAAGAATGCCAGGGTCAGGTACTTTTCGGAATGGTGGGACCAGTATGTTGACCAGGTCATTATTGAGAGTGATTACCGTACCTACCGGGAGGTCATGTATCTCATAGGAAGTATTTTCCGCAGGCTTGGAAAAGAATCGGATGAACTGAGAACAGATCGTCTCCGTGAACAGTATATGTGGACACGAATAAAAAACCACATGAAGAAGAATAAGGTGAAACCGAAAGATGCTTTATATATTTGCGGTGCCCTGCATTCAGTGAGCGATGTTGAAGAGTTTGGTGTTAAGAGTAAAACGCTCTATGATATTCCTGAAAGAACGAGTACTGAATGGTTATACGGCATTGTTCCTTCAAGTTTTATGGCTGTGGAATACCAGTTCGGAAGTGCCCCGGGAACAGTGATGAAATCGGAATCGACCTGGAAGAAGAGCCTTAAGATTGCGGGTATTGTTCCTTTTTCTCATAAAAAAACGAAGAAGAGCAAGCCGGGCAGTGAAAAAGAGTCCGGTATTGAAAAAGAAAAATCAGAAGAATTATCTCTGGACCGGTACCTGACGCGGCCCCCGGTCCTGGAAAAGGAAGATGAAAAAGAACTTATTCAGTGGTGCGGCGGCATTGTTTCACTGGCACGGAAAAACGGTTACCTGGCGAGCACTGCTGATTCCATTGCAATCTATGAAACATCGCTCCTTCTCGCGAATATACGAAACAGGCGGTTCCCGTCGCTCTTTGATTTTCAGGACGCTGCCGTTACCTGTCTGGAAAAAGACTATACGCCAAAGAAGAGGAACATAGCACAGCTCTGCCAGGTACTGTTTGGTGCCGACCGCATCGGCACTGTAGGCTACGGTTCATTGCCCCCCCTGGTACAAAATATATATGACAGGCTTTCTCCCCTAAAAAAAGTAAAACTTGAGGCAAAGACCATACAGCGGGCACTGATGGATTTCAAAAAAAATGAAAACCTGCTGGATTGCTCGGATGTGCTGTGGAGGATTCACTATTTATTTGGTGATACTATTGTGCAGCCCATTATGGGTGAACGGACTCTGGGGCATGTGCCCGGGCAGGAGTCATGGGATATTCGCATTGGTAAATACCAGGGTGTTATTATTCAACTGGGTTATGAGGGGATTACCATTGAGCAGGTTATAGAACAACGCATTAAAAAAGAAGGATTCAGTCCCGGTACAAAAGCTCATGATGTTCTCTTCCTGGCAGAGGACAGCGTTCTCTACCTGGATAACGATCGTTTAACCGAAGATCTTGGAAATCATGCCATTGACACTTTAACCGGGGAAACCGGAGTTAAACACGCAGGTGAGATATTTTTTGTAATAAGAAATTTTGTCCATTACTACAGGTCTCATCCGCTGGGGCTGCCTGAATGGATTAAGAATTTTGTTAACAGGGGATATTCCCATTACATCACCCTTTTGCCTGTGGTTTTTGAGGACAGGGGGGTTAGTCCTGCTGAAGTATGCGGCATGTTTCAGTTTATTTTTCATCTTGAAAGCCTGGCCCTGTCGCTCGGCTGCAGCAGGGAACAGCTCCTCATTAGTGTGGGGCAGATAGATACAACATCACTTGATCCGAAAAAAGCCGGTTTACTGTGGGGGGCTCAGTGGCTGCTGAAACTGCTTGATCTTAATGAGGTCCGGTCTTTCTTTGATCATCTCCTGGAAACTGATGTTCTGAGCAGATCCTTTCCGGATTATCTGGGCGGTTTGCTGCTGGCGCTCAATTTTGCTGAGGGCTTATCATATTTTATTGTTGAGGTGTTGAGCAAGGTATTTGCCTTAACTGACGATTCCGTGCTCATATCCTGGATGCCCGAACTGATGTTAACGCTCAAGGACAATAAGGAAATAATCGGGCTCCTTATAAATGAGGTGTCCAAACAATACCCATCATCATTAAACTCGCTCATAGGAAGTGACTTTTTTTGGGAAAAGGATAAACCTGGTATCAAAAAAACCGAAACTCCGGAACATGAAGCAGTTGCTCTTAGTAATAAAGAACAAAAGCTTTATAGTTTGCTGAAAGATTATCCATCAACAGTTAATTATCTTGCAGGGGTTATGGGCAATAGTTCCACGCAGTGGAAGGATGCTGAAAGTCCGGAAACAGGAAAAGACACAGGAAAAGAAACAAAAGCAAAGGGATTGCTGTTGGAAAGTGAAACCAGGATCAAGGAACTCATAAATGAGTATGATGATATTGTTTTGTCAATAAAAGAACTGCTGGATTAATTATCCCGGTTTTTTCCTTTTTTTTTCGCCGCATAGAGAAGTTTATCGGATTTTTCAATTAAAGCTTCCGTATCCTCATCTTCCCATTCAGCACATCCGCCGCTGATGGTTACGCGAGGTCCCGGAGAAAGGTCCAGGTTTTCAACACTCCTCCGTATCTTTTCGGCCACAATGAGCCCGTTGGCCAGCTCTACACTCGGTAATATGACCATATATTCCTCTCCCCCATATCGTCCGGAAAAATCAACCTCCCTGGTGGAATCTTTTATTACCGACGCTATAGACTGGATTACCCTGTCACCGGTTTGATGCCCGTATTTATCGTTTACTTTTTTAAAATCATCAATATCAAACATTATAACCGTCAGGGGATAGCCGTATCTTTTATTATGGGCCAGGAGTTTATTGAGCTTATTAATAATGGCGGTATGATTCAAGAGACCGGTAAGACCGTCCCTGATGGCTTTTTCTTTTAAAAAATGACTGAGGGTGAAATTTCTTCTCATATACGATTCACTTCTGTAGGACGCGGCCATAGCGATACAATGGGCGGATACCAAAAAGAAATTATTACTTATAAACTCCGTAAAATTTAAGTATCCCGGTTCTCCAAGAGGGACATCCCGTATAAACAGGATAACAAATTCATACCCCCCGATTATTATAATACCGGAAATTGTAGCGTAAATAAATCGAAGCCTCGTAAGCGTATGAAGCCATACTAGAACAAGGATTAAACCCGAATAATAGAGCCGGAATCCCGGATCATTCTTCCCGGTTAAAATAATCATGCAAATAATGGCATAACCGGCAAATAGTGATGTTATAAATAAAATATATTGTATATATTTTTTAAAGAAAGCCGTATAGGTGATTCCATATATGGTTATTAAGACAGGGACAATTACGGCATAACGGATAAGCCACACGCTATATTTTGAATTGGGTATGACCCAATAATCCAAAATTCCAAAAAATGAAAATAATAGGAACGCCAGTACCAGGCCCGTTCTTACGGTTTTAATCGAATTCTTAAAGTAATATTCCCGGTATTGGGGCTCCAGTTGTTTATCTATAGCTATCATACTATTGGTTAAACCCCTGTTTATTGGCCGGTATATAAATACCCCATCATATTAACATAATAAATTTTAAGGGGAATGTCCAAAAAAAATAAAAAATTGCCCTTTTTAACTGAAAAACAACACCTATATAATGAAGCTTATTTAAAATTGGAGATCTCTAAAATATGCGGAAAATCTTATTATCCTTGTTTAGTTTTATTTTCATTTGCCTGTTAGCTCTCGCAGGCAGCAGCCAGTCAGCTCACGAAGAGAACGGTCCATGTGACCGGCCATATGACCTTTCGGTGAGCAATCCCTGGGCTATTGATGGAGCCTGGTTTTATGACCGCAGCCATTGCAAGTGGCAGGATGTTCTCGAACGATATCATAAGGCCGGTGGTAAAATAGTACTGCAATTTGGGAGCGTATTAGAAAAACGTTCCGATGATGACCTCATGACTCTTACTGAATGGGATGATGATAATAAACCAAACCCTGTAAGGGATTGCCGGCATCCCGATGGTACCCACTGCGTGGACCAGGCCATAAAGGATCTGGATACACATGGATTGAAATTAGCAAACTTCCTCACCTGGCAGATGAATAAGCATTACGGTCCGGCAGTTGCCTGTCCGGCCCCATCCCTTGACCGGCAAATTCTGGTACCCTTCGACGGCGGGGTTAAGGTTTTTTGGCGTTTAGTACTTCCCCATGATGGGCAGTCTGCCTGTACTTACAATGGCGGAAAAGTTGATGTCCTCTTTTTAGCCTATGAACTGACTGAGGACTCAGAAGAAAGTGATACCGGCCGCCTCATGGTCGCTGATGCTCTGGGCATGGATGTTTATTTGGCCGCGCCCATGTTCCCGGTACAGTCGGATAAGCAATGGGCTATTGATAAGAACCTGATACATTCAAGTCTCGATTGGTCACGCCGCCTGTTTAATGATTACGAACAACGGCATGGTCACCACCCCAGCTTTAAGGGAATCTACCAGACTTTCGAATCACATATTTATATTAACCCGGATATTGAACCGGATAATGAAGGAAAGTATACTTCTTTTTCCGAATATGGCATGGAATTAGATATTTTCAAATCGATTAGCCCGGAGCGAAAATATATCATCTCACCTTATTTTGGCGTTAGAAAAAACGGCTTAAATGCAAGCCTGGATTCCACTGTCGAGGGATTTAAACAGCTCGCCAGACAGGGTGTTGATGTCATTATTCCGCAGGATGGCAGGGGGACCGGTAAGGGAGCGTTGTACTGGCCATTTGAAGAAAACAAGGAGATAAATGAAATAGATCCTTTGCTTGCTAATTATGAAGATGTTGATGGAGCGGACACTTTTGTCAACCAGTTTAATGCTTCAACCCGGGAGTTATTTGATGCCATGTCTACGGCCGGGAACGAACTCAAAACCACCGAAGGCATAGAGGTGGAGTTATGGGCTAATCTCGAAGCCTTTGAAAAAGACAAAGACAGTCCCGATTTTGAGCTCTGCAGTTATTCCAGGAAAAATTCCAGAACTACCAAACAAAGGTTAGAGCGCGCCATTACCATGTCCACTGCAAAAACTACCCGGATAATATCATATATGTATGACCCATTTTATTGGTGTACTGATCGCTTCGATACCCCTTCCCTCATGGACCAGGTCGAAGATGATTTTGACCGGCCCATTATTAATAATGCTGTATACTGGGATACTGATGACGGGCAGGGCCTTGTTCTCCGGGGTTACAACATCGCAAATGCGGACACCACCTACAAACTTACCTGGTATGACAGTACCTGGATAATCCGGAGCGCTATTGTGGAAAGAGGTTGGATTGATCCTGATTGGGGTACAAAGAATGGGTATTCTCCCGGGGTACAGGAAGTCTGGATCCCCTTTGACCACTCGGATTTGGCTCCTGATTTTTATATCCATATTAACGGCATCACCCGGGATGGGCGGTCGAGTTATAATCAATATAGTATGAAGTATTGATTCCGGGTAAGGTATTAAATATTCTGTGAATAAATAACAAGGCAGGTTCCATATGACAAAATCATTGTTTTTAATTATAATCGGGTCTATTGTGATCTCCTTCCATTTGCCATCAGGAAGGGGAATATAGAGGAGAGCGGAATTAATACACAAAGTATTACGATAATAAATGCCGGTTTTCGCATTGTATTATTATATTTATAACATGAAATTGAAGAAATGCAAGTTTTTTTGCTCAACCGGGTGTTATGGGCGGCAATGCAAACTACCGCCCACCGGTTACCTGGTGAGTTACTCATATTTAATTATATAATTAACATATACGTTTTTGGGTCTTGTTTCATTACCGCCGCCCTCATTGTACTCGGTCTCTGCTTCGTCCTGTGCTGCTCTTCTCAAACCGCCGCCTTCCACTCCATTTGAAGGGGTCAATGCTGCAAATCTGTTAGGATGCAAATGCCTTTCTATAATATCGTCCTGGTATGAACCAACGGTGTTCCCACTGTTGCCCCCGGGCTTCAGAGGGGTTCTGTCGTTTTTATCCGGGTCCATGCCGGAAGTACCGGAAACACCTCTCAGGAAAACACCCCTGAGATCGGGCAGATTGAATGAACTTGCGTTGCTTGTCCCCCAGGCAGTACCGATCTTGCTGAAAAGTTCAGCGTACTCTGTTCTGGACAGCACAGTTCCATCACACAGCTTCCACCCGTCGGGTATTGATGTTCCTCCATACGGTACAATCGTACCCACCGGGGAAGCTGTTGCATTTAAAGAGTTGATCTCCTGCTGCATGTTCTTCATTTTTGTATATATATCCGAAAAACTAAAACCGCTCTCTCCTGATCCTTCCGAACCGGCGGAATCATCGCTGCTTAACCCGGCTTCGCATCCCGTTATAGATATAATTATTACACTGAAAAGGCATACAATACTTGATCTAAATTTTTTTTTCATTTTCATTCCCTTCTGAATATTTTTATTGCGCGTAAACCTTACTTTTTTTATGTCACAAAAATAACCTCCATACTTTAGTTTCGGCTTATCTTCATGTTTTTGTTATTGGGAAACACCATTTTTTTTGAGGGGGGAGAGTGTTTTTCGGGTTTTTTGATTAAGTTTGAGAACCTGTACGCAAAAACAAAGGTCTTTTTTATGCATGAAAAAAAATCGGATCACAGGATGAAATATTTTATTTCAACCAGGAAACCGATCTATATAAAAGATGTTTTTGAACCTTCCGA
>JAAENB010000685.1 GCA_024224995.1 bacterium | reverse complement strand
TGAGGGGTAAACCCAAATAAACACCGCATAGGGCACGGCACGCCGAGCCCCTACAGGTATCGCCCCCCTCGCAGGGGTCGCACCCCGCTATACAGGGTCGGTCGTGTCTTAATATACCGAAAAACGTAATTCGGAATGTAAACCATGCCCGGAGTGATGCCTCTGCGGGTTGTGAGGCTGTCTGAGCGGAGCGAGTTCCGAACGTTCTACAGAGGCATTACTCCCGGTAGGCATAATTTACATTCCGGGTTGATATACTTCATATTAAGACGCAACCCCGGGGTCTGTACCTTGAAAGCGACGTGACGTCACGTTGCTTTCAGAAAGAATCTTCGGCTGATTCTCCCCGGAACCTGTACAGAAACAGACTCCGGTATCACCCCCTGCTTCTTCTTTTCTTTAAGGTCTCTGAATATTGTTCTTTCTCCTTATTTATTCATGAAAAAAGCAGGTGTAAAAAAAGTCAATACATTAATAAACTGACTACCCGGTGAAAAGTAAGTACTCATTTTCCGGGGGTACAGCTTGTGGTTGCAATGACCCCTCTTCAAAAGGCTGCGGAACTCGCTTTGCTCAAACAGTCCTCACCTTCTGAAGAGGTGTCATTACAACCACGAATATTGTTTCCCGGGAAAATGAGTACTTACGTGAAAAGGTGTTGATTTTTTGGGCGTAACACCGCTATACTTATAAAAAGTATTTTTCATAAAAAGAGGGCTTTATACATGAAAAAAATCATTGGCGCGTTTTTGGCTATTCTTGTTATGGCGGTTGTTTTGTGGGCAAATGTTCCGGCTCCTTACTGGCCCTGCGATCAAAAAAAAGTGGGAGATCCCTGCAAGTGGGGATACGGCTGTGGTAATAACGGGGTCTGTGCCGTAAAAAAAGACTGCAAGGATGAGCCCGGCACTTCGGTTAATGAATGCCTGCTGTGCGATACTAACTAGATGCTTTCTGCTCACAGTGCGGCGCTGTTTTTAACGCTTGCGTCCGAAAGCGCGGGGATGATATTATTTTCCCTTATCATTTCATCGTATCGCAAGAGGGTTGCCGGGAACGGTATTACCGCCCTGGCAGTTAATGCTGTTACGCATACCATATTCTGGTATACCTTCCTCCTTATTCCGGTTGACCCGGCAGATCATCATATGGCCCTGTATGGCGCCGAGCTGGTAATCGTGCTCGCGGAAGGAACCCTCTATTATTTGATCCGCCGAATTCCCTTGTTCCGGTCCCTTCTTCTCAGCCTGTTCCTGAATATTATTTCGTTTACAATAGGAATCATTCTACTGGGATGAATCCTTATTCGTTAACCGTGTATACAACGATATCCAGAATAAATAAATTATAAGTCCCATAATAACAATGCCGTTAAAGGACTCCTGGAAATCGGGGAAAAGCCCGGACAGGGGATACACAAGCGAAAAGAACCCCACCAGGGAAAAGATAATTTTTTTGGTAAGCGCCGAAGGGTGATTCCGGTACAGCAGGAACGACAGCCCCAGGGTCAGCAGCGCGCCAAGGATCAGGGAACCCCAGAAACCCATGAGGAAATCACTCATCGATGCCATTGCAATAAACAGGAGGCAGTATACAGCAGAAAGAAGCGAGATCTCCAGGAAATTTATGGTTCCGCCCTGGATTAAAAACGTGAGGCAAATTGAAACGATCAGGAGCATTAAGGCATAGGGACTGTTGCGTAATACCAGGGCAACTTTCGCTCCGGGCTGCTCCGGCTTTGGCAGGGCAATTCCCATTCCCGCAGTAGTAATGGCCCGGTTAAGACTCCATTCCAGGACGGCACCGTTTCCGCTTGCCGTGGCTTTCAGCTCTTTGGGCGTAAGACAGCCTTCGGGATAGTTTACCTCCGAAAGGGGGAGGTTTTCTACTTCCATGATCAGTTTAAAATTTTTGATCTCCCGGGGAGTGGGAACCTGGTAATAAAAATATTCCAGGCCCCGGGACGTATAACTGACCTCGATCTTTTGTTTCTCCCCCGGAGTCATATCCCGGCTCCAGCGAATGCCGCTTGAAGAGAACCGGAGATCGGCGCTGATGTCGCTGCCGTTTTCCAATATCTTAAAGTTTTCGTATAACATCTGCTGTGTCGAAAGGGGAAAGTGGAAGGCGGCTTCAGTGGTATAGGACGAGTCATTAACTACGGAATATTCCATCTTGAATGAGCTGTTAAAGCCGTTGTAATAGGCGCTTCCTTTTTTTCGTTTATTCAGGGTCAGTTTTATTTTACCCCATGAAGAGAGTATGCTGTTTTGTTCAACTTCGTATGTTTGTTTAACCAGTTTATATAAAGGCGGTTTGGACGGGTCTGTCCGGGGCAGTTCTTCTTTGACGGTTTTTTCTATTGTATGGTTTATGGCCAGTTCCCGCTGAACATGGGGAGAGCCCCATATCCGTTTTACGCTTTCGTAATTGACACTGCTGACTCTGCCGTGTTCCTGGCGGAAATCGGTATTATTGTTGTTTAAGATTGCCCGGAACGACCAGAGCAGTCCCAAAAAGAGCAGTGCAACACCGGCAGATTCCAATATCCTGCGGGCCCATTCCCAGAAGGTTGCGGGAGAAACATCACCGTCTTTTTTGTAGCGCATAAGGAATATCACAATGGCGCCGATTATCATCATAAGGCCAATGACCGGTTCAAAGGTCATCCAGCTGAAAAAACGGTCAATGGTGTATTTTATCATGGTTTTCTCCTGCGAGGTTTTGAACGTATTATATAGAAGAGAGTTATCCTGTAAATGTTTTTTTGTGAGTTAAATCATTATTGTGAGCCGGAGAAGCTCGAACACCTCTCAAGAAACTCTTTTTGCTTGTGCGCGGGC
>JAAENB010000684.1 GCA_024224995.1 bacterium | reverse complement strand
TTTATAAATTAGTTTCCCGTGGCTATGGGGATTTCTAATAGCGTGGGGTGCGACCCCTGCGAGGGGCTTCAGCCCCTCGTTATGAAGAAGAAGGCCCGGTTCTGGATTCTAACCCTTACAACGATTGCGCTTTGTAATGACTCTGGGCTGCGGGTTCTATTTGGGAATGTTTGTATATATCCTGAATTTTTTAGTCACCTTCGTGGGTTTATACAGCGCCGTATTCTCCGGTTCGAATACATAAATACAACGAAGATAGTTATGTATTCGGATTACTTCTAAAATGGAGTCACTGTAAGCAGGGTTTATGCCCGCTGCCGCTGCCAGGGAGTCTATTTCCGCGAAGCTGTATTTTTTTACATGTCTTTTTGTATCGTATTGCAGACCCGTTACCAGCCGGGAACGGGTTCTGCTTTCTGTTGACTGAAAAGTTCCGCTGTAGTCTTCATATATTATTTCCGGCTCATCTTCTGCTGTATGATCCGGGATCATGTAAAAAAGTTTGATTCCTGTTCTTATTAAAGAGAGGGTGTCTATTTCCACATAGTATTCTACTCCGCTTGTGGTTATGATGCTGTCTCTATACATGGTGATTCGTACAGGTGTCCGGTCCGGTGTGGTTGCGCTTAAATCCGTCAGGGTTGTTGCCGCGAAATCGGGGTTTTCCGGGATGCCGCTTACTATTTTGTAATAATAGGTGCTTAAATGGCTTAAGCCCGTTATTTCCGCTTCATGGTTTATTGTTCCCGGGTTCTCCAGGTCTGCTGTTGTTGAACAGGCTTTTACATTCTCTGCCGGGTATTCTCCCGGTGTCCTTGTCCAGTATACTTTGCTGAGTGTTGCTACTGTGTTGTTTGCGGCGTCCGTGGTTCGAAACGATATCTTCACTGCAAAGCTGTTGGTGTTTTTATCGGCGTAGCTTTCCGGGGTGTTTGCCCGTATTACTATGCTCTCCGGGGTTAAGGTTGTTAATTGGAGCTCTTCTCCTGTTCCCTCTTTATACCCCGGTATTATTGGGTCGGCTGTTACCCGGTAATAATAGCTTGTATCCGGGTTTAGCACGTGGCCCGCTTTTTCGTCCAGGGTTACCCAGTGGCGCAGGTTGTTTGTGGTGACGGCGTTTACCGTATGGGGATAGCTGCCCGGAGTTGTGCCGTAGTGGAGTTGACTGTTGGCGGCAAGGTTTGTTTCCCACATTATTGTGGCGCTGTTTATCGATGGGAAATGGAGCGTGGTGAGGATTTTTACCTGTTCTTTGGCTTTTGTTGTAAAATTGTCTGTGGCTGAGATTGTTTCGCTGTAGCCGGGGATCTCTGTTGTGGCTTTGATGCGAAAGTAGTAGGTGGTGTTTTCCTGCAATTCTTTAATAGTTCCTTCTTCTGTTTTTGGTATATTTACTGTGTGTTTGTAAAGATCGGGAGACATTGATTCAATTGATTCTTCTATTTGTGTAAAATTTTCATTCATAGAATATTCAAGAATGCAGGTAGAGGGGGCGTTAGTAAAAAAATTATAGCTAGCTGAAATAGCTGTTATCGAGTAATTCTCTATATTTATATATATTTCTTTATATTCTCCTGTAGTGAATTCTTTTTCTTCTGACTCTGTACGTTGAAATGATGGCTCATGAGATTTTGGAGCGGCAATAATTTTATATGTATAGGTAATACCGGGTTCCAGGCCGTTAAGCTGAACATAATACTCTTTATCATTAATCAATATACCTTTTGCGCTGCCCGATGAAGATCCGCCGGTATAACGGACCTCAATATCTGCATCACAATTTGTTTCCAGTTTAATAACAGCGCTGCTTACGGTAATATTGCTGACCGCTATATTGGAAAATTCAATATTCCTGCGGGAAGTAGTGGTAAATTGCTGTACAGGCGACCAGGTATCTTTCCAGCCATATTTAAGTGAAGAGGCTTTTATTCTATAATAATAGGTTGTTCCGGGGAGTAAATTACTCATTAACGCGCAATGGCTTAACCAGTCACGGCTTGCAGTCTCTTTTTCTATTTCCATGTCTTGGGTTTCCCCGTATTCAACAATACAATTAGAGAAAACACCGGTATTCCAGGAGAAAGCTGCTGAATCTACGAAAATTTCGGTAACGGTAAGGTTCTCAATGGGAATAGAATCTTCTTCCTGAGTACAAATAGAAGCATGGTGAGATATGGGTATTGCTGCTACAGGACTGTCTTCGGAAATATTGGTGGATATAATTACCTCGTATTCCGTTTCGGGCTGAAGCCCTTCAATTTTAAAAGTGTGATCTTTCCCGGTTGAAATATATGATTTCCCGGCAATATCCAGGGTATTAGTGGTTTTCTCGTTGGTCCCGAACTCAATGTTTGCTGTTGTCATATCAACATTCATTGTCAAATATGTATACTCAAGCACCGGGAGATGTACCCTGCCGTATTCGGAACATCCCGGGATTATTGATATTAATAGTACTATGATAAAAAAACAGTTCTTATTCATTATACAAGCTCCATATAATTCAATCGTTGGTAAATTGATAATCTTGAGAAAAAGTTGTTTTGTAACGGCAAGTATCCTGTGGTATTAATTCAATCTGAAAATGAATGGTAGCACCGGGATCAACTGTAACTATAACACCAAGCTCAGAATCTGGTATATAATCAGGTAGCGTTTGGTTATATTCAGTCGTTTCTCCATAATGAAAAGGACAAATCATCAACACATTTGTCTTACATCTAATTTTAACCCAATCAGAATCAGGAAAAATTTTAATATATATTTTATCATCAATCATGTAACCTTCAGACAGCTCCAATGCCGTAGGTTCATAATCCACAATTTGAACCTCAGCCCGTTCATCCGTGGTAAACGTCTCATCACCCGAATGAACCGAACTATACCCGTCCTCATTGGCTTCTGCGTATATCCTGTAATGGAACGTCGATCCGGGATCAAGACTATCCAGTGAAACAGAATGATCTGTCCCGTTTGAGGTATCTACGCTTACACTCGAACCGTAAGCGGTATCGGCACCGTATTCAAGCGTACAAAGGGCTTTTCCGTCTGTTTGAAAAGAAACTGAGACTTCGCAGGGGCTAATACCGGCAACACTGATATCGGAAATAATAATTGCCGATATTACAGAGGGGGTGATGAAGTAATTGACACTGCTTTCAGCGGTTTTGGATGAGTCGCTTTTTTGAACAGCTTTTATTTTGTAATAATATTTTTGATTTTCATTGAGACTCAATTCAATGGCGAAATTTTTGTTATCGTCTGTAATAATATCGCTGCTGTTTGCCTTTATTGTACAGAGATACCCGGTATCGTAATATACCGAGCAGGTGCTCTCTTTGCTGGTTGTCCAGGTGATTTTTACATGGCTGCTGGTAAGCTGTGACTTTTGTACGCCCGTAATATAAAAAAGGCTGCCATCCGGGTCGGTATCACCCTCATCATTGCCGTCCGGCTCGCTGCTGCAGGAGACGAGAAATAGTACAAGAAAAACGAGTATAAGTCCTTTGATAGTCTTCATTTTTTACCCCCCAATAGATAACCCAATATAGTGTACACTAACAAATTGCCGTCTGGAACGTCAATCAATAATACTAAAGAATTAACATTTGCTTAATTAGCAAAACGTAGATATCTCATTAATAAACCTCACAAGATCCTGATAATTAAAAACCAGCATTAAAAGAAATCTCAAACTTTTCCTGGTAAAAGTCCTTATCTACTTCAAACCGGTAGTTAAAATTGATATAAGCGTCAAAAGCGTTCCAGAGATATATACCGGCAGAAAGCCCGGCAAAGACCCAGGTAAAAACCCGGTAAGTATTATACCTGCTAAAATAATCAGTGTTGGTGAATTTGCTCTCTTCATAGAGAGAATAATTATTCGCGGTCTGTTTATAGCAAAAAACAGTCAAAAACGCGGAAAGGCTAAAACCGGCCATAAAAGAAACCCCAATCCATTCCCGGTCAGAAGTATACACCTGGCCCAACCCGGGATACAAAAGGGAAAGACACAGAGCGGTAGTATCGCTTTTAGCCATTTCTTTATGAAAAACAGGCGGGTCTACCAGGTTAATAACATCAATCGTATTGATAGTCATTAACCTGGAATCTTTTTCAATGGTAATTTGTCCTCCTTTTTTATATTTAATATTCCCTTCAAGAAAGGTTTTATTACGCGAAACAAGTACCTTATTAAAAGGATCGGGAATTATTCTAAACCTGATCTCGGAAAACTTATATTCTTTTATTTTACCGTCTTTTTCAATTACCAGGCCCGTCATAGTCTTCTTTACCAGCTTCCCCCTGAATACCTGCCCATCCTTTGTATATTCACATAGTTGAGCGGAATAAACAAAACCGGGCAGCAGGAGAAAAACCAGCAGAACAATATATCTCATTCTTTAATACCGCCTATTTCATGTATCATAGTAAACTCAAATTTTCGAATTTTGCCCTTTTTTGTCCGCACGGTGTATATTTCTTTTTCCGAATCATAAGAAAGAATTACAGCCTCCATAACATCTCCATTAATCAGTTTTATGGTTAAATATTTTTTTTCTTTAAGGTTTTTTTTCTCTTCCGGAACAAGGGGCTTTTGAGGGGCTGCAACAGGCGGTTTTTCCTGTACCGGAGCACTGGATATATATTTTACAATAGCGTAACCGCTTCCGGCGGCAGCAGACGCCGAAGCAATGGCAGCGATAATTACTTTTGACGTAAAAAAGCCTCCTCCAGCAGCAGTAGTCTTTTTAAAAAGCAAGTACAGAGATATAAAAAGGCCCGAAACTGCGCCATATTTACCCACAGATTTAAATACCCGTCTGCGTATAAGTTTCCGGTCCGCCAGAACAGCCGTTTTAATCTCAACCGGCAGGGGTTGGGGCTTTATGTATTTTCTTATAATCTGTCTTAAAAGTTCAAGGTCTTTGTCATTTTTTTTGTAGTTTTTTTTCATAATATATCCTCGAATTTTTTTATACCGTTTTCTTTTAATTTTTGGATAAATACCTTTTTTATCTTATCAAAACTGTACCGAATTTGACGCTCAGTCTTATTCAGCAGGTTGCCTGCCTGCTGGTATGTATATTCATCGTAAAGAATAAGATATAACAACTGTCTCTCTTCTTCATCTTCAATACTGTCAATAGCCAGGTCGATAATAATCCTGGTTTCCCGCTCCCCATTATAAAAAGCCAGTTTTTCCATAACATCATGAATATCACTGGTATCTGCCATTCCCCTGGTCCTGAAATAATTTGATAATAAATTCCTGGCAGCTCCCTGGAGCCATGTTCTTTTATTCTCCGTAGTGATCTCATCAAATTTGTTATATAAAAGGAAAAACAGGTCCTGGCAAAGATCCTTTGCGTCGTCTCTATTGTATGTTCTGTGATAAATAAATCCGTACATATCAGGATAATAAAGTCTGTACGCTTCATCAACTTCAACTATTTTCTTTTTTTCATTATCATTCAATTTTATAAAGACCTCTCCATGTAAAATTATATCTCCCTATATTAATAGTGTAAGCAGGAGGATAAAAAAGACGTATTTTTTTTAAAATCCTTTTTTATTTAAAAAGTGCGTCTTTTGATGGCGTGACCATACACTATATTAATAGGGGCCAGGGTCTTTGAGAAAACATGCGCGGATCTATTTTGTTCAATCGAAGAGCTTGCCGATATCAATAATGAGTAAACTACCGATTAAATTTGAGAGAAATTCATGGAAAATAACAGTAAAACAATATTAGACCCGGTACCGCTCATAAGCCGTATTACCAATATGCTTTTATCTCCCCGGGATAAAGGAATTGAAGGAATTGATAGAAGACTATTGGAAGCACTAACAATGATAACCGGGTTTTTTAATGTTGACTTTGCGTATATCCAGCTGTATTTAAATCCCGGGAAAATAGTAATGACACATGAATGCCGCGCTAATGTTGAGTCGGCAATTTTTTTTCCCATGCTTTACGGAGAACAGCCCATAGGCATACTTGGAATTGATTCAAACAAAGAAACATTTAATGAAAGCGGCATTAAAACATTAGAGATCATTTCAACGATACTCTGTTCAGCCCTTGAGAGAGAGGAACGGGAAAGGGAATATTTATTCAACACACTTACCCCTGCGGAAAAAAATATATTCGAACTTTTTGCACAAGGCAAAAAATCATCTGAAATTGCCCGTCAAAGAAATATGCAAATCGAATCCGTATATGTCGTTTCTTCAAGAATTAGAAAGAAATTAAATCTCGGGACAAATGGTGGAATTCATGATTGGGCTGTGAGAGAATCGAAAGCGACGCAGGGAGCGTCGCTTTCGGAATGGGGCTGAATTTTTATAGTTTGTGTTCGTAGCTAACGCGGCCGGTGAATTCTCGTGTTTGTCCGGGAACCTGCTGGTCCCAGTTGTAATAGCCGGGAGCAACATCATAGTCCGTATTTATAATATTAAATACGCCGGCACCGATAGATAATCCTTTAACAAACAGATCCTTATATTGTAAATATAGATTCGCAATAAAAACATTATCCAATGTATGGTTTGTATTGGCGCTGACATATCGTTTGCTTAAAAAGAAACCGGAGGGATTTATTGAGAGTCCGCCAATTATTTTGATACTCGCGTTTAATGATGCTTTGTGAGCAGGGAAACCAAGGAGAACGTCATCAACGCTATTTCCGCTTGTATCCTTTGCCTGGTAATTACTTACGGTATTTGTATTTACCCGGTAAAATGAATATGCCAGGTTGATATATCCCCATTTGTCCCGTATTCTGTATTCCACGTCAAAACCCTGTGTGCCGGTTTGTCCCTGGTTTCTATATCCGTAATCAGAAGAAGAATTCCAGAAATATATTATGGCGTCTTTAATACGGGTATCAAAAACATTTACCGTAATAAACATACTTTTTGTAATAATATATCCCGCTTCTACCTCAAAGGTAGTGGTAAATTCCGGTTCAATCGCCGGTTCGTAATCGATATTCATTAATGTTGGTGTTCGATAAGCACGGCTAAAAAGAGCTTTAAAGTGGAAATCTCCAAATGCTTTTGTTAGACCAGCTCTGGGAACAAATGCGCCGCCCACTTTATTGTGATGATCATATCGTGCACCTGCGGTAAAATTTACAATAGGTGTTTTTGCCATACACTCTACAAAGTAGGAATGGGTATAAAAACTAATAGAATCCTTATTTCCATTTTCCAGATCGGTCTTCCAGACGGTCATTACTTTATCCAATCCAATTGCTTTATCATAGGCAAACTCTCCCCCTGCAATTATGTTGATATTTTTCGTAATATCGTATGAAATTGTAAGGTTTCCCTTTACCTGCCAGGTGGGGATTTTGTAGTATTTGCTATATTCCTCAGCTTCACTGTTGTCTGCCACCCACGTTGCAAAGTTAGAATAGGTAACTCGTGGGGTGATTGAAAGCTTATCCTTTAAAAGCTTTAGAGAATATTTGGTATCAACAATATATGTGCTAAATGTTTTTTCCATAGGTTTTGTATTATAATGAACAACTCCATCTTGACCATAGTGGTTTCCTATAAAACGGACTATGAGATCCTCGTAATCAACGCCAACATTTACAAACCAGGATTCGTTTTCTCCATATTTATCTAATGAATATGCCACAGTATCATAGGCGGTAAACTTTCTGTCGCTTACGTGTCCCTGGCCTATTGCGGCATTTAACGAGACGCCAACACCGGCATACCGGTCTCCAAAATTAGCGCTTGCTTTCCTGCGGCCGTATGTGTCAACCATTTGCCCGTGCGATACGGAAGCAGAAACTCCTTTCATATCGGCATTCCGGGTAATGATATTGATTACGGCGAGTTCGGCAAATCCACCGTATAAGGCAGAACCCGGGCCCCGGATAATTTCTATCCGTTCAACCTGGTCCACAAAGAATTGACCAAAAGAAACAGGATTTCCGTACAGCATTTCGTTCACCTGTACCCCGTCTACAAGAACAAGCATTTTGCCTTCCATGGTATACATTCCTCGTAAACCTAATCCCTGTATATTCGATATTTCAGCAGCAGGAACAAATCCCGGAACCATGAGAAGAACATCATTCAAATCCCGGGCGCCGGAATTCATAATCTCTTCACGGGTCACAACACTAATAATCCCGGGAGATTCTCTAACACTTGCTCCCTTTTTAGAAGCAACAGTCACTTCCATATTCAGCGCCTCTTCCAGGCTGTAAAACGAAAGCTCTTCCTCTTCAGCAACAATTGACTCCTCTGCGCCTTCAACGGGGGCAGCAGGCTCTTCTATTTCCTGGGCATAGACCAGGGAAAAACTCATAAGGAAAATCCCTATGAATAAAACTAAAAAACTTTTTATAGACATTACGTCCTCCTTTAAAGAAATCACGTAATCTCCTTCTTTAAAAAGTACTCCTCAGGCATTCGTCCGGCTGGTATATGTATATCGAGGCGAAAAACGGAGCAATAACATCTTGTTGGTTCAATGAGTATTAAACTCATTAATATTCTTACTTCTATAATAGACTATAAAAAGGGAAATGTCAAGGCTCAATTTCATTAAAAGCGGTACAAATTTTTCTATTTACTCACAAAAAGAGTGAAAACTCTCTAATAGTTTTTGTTATAGAGCTTTTTGACTGATCCGGTCAGATTTAAATGAAAGAGGTGAAAATTTTTGGGTTTAGAAAGATGAAAACGACGTTATGTAACGCCGTTTTCGGTAGTAGTGCGGGAATTAAATTAAAAAAGGATTAAAAACTTTTTTGTACTGTAACGACATTTCCACTAATGTCTTTAAATTCTATATAGCCTATTCTATGAGAACTACTTTCACCTATAACATAATGAACAGCATTATCAGAATAGGGTTGCCATTCTGTCCATCCCATATAAGCTGTTTTAAAACGAACAGTAGTTGCTCCCGGAACCGGTTGATTAACTGCAATTCCTACTGAACTTGGACCTCTTGGTTGTTGATGTGTCGATAAACGAATATAAGAAGCATCGGGCACCGTAAGCGTAATCCCATCACTCTTCACCAACTCTCTCCCTGAAGAATCCTTAAACTTCATAAAAACAGTCTTACTCCCGTTCCCGTCAATCATCTCCCAATTCCAGGAAGTCTTATAATCCTCCCACTCCGACCATGAAGAACCGTCATTACTAAAACAAACCTGGCTGGCACCG
>JAAENB010000683.1 GCA_024224995.1 bacterium | reverse complement strand
TTCTACCGGCTTCAGCAGGGATACTCTTGAGTACGCCGCAGTAATTTATAGTTTCGATACCATAACAGTAAACGCAACAGCGGAAGACTCGAATGTTTCCGCTATAACAGTTAATGGTTCCGGTACTGTTTCCGGCGGATCAGTATCCCAGGCAACTCCTCTTTCCGCAGGGAAAGGCTATGTTACCGATATTGCCATAGTCGTTACCGCAGAAGACGGATCTACGCAGCAGACCTATACTATCCATGCCAAGCTTCTTAGTATACATGAATATTACTGGGGCGTATACGGGCCGCCCATGACAAAGTCCTATGATAAATGGCAGCCAAAGCCAACCTTTTCCGATAAGACCGTTAATGGAGAAGTAAGCGGAAACCTCTACTGGGAAATAAAATCAGTAAGCGGGGGAATCCGTAATTATATGAATCTGACCGATTATAATGACGGCAAGTATGATATTGATTATAACGATAATGGATTTGTAGCAAATGGAGAGCTTCAGGCAGTGCTGGTAAGCATGGGCGGTACGCAAACCGGGACCTATACGCTTACTTCTCCCTGGGGAGACAGTCTCGCTTCAATGGATTATCATTTAACGATCAAAAGTGCCGACAAAGTTGTAGGGCCTGACTCATATACAACCTGCAACTATATGGGAGAATCTGAAGTAATGTTCTACACCGGTGATACCGCCCCCTATCCCTTTGAGTCCGGGTATAACTGGTATGAAAGCTGGCCCGATCCTCAGCCGTAATTAAAGGCATATGAAAAACAAAAAGGAGGAGTTATGAAAGAACTAACAAAACAAATGATAAAAATATTAAAAAGAATATTA
>JAAENB010000682.1 GCA_024224995.1 bacterium | reverse complement strand
TTGATTTTCTATCGATTTTCATTTTCACCCCAATCTAATAAAATAGTTGCCATATTTTAGATTTTTAGTCTAAAATGTCAATACTAGAATTGCCTGCCATATGGCGGCATTATAGGGGCGACGTGTTGTAGCTCGGGGTTTAAACCCCGTGAAACAGAGCATGGACCCGGGATAACATCTTCCGAAACAAGCCCGTAAAGACGTTGCACTGCAGCGTCTCTCTGAACGAACCCCCAGGCAAAATCCCCCGGAAACCAGCCCTGTTTAAAAAGAGTTTCTTGAGAGAGCCCCATCAATACTCAATTATTTCGATAGTCCCTTTCGCGAGTTTTTTATCGCCATTAACAGCCTCTACTCTATAGAGACCTCCGGTATATAAGGGCAGATTTGCCGAAGCATCGCTCTTTTCGGGGTCTACATCAACAGAGATCTTCTCTCCCTCAAAAGCTTTCGGAGGCTTTTTCTTTTTCCCGTCGCTCTCATCAGCAGCCTCTTTCTCTTCTTGAGCAACAGCAGCAGCTAACCCTTTTTTTAATTCCGTAATCCGCACATCGATCTTTTTGACTCCAAAAGGCGCCTCTCCTTTAATAATAGCAGTGAGCTCCCCGGCCTCAAACTTCTTGCCGCAATTAACCCCCTCCCCTTCAGGAGAAACCCCTTCACAAAAAAAGATGTTGTCACTACTGGAACACCCAACAAAAAAAAGAAAAATTATTATACAAAAAGCCCTTTTATTCATAATAATACCCCGTTAAAAAACCTCGAACCTTTTTTTTCAAAGAAGCGACCCCTGAAGCTCCTCATCATCCCCGATCTCCCCGGTATCGCTTTTAACTTTGACCTGTTTGCTTTTAACTTCCCCGGATTCGCCCTTTTGTAAGATCTCAACTTTTCTTTCAGCTTCCTCAAGTTTATCATGGCATAATTTCGCGTATTTCATCCCAAACTCAAAAGCACGGATTGATTCATCAAGGTCCAGGTCACCATTCTCAAGGCGGGCTGCTATGTTTTCCAATTCTTTTAGTGCTTCTTCAAATTTCAGTTCAGTTTTTACCGGTTTTTTGGTTTCCACCCTGTTCTCCTTTTTTTGAATTAACAGAGCATGATAATGATCCGTCATGCATCTGCAGGTTTATAGTATTGCCAACATCAGTATCATTAATACTGTTGACAATGGCATTATTCTCATCCCTGGCAATAGAATACCCTCTTTTCATAACCCCTATTGGAGACAGCTTTTCAACAGCACTGAGAGCAATAAGATAGGCATGAGATTTATTATTCAGAATATTTTTAAAAAGAACTTTAATGTCCGGAACCCTGAGAAGCCGGTTTTTTTCCTCAGCAATGCGCCCTTTCATGGAATTTATCATCCTGCTTTCCAGGTCCGAGAGCAGCAACTCACGGTAGTTTATTATTTCACGCGGTTCTTTAAAGATCCGCCTGTTTATGAGCCCTTCTACCTGCATTCTTTTTTGACGCAATTGCGATTCAAGAGCATTATTTGCCCGAAGCAGCAAATAACCAATCTCATCAAAAAGCTCCTGTTTTACCGGCACAGCCATTTCCGCTCCTGCCGATGGGGTTGGTGCCGCAAGGTCAGCCGCGTCATCGGAAAGAGGATGATCTATCTGGTGGCCAACTGCCGAAATAATTGGAACTACGGAATTAAAAAAAGCTCTTATTACGATTTCTTCGTTAAAGGGCATAAGATCTTCAAATGAACCGCCGCCGCGTCCGGCTATAATAACATCTATATTGTTTTCAGGCCTGTTCAGTTCCTCAATGCCTTTTACGATAGTGGGAGCAGCATCATCACCCTGGACTTTTGCCGGAGCCAGAACAAGCTCAGCATTGGGATATCTTCGCAAGGCTACTTTTAAAATATCGCGGATGGCAGCGCCCGTGGGAGAGGTCACCACCCCTACCCTTTTGGGAAGAAAGGGGATCGATTTTTTGAATTTTTTATCAAAGATCCCTTCGAGGGTAAGCTTTTTCTTAAGCTGCTCAATCCGCTGCTGAAGCTCCCCTATTCCTTCGAGTCTTACCTGGCTTACGTTAAGCTGGTAGCGGCCGCCTTTTTCAAAGAGGGTAATACTGCCAAAAGCCAGAACACTCATACCGGTTTCCAGTTTAAATTTCAGGTTTTTATTGGCATATTTAAAGAAAACAACCGACAGAACAGCACTGTCATCTTTCAGGGTAAAATAGATATGTCCTGAGGAATGGAATGTAAGGTTATATACCTCCCCTTTTATCCAGACATTATTAAAATCCGCCTTTCCTTCAAGGGTTTTCTTGATATTCCTGGTAATCTCGCCTACGGTGTAGAGCTTTGTTCCTGCTTTTTCATTCTCCATATTATGTCGCATATACCCTTAAAGGTTCAAATAAATCAATAAAAAAATTTTATGCCCCATAATTATCACAAATTTGATAAATTCCATAACAAAAATCCACTGTTTGAACCTGTCTCAAAAACGGTACATCCGTCCTTCTTTTTGCTACGCCCATGCCCCCCCCCATTGCATATTGACGTTTAGCAATTTTTTGTATATTATTAATTTAGGAGTAAAACATAGCCCGGGCTGCACATTTATAAGGAGATAGGTTTTTGCTAATGAGTAATCTTGAGGAGGAAATTTGATGATTTTTTTAAGCTACGCTCAAGGAGAAGATATTGGACAGGTTTATGGTTTCAAGGCTATGCTGAAAAGCGTTAATACCAGGGTTCTTTTTGTTAAGGACTCATGCAAAAGGGATTATACCGACAGGCCCGGAGAAGAGCTTGAGAACCACATCAGGTCATTAATTGACCAGTGCTCAGTTACGGTTTGCCTTATTTCAGGGAAAACCCAGGATAATGAATGGGTACAAAAAGAACTGGAAATCAGCCGTTCTATGAACAAAGGAATTGCCGGTATTATTCTGAATGCCGGGAAAGATGAAATTCCTGAACAGTTTTACCCGGATATCTTCAGAAATAGCGATTATAAGGTCCATGACTGGGACCGGCCCGAAATAATGGAACACTGGATCAGAGAAGCTGAGATGCTAAATTAAGATAAGTTCCAGGTTTGATGTTCAATGTTTGAAGTTTTAGCCCCTGAGTCGATACTCACCTTACTTTCATGACATACTTTCCTATAGCCGGAATTATTTCCTTGAAAAATAGTACTGATACTTTAAAAATGCCCTTCATTGCAATAATAATTTCGATTTAAAGAGGCGCGCATATGTTAAAGGTTAGAGATCTAAGAAAATCATTTATTGACTATTTTAAGAGCAAGGACCATAAAATAATCCCTTCCAGTCCGCTCCTGCCCAGGGACGACCCTACCCTGCTTTTTACCACTGCCGGCATGGTACAATTCAAGCCCATGTTCGCGGGAACTGTTGAACTGGAATATACCAGGGCAGGATCAATTCAAAAGTGCCTGCGTACCAGTGACCTTGAAAATGTGGGTAAGACCAAACGGCACCTCACTTTTTTTGAGATGCTCGGCAATTTCTCTTTTGGCGACTATTTCAAAAAAGAGTCCATTGAATTTGCCTGGGAATACTCTGTTGACGTAATCGGTTTTCCTAAAGAAGACATCTGGATATCGATATATAAAGATGATGACGAAGCATTTGAGATCTGGAACAAGGATATTGGCGTATCTCCGGAAAAAATAGTCCGTTTAGGCAAAAAAGACAATTTCTGGGGCCCTGCCGGTGATTCCGGCGCCTGCGGTCCCTGTTCCGAGCTTCACCTGGACCGGGGCGAAGAATACGGCTGCGGTTCTGCCGACTGCAAACCGGGCTGTGAGTGTGAGCGTTTCCTGGAATACTGGAACCTGGTTTTTAACCAGTTTAACCAGGACATTGAAGGAAATCTCGACCCCCTTCCCCAGACCGGGATCGACACAGGTATGGGTCTTGAACGCCTGGCTATCCTGGTTCAGGGTGTTGATTCTATTTACGAAACCGACGAGTTTATGACCCTTATCAATTTTGTGAGCAAAGAATCGGGCGCTCCCTATGAAGGAGACAATATTGTCCCCATTAAAGTTATTACCGAGCATGCCCGCGCCCTTACCTTTGCCATGTCCGACGGTATCTACCCTTCCAATGACGGCCGGGGTTATGTTCTGAGAAGAGTTCTTCGAAGAGGGCTTCGTTTTGCCCGCCAGATTGGCATTACGGAACCGTTTATTTACAAGGTTGTTGATCCCATTGTTGAGATCATGGGTGAGTTTTATCCCGAGATTATTGACTCCGCGACAAACATTAAGAATGTCATTGAGGGTGAGGAAAAACGTTTTCTTGAAACCCTGGACAATGGCATGGACCGTCTCAATGAGATCATGGAAAATCATATCAAAAATAGCGAAAAATCAATTACGGGAAAAGAGGCTTTTCTCCTGTACGATACATTCGGGTTCCCCCTGGAAATGACTGTTGAGATTGCCGAAGAAAAAGATCTTTCCGTTGACCTGGAAGGATTCGAGAACGAGATGAACGAACAGCGTGAACGGGGCAAGCAAAGCTGGAAAGGGGCCGACCTGACTCTTGAAAAAGCTTTTGAAGATATTTCCCGGGAAGCCGGAGACTCCAATTTCAAAGGATATGATGCTGAAACTGCCGATTCCGTAATTAGTGTTCTCTTTAGCGAAAAAAATGAGAGTAAAAGCGATTCTCTTTACGAAGGAGATACTGGGCTCATGGTCCTGAAGGATACTCCTTTTTATGGCGAATCCGGCGGCCAGGCTGGCGATATGGGCATCATCACTTCCGCTTCGGGTGCCGCATTTAAGGTTATTGATACGAAAAAATATAACAAGACCATTATTCATGTTGGTGAAGTTGAAGGCGGTGAGTTTAAAAACGGCGAGTCCGTTACTGCCGCCATTGATCCTGTTAACCGGAACCTTATCCGCGCGAATCATACCGTGACGCACCTTCTTCATAAAGCGCTCCGTGACGTGCTTGGCACTCATGTTAAACAGGCCGGTTCCCTGGTTGAAGCGGAAAGAATGCGGTTTGATTTTTCTCATTTTAATGCCATGACCGCTGAAGAAATTCAGCAGGTTGAAGATATGGTTAATCAAAAGATCTGGGAAAATATTGATGTTGAAACCAATGTTATGGATATCGACGACGCGGTCAAAAGCGGGGCCATGGCTGTTTTTGACGAGAAATACGAAGAAAAAGTCAGGGTTGTTGCTGTTGATGATTACAGCAAAGAGCTCTGCGGCGGTACCCATGTTTCCAACACCGGCAAGATCGGTATTTTCAAGATCCAGAAAGAAGCCTCTCCCGGTGCCGGGATCAGGCGTATTGAAGCTATTACACTTCGCGGTATCCTGGAACGGTATAATTCCCAGGATAGTATTTTATCAAACTTAACTGAAATTATGAACGTGGCAGAGACGGGAATCGTGAAAAAGATCGAAGACCTGGTTGAACGCTCAAAGACTCTTGAAAAAGAGGTTGAAAAACTGAAAAAAGCGAATCTTTCTTCCGGGATTGATTCATTCCTGGCAGACGCGAAAGAAGTGAATGGCGTTAAAATTATTTCCCACCAGTTTAACGGCTCCGAAACAGACGAGCTCAGGGATCTGTCCGACACTATCCGTTCAAAAGAGCAGGATTCTATTATTTGCTTTGGCTCCAAAGTGGGAGATAAAGCCCTGCTCCTTTTCGCTGCCACCAATAATGCCGTAAAAAAAGGTGCCGATTGCGGGAAAATAATCAAAGAGGTTTCAAAGACCGTTGGCGGCGGAGGCGGCGGCCGGAAGGATATGGCCCAGGCCGGCGGCAAAAATCCCGACGGGCTTGAAAAGGCCCTTCAGGAAGCGGTTGCTGTGGCGACCTCTATGGTTGAAGGATAATACTATATTTCTATGGCGTGTGTAATTCCGCACACGCCATATATATTGAGTTAATAATAATGAATCAAATTAAATACCGAAATAAAAACCAGATATAGACACAACAGCAGGGGGATACTATTGACAACAAGGGAAGCTATTGGCCCGCTCCGGGAGTAATTATTCTTGCTGCTATTTACAATTGCAATAATCCCTGAAACAACCCCACCCACTGCAAATTGAAAAATACAAATTACCCCTATTATAGAACCTAGAATCACTATTAGCAATGATTCTATAGAACGAATACTATTTACACCGACAACCAAACAAATCAGTGCAACCAGAAATTGTAATCCCAAAAATATCCATGATAGTTTGTGTGATACTAAATTATTCATTATGATACCTCCTGATAGCTTATGTATGATAATTTAGTATAATTTTCCCGGATTGGCTTCCTAAAAGCGGCAATCTCTTAAATCAGGAGGGTGTATAATCCTGCACACGTATATATCGAGTTAAAAATTAAGCGATTCCAATACCCAAAACAATACCCCAAACAATAGCACAAGCAATAGCACCAGGGATACACTATTGGCAACAAGAGAAGCGATTGGCCCGCTCCGGGAGTAATTATTTTTACTGCTATTTACAATGGCAGTAATCCCTGAAATAATTCCCCCCAGGGCAAATCCCGGGACACAAATCAAAAATATTACCGCGCACATGAAATAAATTCCCACTGAATCATTCTCTGCACTATTTGAGCCTACCGTAATACAAATCATTGCAACCAGTAATTGTAATCCCAAAAATATCCATGAAAGTTTGTGTGACGCTAAGTTATTCATCCCTCTTGCTCCTGCTGCTATTTTAGCTTGACAGAAATTACCCTGCAATAAAAATTTTGATACAAAATACTTTATCCGGAGTCTGTATGCAAGAAATAAAATACCCCTATAAACCAAAACCTTTTCTTTTCCTGTTCGCTGCTGTTTTCTTTGGCGCGTGCGCTTTGATTATCGGTCATAACGCGATGACAAATGACAGGGGACTAATTCTTAATGGAATTCTCGAATTTTCTGAAAATGGTGCAACGATTTTTTATTGGACCCTTACCGTAATATCAGTTCTCATAGTTTTTATTGCGATATTCGCCGTAATAAAAGGGATTATTTCAAAACTGGAAATAATAATTAGCGAAACAGCGATTTCTTTACCTAAAAACGGTTTTAGCCGTAAAATTATCACAATAAATTTTTCCCATATTACCGATGTTTCAATTCAATCCGTACAGAAACAAAAGTTTCTTACTATTATTCACTCCGCCGGTAAATTATCTATCCCCGGGAGTATGCTTCCCCAAAAGGGATCTTTTGATGAGCTGGCTGCACTGGTGACGGAAAAAGTGAATAGCCGTTAGAAGAAGAAAATTTACTAATAATCATGCTTTTAGTGATTGAATTACTTCCTTTTTTTTGTATATTATCCATAAAGGGAAACAAAAATCATGAAAAATAAATTTTTTATATCAATAGTATCACTGACCCTGTTTGGCCTGCTTTTGGCCGGTTCCGGGCAAAGGGTCTTTGGCGCTGAAAAAAAACGGATAGCCGTTATGGATTTTGCCGCGAACAATATCCCCCAGTCCTATGCCAGGATTGCCAGGACCAAAATTGAACTTATACTCTACCGGAGCCACAAATTCGATGTCCTGGACAGAAAAATGATCCAGCCCATTGTGGAAGAAAAAAAGCTGGGAACCCTGAATTGCGGTGAAAAAGCATGTGCCATCCAGATAGGAAAATACGTTTCTGCTGATTATGTTGTTATGGGTTCAATCGACGCTGTTGATAAATATACCATCACCATCCGTATTGTGGATGTTGTCCTGGGCAAAATTGTCTTTGCCGATACCATCACCACCGACTCACAGGATAAAGTTGTAGAAAAATCATCTGAAGCGGGAGATCTTATAGAAGATACTATTAACATGCTGGTTCCGGGACTCTCTCCGCCGGAACCGGGTTCTTACCGGTTTAACTGCTATATCATGGGCGGATACATACAACCCATAACGAATCTTGCCGATATTACAAGCGGCGGTTTTTCAGTAGTTCTTAGCGGTGGAATTGAAAACCTTTTTTTAGACAATCTCTTTTTTACCCTGGAAACAGGGTACTCCCGCTTACCGGGCAAAGGAGACAGGGAATACGCGTCAATAATTCCAATGCTCATAAACTGCGGCTACACCTACCGGTTTTCAACCTCAATTTCTCTCGCGCCGGTCCTCTCTTTTGGGGTTGGGTATAATTCAATTAAAGAGCTGGGCACTTTGCGGAGCGGGATAGAGCCCATAGTAAAAGGGGGATTTTATTTTGATTATATGATTCCTTATGATTATAGTTTCCGTTTCGCGACGGAATACTGCAATATATTTGAACAGGAAGGGGTGATGAGTTATTTCAGTTTTACCCTGGGAGCGGGGATCCTTTTCTGACCCCCGCTTTTTTAGTATAAATTACTGATAATTTCCTTCGGTGTCGAGCTTTAGCATCCAGCAGTCGTCACCGCCGTTGCCATAAGAAGAAGTATAGCCGGCAACGGCATACCCGCCGTCGCTTGTCTGAACTATAGAATAGCCTCGATCCGACCCGGTATCTCCATGTTTCCTTTCCCATTGAGTGTCCCCTAAAGAATCAAGCTTTAATATCCAGAGATCCATGCCGTTTCCGGAAACCGTATAGCTTCCTGTGGCCACATAGCCTCCATCATCAGTAAGGGAAACAGAATGGATCTCATCACTCCCGGATCCGCCATAAAATTTAATCCATTCTTTAGTTCCCGCGCTGCTCAGTTTCAATATCACCCCATTACTATAGGCGCCGGATGAAATTGAACCGTCGAGATTATAGGAGTGGGTATGCCCGGCAGCAATATATCCATCAGCAGTCTCCTGTATTGACCAGAGCTTCTCGCTCTGTACTCCACCGTAAAGATACTGCCACTCAAGCTGCCCGGAACTATCAAGCTTAAGAATCCACATATCGTCTATTCCGCTTCCATAGGACCAGGTATTTCCGCCCACAATATATCCGCCGTCCGAAGTCTGCTGTATTGACCGCGGGCTGTCACTCCCTGTTCCTCCGAAGAACTCTTCCCAGTCCTTGTTTCCGGAGCTGTCCAGTTTTAAAACCCAGAAATCACTCCCTCCGCTTCCATAGGAATCGGTGTACCCGGCAACAATGCAGCCTCCATCTAAGGTTACATCCATGGCTTTTGCTTCATCATCATCACTGCCGCCAAAGTTTTTTTCCCAGACAGGAACCCCCGAACTGCTAAGCTTAACAACATAAAAATCGGGGACTGATAGAACTGAAAGATTTTTGATTACAACAGCTCCCGTATCTCCCGCAGCAATATACCCTCCGTCAGGTGTTTGTTTAATGACTTCAAAATGATCAGTTGCCACACCTCCGTAGGTCTGGCTCCATTCCGTCGAACCCGATTTACTTAATTTTATGCCCCAGGCATCGGCGTTATTGCCTGGTCTTGTCCAGCTCGAAACAATATATCCTCCGTCAACGGTTTGCTGAATATAATTAGCCTTGTCATCCTTTGTACAGCCAAATGTTTTAGACCATACCCGTATATAAGAAAAATTATAATTCGCGGGATTATTTCCGCAAACGCTTACTGTTCGGCTTTCGGGAGTAAAATTGAACCCGTTGCTTGAAGGAGTTATGGTATAGGTGCCGTCGGGAACCGGGGCAAAACTATAGACACCGCCAGTACCGGATTCAGCGGTTTGCGATATTCCATTGCCCGAAAGGGTTACGGTTACTCCGGGAAGATAATACCCGGGATTGACGATTTTCCCTGAAACAGAATTTTCTACCGCAAGAATACCGGGATTGGAACAGACACTTGAATTCATAGTTACGCTAAAGCTTGCGGGAGAAAAATGATATCCCGTTTTTGACACGGTAATAGTATAAGTTCCATTGGGAATTGTTCCAAAAAGATATGATCCGTCTGAGGCAGTGAGTACAGTCTCCGTTTTTTCCGTTCCCGAAATAGTAAGGGAAACGCCATCAAGACCGCTCCCGTTTAAAAGAACACTTCCGGAAAAAGAATTCTCTATTCCCTTAATATCGGCAATAGAAAGACTCCCGGTCTCAAAATCAACATTAATCGTACCGGGAGTAAAATGATACCCCGTTTGAGAAGGGCTTATTGTGTATGTCCCTGCGGGCAGCACTGAAAAGGTATAGGCTCCATCGGAGTTGCTTATGGCTTCCTGGCTAATTCCCTCTCCCGTAAGGGTAACGGGGACTCTTGAAAAAGCCGCGTCGTTTAAGAGAATTGTCCCGGATATTGAATTTGGGATGACCTTAAAATCTCTTATGCTCAGGTTTCCCGAATAGACTTCAACGACCCTGCTTTCGGGAGAAAAATAATACCCTTCTTTTTCCGGTCTAATAGTATAGGCACCATTAGGTATGTCGGAAAAAGCATATACCCCTTCACCGTTTGATTTCACCGATGAAACGACCCTTGTTTTTCTTCGGGCTGTTCCCGAAAGAGTCATCATCACTCCGCTGTAACTGCCCCCGTTAAGCAGAGTACTGCCGGTAACAGTATAACTTTTACTATCATAAAATATATTGTCGCATGAAAGGAGAAATAAAGAGAGAAGAAAAGCAGTAGTAAATAAACACCATTTTTTCATATAATCACCCTGGAGTATTAAAATTATTGTATATAAAAAGTATATTTTGTAGAGTTTCCGGTATTTTTCCGGAAAAAATATAAAGATGACAGGTTTAATACCTGTTTGGTTAAGGATTTAGTGAAAACATTGCATGTATTTGTAAATGATGTTATCACTTCAAGGGGCTGAGGACAAATCTTTTATAGAGTCTGTTTTATGTCAAGAAAAAAAATAAACCGGATAAAATTAAAACGGTGATATCATGTTGGAAATATAAACCCC
>JAAENB010000681.1 GCA_024224995.1 bacterium | reverse complement strand
TAATATTGAAGGTAGTATAAACCAGATGCATAACGATTCTCCTGAAGTTAAAGTTTGGAGTAGAAACAAAACCCCTCATTAATAGGACGAATGGGAGAGCCTAAATACTAAATTTTTTTTTAAATTTCGCGATTTTTTTTTAATCTTTCCCCCTGTAAAGGAATTCCGGCTACATTCGGCTAAAAAACGATTGAGGAGACGCTTAACTTAATGGCATTGGAGGCATGCCTCTCCCCTACACAAAAACACCACAGAGGTGTGACCCCCAAATAAACACCGTGAGGGCACGGCACGCCGTGCCCGTACGCGTACCAAACCCGCCCGAACAACCGCGCCGCGAAGTTTTCTAAAGTACAGATTAATATCTATATTGTGTTATTAATTACGATATTAATCGGAAAATATTACCAAAAAACACACATTAATTATATTAAATTCAACAATTTGAGTTGACATATGTTCTGCAAACAGGTGTACTGTTCACAAATAAGAAAAGCCTCACCCCCTGCAAGGGATGAGGCTTTTCCGGACAATTCTTTCGAAGAGCCCACTAAACTACAATTTAGTTAAACCAGCTCTACCCGGGAATTGTCAAGAAAAAACGCTTCGGCTCCGCTCAGCGACCTCTGGAATTTTTCACTGTAGACCTGGACGAAACAGAAAAGGAGACCCTGGAAAGAATCCTCAAGGAAATAATATTATACCTGCCCCGGGACCCGGAATCGGGCGAGGAGTTGTACCGGTCGAATATTCCCCCAGAGGCGGAGCAATTTAAGTTGAGTCTTTACGGGTTTGAGATGCAGGCGCTAAGGACGCTTTTGGGGAAAGTCCGGTAAGGGGATAGAGAATAATCCGGAGCCGGGCGGGGGCCGGTTTCGGATTTGGTTACTTTCTTAAGAAAGTTTGAAGTTCGAGGTTTTTTATCCGAGAGGGTTAATTACCCGGAAAGAGATTAAACCTGTTTTGAACTTTCTTCCGTATTTTTTTCAGGCCAGGCCGGTGTCTGAGCGGAGCCGAAGACCCGGCTTCGCAGGGTGTGCTGCTCTTAAGAAAGTAAAATTTTGAACCGGGGCGTCCTTCATCATAACGTGGGGTTGGAAACCCCACGCTATGAGAAATCCCCATAGCCCTGGTGAAATAATTTACAAACAGAGCCTGTTCCCGGAAGATATTATCCGGGGTTTTGCTCTGCTGCTCTATGGGGTGCGACCCCTGCGAGGGGATGTTGTCCCGGG
>JAAENB010000680.1 GCA_024224995.1 bacterium | reverse complement strand
GGGGTTTCAACCCCATAGGGCAGCAGAGCAGACCCCGGATAACATCCCCCGGGAACAGGCTCTGTTTCTAAAATAATTCACCAGGGCTATGGGGATTTCTCATAGCGTGGGGTGCGACCCCTGCGAGGGGCTTCCAGCCCCACGTTATGATGAAGACGGCTCTATTGAAAAAAGAGTTTCTTGAGAGAGGTAAGAACATACATGAAAAACGGATTGGTTCAAGTTTATACGGGAGATGGAAAAGGTAAAACTACTGCTGCAATAGGGCAGGCGATTCGGGCAGCCGGGAGAGGTCTTAACGTAATTATTATTCAGTTTATTAAAGGCAGCGAATCCGGCGAAATATTATTTCTTAAAAAAATGACCGGGGATATTCCCGTATACCGTTTTAATTCACAAAAGAAATTTATCTGGAACATGAATTCCGAAGAATTGACCCTGCTAAAAGAAGAAACCGCCGAAGGGTTCCGGCTTGTCATGGATCTACTGAATGATTCGGCCTGTGATGTGCTCATCCTTGATGAAGTAATATCGGCCATAAATAAAGAATTTATTTCTTTTAAGGATCTGGAATCTTTACTGGCAGCCCGGCCGCCATCAATAGAAGTTATTTTAACCGGAAGAGACGCGAATGAAAAGATTCTCGAATTGGCAGACCTGGTAACGGAGATGAAAAAGATCAAGCATCCCTTTGACCGGGGAGTTAAGGCGCGTGAGGGTATTGAAAAATAACGATCTTCAGCAGCCGGTTAAGAACAATAACCGGCTGCTGAAAAGCAAAAATTGTCTACCAGCTGTTTTCGTTGTTGTAGTAATCGCCGCTATATAAATAATCATCTTCAAAGTAAATACAGTCGGGATCCTGGCAGTCTTTATCCCGGTTAAACTTCTGTACGTTTGACTGTTTCCGAACTTCTGTAGGGGTGAAATGCGGAGAACACTCATATTCGGGATAGGTCAGCAGGTTGAGTATCACCGATATATTACACTCATCGTCAGCAGAAATCTCAAAACTTTCAATGACATTAACGATGCCCCTGCTAATAACCGGAACCGATTTGAAAATACGGCTGCTGCAAATGTATTTATTGCTGGCGTCGTATTTATACAGACGCCAGTCCGTTACCCAGTAGCTTAATTTCATACTCGGCCCACTCGGATTCGAGCAGGGACTGTAGGTCATTCCTAAATACCTGGTCGCAGTCACGCGATGTATATTTCCTTCAATGTCGATAATTTCTTTTCCAATGCCGGTAATGTTGTAGGCCGCGCTGGTGATGTCACTGTTTGACGCGCCTGCTTTAACGGCAATGGCCTTGATGGTCATTGAATTTTCAAACCCTTCTACGTCAACAGGGTTTGAATAAACCGGAGAACTTGCGGTAGGGTCTGTGCCGTCAATTGTGTAATGAATTTGCGCGCCCTCTTCTGCGGTGATGGCCACGGAAATATCCCAATTGTAGTCTCCTCCGCCTTTGCTGAATACCGGCTGAGTTAGCTGAACCAGCTGCACGATAGTGTACACAGCGCTCGCGATATCACTGTTTTCATTTCCCTCTTTTACCGCTATGGCCTTGATGGTAACTGTAGTACCGCCACCGGATATAGCTATGGGTTCTGAATAGACCGGAGAGCTCTCTGTAGGATCGCTGCCGTCGGTGGTATAATGAATTGCAGCCCCGGCCTCGGCAGTTATTTCTACTGAAATATCCGTTGTATACTCACCGCTTTCTTTGCTGAATTCCGGCATGTCCGTTTGTACGATGCAGGCCACACCTGCCATAGCAATAATGACCAGTAATGCCGGTAATAATCTAATGGTTTTAATTTTGTTTAACATAGAATATCCCCTTTTGAATGATTAATTAAATTTTTTGTGCGGATTTAGATGGTGTAGGATCAATTATTTTTTTTGATCCGAAAGGGTAATGCACTTTTATATTTGAATTCTAATATAATGATTTTTGTTCTAAATGGCAATACTTCTTTTGAAAAATTACGGTAATTTACTAAAAAAGTTCAAACCGGCCGGAAGGTTTTTAAAGAGCTGATAAATTCTTGACAAAGCGAACATTTGCAGTTAGAATAAGATATGAAAACGCAGCAAGCAAACCCCAAGAGAAAACGGCAGACCCTGCTGATACTAAAAATGACCGGGCTATTTGTAGTAGTACTCCTGGTCATGGAATTTACCCTGGGTATGCTTTTCGTAGATAAAATAAGCGAAACCATCGAGGACAGCCGTAGGAAGGAGTTCATCGAATCATGGAAACAGTACCTGATACAGCGGAAGAAGGTCCATGAGGGCAAGGTCACGGGCTATGCCTGGTGGGGCGAGCTGGGAGACGCGGTCGGGGCGAGTAATATTTCCTCAATCGTCGATAATGTGGGGTCCGACGCGAGCCTGGTAAAGGAATATGATATATATGAAGTCGTCGATAAAAATTCACGCCTCTTATTCGCCACCAGGGACGGGCAGGTCCAACCCCAAAAGGAGCAGGAGGCCGGGGCCGGCACTGAAGGGGACATGAGAAAGAGATTTCTGGAACTGGCGGATAAAAAGTACCGGGAGTATTATCCGCGCTATTTAAAAGAGCTCAAAAAACAAAAGAAGACAGGGATCGACAAAATGGTAGTATGGCATTTTGTAACCCGGTACCGGGGAGAGATCCGCTTAATCACCCTGTCGCCGGTATGCGATAACATCGGGTATCCCTATGTCCGGGGATATTATTTATTCGGGTATAAAATATCAAAGGTGTTGAACAAGGCCGAGCAGATAATTCCCGCGCGGATCACCGTAACATCCCGGAGACCGGAACAGGCGTACGCGGTAATTGAGCAGAAGGGGCAGCGGACCGGAGAGCGGTATTATTTTGCCATGGAACCGAATATCCGGATACGGGATATAGCCAGGGGAGCCTTTTATATCTTTATCGTGATCCAGGTGATACTGTCGGTCCTGGTCTTTATGGTAATATCACCCTATTTTACCTGGAGATTTACGGCCCAGCTTCAGGAGGTCATAGACAAACGGACCGGGCAGCTGCGGGAAGCGAATGCCGAGCTCCGGAGCAAGAATAAGAAACTTCATAATAATATGGAAATGGCAAAGATGGTACAGGAGAGTATCATCAAAACGATCCCCATAACCCCGGAACTGAATATTGATGCCCGGTACCTGGCAATGGATGAAGTGGGGGGAGATTTTTATGATGTCCGGAGAATCGGCAGGGATACGTATTCTTTTATGATAGCCGATGTATCGGGACATGGCGTATCGGCAGCGCTCATAACAACCATGGCAAAAGCCTGTTTTGTAAATCACGGGCATTTTAGCAGAACACCGGCGAAAGTATGCGGGGACGTAAACAGGGACGTGTACACCGTAGTGAGCGGCATGGGATATTTTTTAACGGCCTTTTATTCAATTTTTAACATGAAGACCAATGAACTGGCCTACACCGATTGCGGACACCAGAAACCAATACTGTACCGGGATGGAACAAAGGAAATCGAAGAGCTGTCAACGGAACAGGGGCTCCCTATTGGGATCAGCTCCTCGCCGGGGTTCGATTATAAAATAACCACGTTTAACGTAAATGATATGCTCTTTTTATATACGGACGGCATAACCGAAGCCAGGAATGAAACAGGAGAATTTTATTCAACCGGGCGCTTGATGGATTTTGTACGAAAGAACGGAGGCCGGAACCCGGGAGAGTTCTTGCGGGAATTGATGGACGAAATAGATGCCTTTTGCGGAGAGCGAAAACCCGATGACGACCGCGCCGCGCTTTTAATAAAGCCCATAAAAACAACAACAAGCAACGGCAGGGAGCGGAAAGAATTGCTGGTGGAAAAGATTTAGAAAAAAGTTATCTCTTCTTTGTCTGTTTCTTCCACGTATTCGGCAATCAGGGAGAGGAGCATCTGGCTCCGGTAATCACCGTCAGCTGATTTTTTAAGAAGGTATTCTTTAATCGCGGAAAGTTCCCTGGTGAAATTATTAATATCGTCCGTGTCTTCTTCCCCGCTCGCTGTAGAGTCACTATTTGCCCGGAGAGAGGCGTAGTAGTCCAGGAGTTTTTGACCGGTGACCTCAAGAAGAGAACCGGTATTAACAAGGGTTGAATGCTCTTCCTGAATGGTGTCAATAAACTGCAGGGACATTTCGGCTCTCTCTTTCATCTCTTGTGAAATATTAACGTAATACTTATGGGATTTTTCGAGGTTTTTAGAAACGGTTTCCATATTTTTAACGCTTTCATCGAGAATGGACTCCTGTTCCGTAAAGGTGGTTAAATAATCGTTTATGGCTTCATCAATTCCTTCTTTTACGGAGTTGTATTGTTCAGTAGATTCAGCGATGTTATTTTTAATCAGAATAGGCAGTTTGCTAATCTCAGCTAAGGCGCCGCCAACACTTTTCAGGATCAAGGAATTCCGCGCCAGTTCAATCCTGGTAAGGAGGTTGATTATTTCAAACTTGCGGGCCACACCGGAAATAGTGCTAAAGAATGTATCAAAGCGGTTTATAATAGCCAGGATGCTCTGGGAAAAATCGAACAGGTTTTTTTTGTTTTTGATGATTTCGTGAATGACATTAATAAAATCATTCTTCATGGTCTGGGCCTGTTTATAAATGGCTTCAAGATTGTCGGCTTCCTCTTCCAGGGTGCGGTCCGCCTCCTCATCTGTTTCTTGTTCCGGAGAGTCGCTCATCGTAAGGTCATGTAAAACCCGTTTGGAAATTTCTCTTACCATTTCGAATATTTTGTTGATGTCGGTATTGAGGGTATTGATGCTGTCCATGATCTCCGCGATTTTGGTTTTTGCCAGGCACAGGAGAGCCGACTCAAATGCTTGTTTGTCGAGTGGCGGTATAGAGTCATCACTTGAGTTGGTAATTTTATTATATAATTCATCACTATTATAAATGATGTCCTCAACCAGGTAAATAACTTTTTCCGTGTTTTGTCTCACAAGATCCTCAAGCTGGAGTTTGTTAATCACTTCTTTTATTAAAAGCTGGATCTCGTAGAGGTCAACAAGGATATTGCCCACATCCAGGGAGACAGTGTTTAATTCGTCTACGATCTCGTCGAACACAACCCTGGTGGTAATTTTAATATCGGTGAGGTAGGTTCTCTGGATGAGCTCAACTTTTTCCCTGGTTTCGTCGAAACTGACGCATTCGGTGCTTAATTTGTTAATAACAGCTCTAAAATCCGATGAAATATCGCTGATTATTTTTGAGAGTTTACCCATTTCTTTTGAGAGCTGGGTAAGCGTAACACCCTGGGAACCGGTTTTTATGGAAATAATCATTGTGTTAAGAAAATAGATTTCAATATCTTCAACAATGTTAAGAATATGATCAATGCTTTCCTGGAGAGTCAGGGCGCGTTGGATGGCGCTCACGACATTTCTATTTATTTCCTGGTCGCCCCGCATATTGGCAGCCGATTTTTCAATAGCCCGTTCCATTTCCTCCCTGCTGGGGATAATAACATCTCTAACAAAGTTTGGATTATCCGAAGTCACCTGGTCGGGATAATAATATTCAATATAGGGCTTCATCAGTTTTTGAAAATCGGAAAGCTCCTGGGCGGCACCAATAAAAAAAGTTCTTAGTTGTTTGAACAGGGCGGATGAATTGTCTTTCAGAGTATAGGAAACTTCCTTGCACTGGTTCAAAATATCAATAGGCAAAGGACTGCCGTTTTTGGATTCATGGTTTTCCATTTGATTTTCTGACCAATTATTCATTTTATATTCATGCCGGAACCGGAATTAACGTTATTCCGACATCATCGCCATAGGGATATCTCCCAGGGGCAATACTTTATCGGCAGCGCCGCGTTTAATCGCTTCCTGGGGCATACCAAATACAACACAGGTCTCTTTGTCCTGGGCAATAGTAGCGGCACCGGCTTTGTGCATTTCGAGCAGCCCGGCAGCACCATCATCTCCCATACCCGTAAGAATAACTCCAATAGCATTTTTTCCCGCGCTTTTTGCAACGGACCGGAATAGCACATCCACTGAAGGGCGGTGACGGCTCACCAGCGGTCCTTCTTTAAGCCTGGTGCAATAGTTATTATCTTTCCTGTCAATTACCAGATGAATGTTGCCCTGACCGATAATCGCGCATCCCGGTTTAATAATGTCCCCGCTTTCGGCTTCTTTTACCGTAATAGCACAAAGGTTATTGAGCCTGTCGGCAAAGGCTTTGGTAAATTTTTCCGGCATATGCTGAACAATAACAATTCCGGGCGATTCCGCAGGCAGTGATTTTAGAATTGCTTCAATGGCATGGGTACCGCCGGCAGAAGCACCAATAGCAATGATCCTGTCTGTATCGAGGCTGACTGTTTTTCCGTCCCAGGGGGAAATAACCGCGTCGGCGTTTAATTTGGGTTCTCCAAGAACCCGTTGTTTTTTTTGGGCAGCGCCAGGGGCGGCTTTTCCCGTATCTTTTGGCATGAGCTGCGTCATGTCGGCCTGGGCAGCGGATTTGACCTTATCAATAAGTCTCACTGCTGAGTCCGTGAGAAAATCTTTAATGCCAACTTTGGGTTTGGAAATTACTTCAACAGCTCCGGCGGACATGGCCTGCATGGAAATCTGCGCGTTTTTTTCGGTAAGGGAAGAACACATTACCACAGGAGTTGGTTTGGTTTTCATGATTTCTTTTAAAAAGGTGATCCCGTCCATCCGCGGCATTTCAATATCGAGAATGAAAACATCGGGCCATTCTTTTTCCAGACGTTTCTTGGCAATAATAGGATCGGATGAGGTGGCCATAATCTCAATACCGGGATCGGAGGTAAGTACGGCGCTTAAGACCTGGCGAACAAGGGCCGAATCGTCAACAATGTGAACTTTGATTTTTTCTGTCATTTTTTTCACTCTTCTAATTTAAATTGATATGAGCGGCAATTTATTAGCCGGCTTTTTTATTTTCAAGCCCCCTGATATGTTGAATAAGCATGGGGACATCAAGAATCAGGGCAACATCTCCGGTGCCCAGAATCGTGGCACCGCTTATCCATTGTATCCTGTTAAACAGTTTTCCAAGAGGTTTTATTACAGTCTGAAATTCCCCAATTAATTTATCGACAACAATTCCCGCTTTCTTATGAGCATATTCAACAACAATGATGTTTTCTCTTTTTGGAATGGTACCGCTTTCATCAAAGAGTTCCCGCAGGTGCAGGAAGGGGAGAACATCTCCTCGCAGGTTTACGAAGTTCCCGCTCTCCTGTCCTTTGATCTCATCCAGGGATATTTCAGTACATTCAATAACCATATCAAGGGGAATGACATACACCGCATCGCCAACCTCAACCATAAAACCGTCGATGATTGCCAGGGTCAGGGGAAGATGTATCCGGACGGTAGTACCTTCTCCTTCAGTGCTTTCAATCGCAACCGAACCGCGCAGTCCTTCGATGTTTTTTTTCACCACATCCATACCAACACCCCGGCCCGAAAGGCTGGTTATTTCTTCGGCAGTGGAAAACCCCGGTTCAAAAATAAACCGGAAGATCTCTTCCTCCGAAAGATGCTGTACCTGCTTGGTCTGGAGAAGTCCCCGCTCAATAGCCCTGGCAATGATCTTTTCTTTATTGATCCCATTTCCATCGTCGATTATTTCAACAACGATAGAACCGGTTTCATGGTAGGCATTGAGATATATTTTTGCCTGGACCGGCTTGCCTTTTTTCTGCCGTTCTTCAGGGGTATCAATGCCGTGATCAATGGAGTTCCGAACCAGGTGCATTAATGGATCGCTTATTTTTTCGATCAATGTTTTGTCCAGCTCGGTCTCGCCGCCATTTACTACCAGGTCGATCTTTTTGCCGACCTGTTTGCTGAGGTCCCGGACAATCCGCTCAAAGCGGCCGAAGGTTTCACCAATTTGAACCATCCGGATGTTCATGGTACTGTCCCTGATTTCTTCGATGAGCCTGGACATACGCGAAACAGACTCGGACAGGTCATTGTCGTTCCCGAGATCGGAGAGCTGTTTCACATTGGCACCGTTTATTACCAGCTCACCAACCAGGTTAATGAGATTATCCAGTTTTTCCGGGTCAATACGGATGGATTTCTTTTTCCATTCTTCCGCTTTACGGATGTTTTTTTGCCGTTCAACAGCCGCGTCGAGAACAGGCTGGGGAACCATATTTTCTTCAACGACAATTTCCCCAAACAGTTTTCCTTTTTCGGTCTCCTGGAGCTTAAGAACTTCCGCCAGTTCCACCTCCGTGAGAGAGCCAATTTCAGTTAAGATTTTTCCAATCTGGGGAGTGTCGGGCAGTTCCTGGATCAGTTTAACATACTCGGTAATATCGCTGTAGGGCATCAGTATCCGGATAACGCAGTCATCCTGGACGAATTCAAAAACATCCTCAAGCTGATCCTTGGTAGTATTTCCTTTAAAATCTATTTCAAACCCAATGTAACATTTATGCGGGTCCATCTCAGCGGCAGCAGGAATGGATTCGGATATGGTCTTGATCTTGGCAATTTCTCCAAGCTCATTCAGGTAGGATATAAATGACTGGGGATCAAAACCGTCATTGAATGTTTCTTCTTTAAAACGAAGGGATATGTGCCAGCATTCGTTCCGGACATTGGTTTCACCCGGGCCCGGGGCAATGACCGTAATTTGATTAACATCTTCGCCCTCTTGTTCTTCTTCCCGGTCTACTGTTGGGCCGTCTTCAACAGGGGAGTCTCCGGCTTGCGGTTCCGGCTGTGTACTCTCAGCAGAACCTTCCATATACGACTTAAGACGGGATTGTAACGATTCACGCTTTGTTTTAGTATCGTCATCAATGAATCCGTCATTCTGTTCTTCAAAAAAATCGACCAGGAGTAGTATAAAATCATGGCATTCAAGAAGAAGGGCAATCATGTCGTGATTAAGATTTATTTTATCATTGCTCACGTCATCCAGGAGGTTTTCTACCGTGTGCGTGAACATTTCAATTTCACCAAAACCGAACATGCCGGATGAACCTTTTATAGTGTGAGCGGCGCGAAATATGGAGCGAATTGATTCCTCGTCGATACTCTCTTTTTCCAGTTTTAACAAAGAGCTTTCCATTGCTTCAAGCAATTCCCTGCACTCGATAAAAAATATATCGACCATTCCCCTGGTATCGTATTTTTCTCCTGTTGCCATCGATTAACTCCGACTTATTAAGATTGTACCGGTTTTGTTTTGTTTTGTTTACTCAATTGTTTCTCCATACAGGTTAAAGAGCCTGGAAACTTCCAGTGACGGGTTAACAACTTTTAAATTTTTTCCGGCTTTTTCCGCTTCACGCTTTCCAAGAATCAGCAGTTGAAATCCCGCAGTGTCGATTTTACCAACTCCGGAAAGATCGAGAGCCAGGGCAGAGCTGCTTTCAATATATTTAAGCAGAAGATCTTTAAATCCCCGTGCGGAGTATATGGTCATATCCCCGTTAATTTTCAGTATGGTATCGCCATCAGGGGTTGAGTTTTTTATTATCTTCATATTGTTCTCCCGGGTTTTCCGTGGAACCTATATAATCAATTTTTTAACGGCGCTCAGGAGCTGGTCGGCTTTAAAGGGCTTAACCATCCATGCCTTTGCCCCGGCTTCTTTTCCTTCTTCTTTTTTCGATGCTCCGGCTTCTGTTGTAAGCATAATAAAAGGGGCAAACTTATACGCGGAATATGATTTATCCGATTTAACGGTTTTGAGCAGTGTAATACCATCCATATTCGGCATGTTCACATCAGAAATAATAAGATCTATTTGCTGGCCGTTTAATTTCGCTAAAGCATCCTCGCCGTCGCATGCCTCTATAACGGTATACCCGGCTTCATGCAGGGTGAAGCCGACGGTTTGCCGTATGGCAACAGAATCATCGACAATCATAATCGTTTTACTCATAAATAACACCTCATTTCGTATTGGGGGGGAGCTACCCCGTATTATTATTAGAACTCTCTATATCATTAAAGGAGGCGAGCTCTTCCGCATCCAGTACTTTTTTTATATCAAGCAGGATAATAAACTTACTACTGGATTCCTCATGCAGAATACCGGAGATAAAGTCCGGCCGTATTTTTGAACCGAATCCCGGGGGAGCCTTTATGTCTCCCGCAGGAATGTCTATTACGGAGTTTACCGCGTCTATCATCATGCCAATTGAATGGATTTCATCTTCATCCCTGAATTCTGTAATAACAATGCAGGTTTTCCTGCTAACCTCGCTCTGGTGCTTGTAAAACCTGGCAGTGAGGTCGATTACGGGAATTACATCGCCTCTCAGGTTAATGACGCCTTTTATCTGTTCCGGTACAGCCGGGACCCTGGTAACGCGGCAGAATTCCAGGACTTCTTTAACATAGTCAACATCAACGCCGTATAGTTCCTTGCCAAGAAGAAATACCAGATATTGATGATATTCCTTGCCCAATGTTTTGCCCTGGAGACCGGGGATGTTTCTTGTTAGTTTTTCGTTAACCTTTTCAACTGTTTCTCTCACTCAGAGAACCTCCATGCGCTCTAGAATCACTCACTTTTTACTTGTTTTTTATCACCGGAGTAGAGGAACCTTTTTTTTCGGCTTTTGCTACGTTAAAAAAGTTTATCATTTTTTTCAGGTATTTCGCCTGGTCACTTAACACATCGGATGTTGATGCCAATTCTTCCGATGCCGCAGCCGTATGCTGGGTAATTTCATTAAGCTGGCCCATGCCAACGTTGATCTGGTTCACCCCGGTATCCTGCTGCTCGGACGCGGCGGTTATATCCTGCACAAGGTCGGAAGTCTGTTTGATATTGGGAACTATCTCTTCCAGGAGCTTTCCGGCTTTTTCCGCGACATTAACACTTTTGTCCGCCAGGCTGCCGATTTCCTGGGCAGCTACCTGGCTTCGTTCAGCCAGTTTTCTAACTTCACTTGCCACAACAGCAAATCCCCTGCCGTGTTCTCCGGCCCGTGCCGCTTCAATTGCCGCGTTCAGGGCCAGCAGGTTGGTTTGATAGGCAATATCTTCTATGAGGCTGGTTTTTTCGGCGATTTGCCGCATAGCATGAAGGGTATCGGTCACAGCCTGGCCTCCCTCTTCGGCCTGCCTTGATGTCTTTGTGGCAATTTCGTCGGTATTCCTGGAGTTTTCCGTATTCTGGGATATGGTGGCACCCATTTGTTCCATGGAAGAGGTAATCTCTTCAACATTGGCAGCCTGCTCATTCGCGCTTTCCGACAGGCTCTGTGAGGTCGAACTGATCTCGTTCGCGGAAAGGGCCAGGGTAGAGGCGCTTTCTATAATATTCCGTATAACTTCGGAAAGTTTAATCTGCATCTCCTTCATAGCCGAAGTCAGTTTCCCGGTCTCATCGTACCGGTCTACGACTATATCAATAGTGAGATCGCCTTCGGCGATACTCCGGGCGTATTTAAGATTCAGGCTTATGGGTTTTGCCACCTGCCGTGCTGTTAAATAGATCAGGACCAGGAAAAGTGTTATCAACAATCCTAAGATTGCCGATACATTGCGGTATTGCTCATTGAGTGCCGCTTTAACATCTTCTAAATAAATACCGGTCCCGATAATCCAGTTCCAGGGCTCGAACGTTCTTACGTAAGATATTTTGGGAATGATATAGTTTTTGTCATCCGTTTTTTGCCACATATAGTGGACATACCCGGCTTTCTCTTCGCTATCCCTGCAGACTTTTAGCATATCCATAAATAAAAGACTACCGGCTTTATCCTCTTTCTTTGATAGATCCTTTCCTTCAAGAGCGGTATTGTAGGGGTGCATTATCATTTTGGGCTGGAAGTCATTGATCCAGAGGTAATCTTTACTCTCAGGGCCGTACCGCATTTTTCTAAGCAGGTCAATTGCAGCCTGTTTGGCCGCGTCTTCGGTTATTTTTCCGGCGGTAAAATCATCATGAATTTTTTGAACTGAACTGATGGTTATATTAACAAGTTCCCTGATTTTGTCTTTTTTTTCTGCCACCAGCTGGGTTTTTATCAATGGAAGGATATATCCCAGGGTAAATGCTATGAATAAGAGTATCAGCAATATACCAGGAAGAAGTATTTTTTTATTTAATGAAAGATTCTTCCATGAAAGATTCATGTCGATCCCCCTGAAATTTATTTTAGTCCATACAACGTATCACTATACCATACGGGCTTTGCTTTACAACTAATTTTTGAAAAAAACTTAAGACAGGTGTACGCAGCGTTAGCTGCGCATGCTGCCCAGGAGAAAATAAATTAATTTGTATTAAGGCCAAACATTTGTTGACATAACATCGGAGTGGGTATTTAATATCCAAAAGGCGGATTGGTCGCCAGGTAATTAAAATAGGATTAATTCAATGAATAGGAATATGTTTGACAATACAATTGAGGCTCTTTACCCGGTGAGGAAGGGGGCTTCCATGAAGTTCCCTCTTTATTCAACACGGATATCAGCAGGATTTCCTTCTCCTGCCGATGATTATATCGACAGTAGTCTGGATTTAAATGAGCTGCTTATACGGCATCCCTCGGCAACGTTTTTTGTGACTGTTTCCGGTGATTCCATGATAGACGCGGGAATTCATTCCGGAGATATACTTATCGTTGACAGGGCGGAAGCTCCCGTTGACAGGAGTATTGTTATTGCCGTGGTGAACGGAGAATTAACAGTAAAGCGCCTGGTGCGCCAGGGGGAGGCGGTCTTCCTGGCTCCGGAAAATCCCAGCTACGAGCCCATAGCAGTAACACAGGAGATGCAGTTCGAGATCTGGGGAGTAGTCCTTCATGTTATTCACACCCCGGTGTAGGGGAAGGTAATCGGTGGCCCTGGGGGCCGGGTAATCAGTAACCGGTGTAAGAATAGAAGCCTGTAGAGGCGTTGCACTCTCTGCCTCTATGGGCTTCTTTCTCTTAAACCGATCACCGATCACCGATCACCGATCACCCGGGCCTCCGGCCCACCGATTACCTTCCCCTACACCTGCCTCTCGTATTATCGCAGCAGAAATAGTACGCCAGTTGCGGACGACCATATAACGGGGCAGTTCATAGGGATCGGGGTTTTTGTTCAGCGGGTATTGGATAGGGCCCCACACAATGGTAAAAGCGTGGCTATAGCCTGCTTCCTTGATCGTTTTTTTGGCAATAGGGGACCGTACTCCAAAGGGATATACAAAAGTAGTAATTTTATGTTTGAGTTCTTTTTCCAGAACTTCTTTGGAACGGTATATTTCTCTTTTAAATCCTGCTTGATTTCTGTAATAGAGGCCCTGGGTCATACGCCAGTGAAAGTAGCCGTGAGCGGCAATTTCGCAGCCGTCGGCGTCGAGCTCCCGTACCATATTCCAGGTAAGAGCGTAACTCTTTCTCCCGATGATGTTGGGATATATGGCGAATAAAGGTTTAATCCCCAGGGGTTTAAAGACCTCTTTATAGGCATAGTAGGAGCTGACATTGCCGTCATCAATTGTAACAAAGATATTTTTGTTGCCGGAAAGTTTATTCTTGATGATATCATCAAATGAAACGAATTTGAAGCCATGTTTAAAGAGAAGGATCATTTGTGATTTTAAATCTCTAATTGAAATATCAGTTAAATACTGATCCTTTCCCAGGAAGGAATGATAGGTAAGAGAAAAGACTTTTCCTTCTTTTGGAAGCGGAGGCGGAGGAGGCGGTTTCGACCCGGAAAAGAGCTCATTTTGTGAAAAAGGAGTAAATATAGAGCAAAAAGCGAAAATTAGTAGTATTTTATTTAGTATTTTTCTCTTCATAGTCTTAATCGTCAATCTCTATTCCCCGAAATTGAATATACTCATTCCGGGCGGAAATATCAAATAATTCTTCATCGTAATTATCGATTTTTTATGAGACGAAAAACCACGCTAAAAATGTTTCTTGACTATGGCATCAATTGTGATATTAATATATCAGGAAAAGGGAGTTTTCCCTTCTCATAACGAGGGGCTTAAGCCCCTCGTTATGAGAAGGGAAAGGGGGAGCTATTCTATGGAAGTAAAATTTTTTGGTCAGTATTTGGTCGACAAAGGAATAATTTCTTCAGACCAGCTGCGGGAGGCAGTAGATTACCAGAAATCGTTGAATAAGAAACTGGGATCTCTGGCAGTGCAGGAAGGACTGCTCACCAATGAGCAGATTGATTCAATTCGCGCGGAGCAGAAAAAAAAGGATAAAATGTTTGGTGAGATAGCCCTTGAAATGGGGCTGCTTACCAATCAGCAGGTATATACTCTCCTGGAAAAACAGCGTGCCAATAATATTCCCATTGGCGGCGCACTGGTAACAACAGCAGCCCTGACCGAAAGCAGTCTGAAAGAAGAGCTGGCTGCTTTTAAACAGGACCAGGCAACATCGGAAAAGGAATCCAAAAAAGCTATTAATAAATCCAGCAAATCAAAAGTGGTGGAAACATTTATTAATACAACAGCACGGATGATATCGCGTCTCTCCGATATTCATGGAAAAATTTATATGTCCTACCGGAAGTTCGACAATACCTTTCCCTATAAATGGAATGTCTATGAGCAATTAAAACGGGATATAAACGGTTATTATATTTTATCGCTGTCGGCTGATGTGGCAAAAGCCATCGTAAGAACAATGATTGGAGTGGATTCCCCTGAAGAAGAGGATTATTTCGAAGATATTATCAATGAGTTTACCAGCATCGCCGTAGGGAATGCCGCATCCAATTTAATTCCCATGAATATTGAAATTATGCCTGCCAGGAAGTTTGTTCCCGAAGAGAGTCCTGTGGATCTCAATGATGAAAAAATAGAGATAATTGTTGTTAAAATGATCACCCTGGTTGGTGATTTTCAGATATTAATGGCCTATACCCCGTAATATACCCCGTAAACCGGTCACTGTTGCAAAAATGCAACAGTGACGATTAATTCCCACTGTTTAAACAGGAATTCCGGCACATCTTTAATAATTTTTTAATAGTTCCCTTATATTTAGAATTTAACCCGGAGTTTGGTCCGGGAATAATTAGCCGGGAAGTGGACAAAAAAATAATTTTGCGTACAAATAGCTGAAAATATACAAAAAAATGATATTTTTATTATATTTGACCGCTTCTGGCACGGAACTTGCATTATATATTAGTACGCTAAAGAAATTAGCAATAAAGAACTTATTTTAAGAAGTCGTGAAGGGTGAGAGCCCCTGATTATAAACAAAAAGAATGTAAGAAAACTTTGGATTCGAGAAAATTTGATGAAAGCCTGGAGGAGCTGTTATGTTGCAGAAGTATATCAAAGTAGGTAAAGAGAAAATGAGTATTGATCAGTTCGTTCACAAAGTAAGAAATTACGATGTTGAACTAACCAGGATGGAAGTCCTGAATGTAATTGATGATGCAAAACAATCTCATCCTGCCGATGTTCCGGCAATTCTTAATGCTGTGAAAAGCGCCTATCACATCAGTATTGCCTTTTAAGCCCGCAAAAAATACGGGATTTGAAAAAAAGGTGAGCCCCTTCGGGTCTCACCTTTTTTTATACCTCTTCCTCCTTCTTCTCCTCCTTTTCAATTGACAAAATGTTTTAGACACCTATATATGTTTATTGATAATATTCCACCAGGAGGAACTCTATGGGAAGAACAGCCTATTTAACAAGCGATGTCTTTCTTGAACACGATACGGGTTACGGCCATCCCGAACGGGCAGAACGGATCAATGCCATTGATAACAAACTCAGGTCTGCTCCCTATTATAATGACCTGGTCCGGGTTAAACCCTGTATACGGGACATGAAGTATATTGAAGCTATTCACTCAAAGAGTTATATCAAAGATACCCGCTCACAGATAGAAAAAGGAGCCCCCCACCTCGATTCTATGGATAACCCGGTATGCACCAGGTCGTATGACGTCGCGCTTCAGGCCGTTGGCGGTTCTCTTGAAATGTGCGACACCATAATGAAAGGAGATGCGGTAAACGGGTTTTGCGCTGTCCGTCCCCCCGGGCATCATGCTGAAAAAGAATACGCGGCAGGTTTTTGCATCTTTAATAATATTGCCATTGCCGCGAAATACCTGCAATCGGAATATGGAGTGGGCAACATCGCGATTATTGACTGGGATGTGCATCACGGCAATGGAACTCAGCATTCATTTGAACAGGACAGGTCAATTTATTATATCAGCACACATCAATTTCCTCACTATCCCGGAACCGGATCACTTCATGAAAAGGGGCGAGGGAGGGGGAAAGGCTATACGCTCAATATTCCCATGGAAGCCGGCAGCTCCGACACCGATTACCTGCGGGCTTTTAATAAACTTATTATCCCGGTCCTGGATACATTCAAGCCGGAAGTGCTGCTCATCTCCGCGGGTTTCGACGCGCATAAGCTCGATCCCCTCTCTTCCATCAGGCTTACAACAGACGGGTATTACCAGTTTACCCGCCTGCTTATGGAAGCCGCAGGGAAATACAGCAAAAACAGGGTCATTGCCTTTCTTGAAGGCGGGTATAACCTGGATGCCCTGGCAAACGGTGTGGAAAAGATGATGAGTGCCTTTATAAAAGAAGTTTAAACTTAAGAAGGAGAAGAGTATGGAAACTTTTGGAGTAAAAACCGGGAAGCGGGAAGAGCTTATTGATATTACGGGTTCCGTAAAGGAGATTGTCCGGAAGAGCGGGGTGTCGAGCGGTTTATGTGTTGTGTACACACCGCATACTACCGCGGGTATTACCATAAACGAAAATGCCGATCCCACGGTTCAGCGGGATATTATCAAAGGGCTTTTGAGTTTTAAACTGGAAAATATTTCTTTTGATCATATGGAAGGAAATTCCCCGGCCCATATTAAATCATCACTCTTTGGCTGCTCGGAAACGATTATAATTGAGAACGGTTCCCTGGTACTGGGAACCTGGCAGGGGATATATTATTGCGAGTTCGACGGACCACGATCCAGGAAGGTTATGGTTTCAATCATAGGGTAATCCGGGGGATGGTAATCGGTGGCCCTTCGGGCCGGGTAATCGGGAAATCGGAGGAGATACCGTTCCCGTGAACGGGAACACCTCTACAAATCCTTTCTCTTAACCGATTACCGATCACCCCGCCCCTAAACTTTCTTCAACACTTTCTCAAGGGGTTCGATCATTTTTGGTTTCAGCATTTTCGTATAAAACTCTTTCCTGATTGGAGGAATTTTTGTGAGCACCATCATTAAGGCGGATAAGAGCCTTATGCCGTATTTTTTCTGGGGAAAATCGTATTTGCCGTGTTTTTTGTAGTAGCGGTGATCGGCCTGCCAAACGAAACGGAGTTCTCCCCAAATATCATCCCTGAAGATCTTAAAACCGCCCACACCCAGGAAGGTCTGGGGTTTAACGTATTTCATATCCGAGAACATCACAAGGCGCTGGGCGAAACTTTGCAGCTGTTGGTCGATTTGCGCGGCATTTTCCGATTCGTCTGTTATGAAATCGACAACATGGGCGCTCTGGCAATCGAGGTAGCCTTCCATGATCTGGCGCAGGTTGGGAATTTGCCGCAGCGGCCCGGAGATAAGAAAACCAATCTGCTTGTCAACCAGGGTAGGGGTATGATTGTTGAAAAATGACCGGTCGAAATAGGTTTTCCAGAGCGAGGAAAGATACCGGTCTTTGATCGATCCGGCAAAGATGACAATGTCTGCGGGCTTGATCTTTGTGTTATAAAAATCAATAAACCCGTCTTTTCCTTCGTAAACGCAGGTATAGTTATACCCGCACTGGCAGCAGCCGAGACAGCCGCCTTTAATGTCGATATCATTGAGATTTACCAGTTCGGTTTCTCCGGAAAAGGAGTTTCTAAACCGTTCAATCATGGCAGCCAGGTTTTTATGTTCTTTTGTCTCTTTTCCATGATCGGAAACAATGATAATTTTTTTGTTTCCCGGGTCAACCGCGGCGGTTTTGCCGCCTTTTTTTTGGGAAGTATATACGAATTTGTTATGTATAACGGGAGAATAATTTTGAGGAGTGGAAAGATTGTTCTCAATGGTATCGAAAAAGCCCTGCGCGTACGCGGTTACTGTGGCCTGTCCGTTTTTTTTCTCAAGGTCGTACATTTTTGGGGAAAGATTTCCCGTGTACTTCATGTTCAGGTCGTCGCAAATGGCATTCATGTAATTATGGGCAGTATGGTCGTAAAAGTGGATGGAAGTGGTCAACACTGAGGTATATTTATCTTTAAAAGCACCGGCAGCACCCCGCTCGAAAACCAATTCAATAAAGCGTTTATACTGTGACGGAACAGCCAGGAAATAGAGAGGAAAAGCCCAGAGAATACCATCGGAAGAGCGGACGGTGTCGATAATTTCCCGGAAAAGGGCTTCATCCTGTTCAATTTTTTTAATTCTTTGAGAAATGTTAATAAACTCCAGGTTGTGCCGGGGAAACTTCTTTTGAATAAAATTGACATATTGCATGGTGACACTTTTTTGCCCTTTAGGGCTTCCGTTTAAAACCGTAATCTTCATTGTAGTATTCTCCTGTTTATTAAGTGAGCCTGTTAATCTGAAATATACCGAATTAGATCATGGGTGTCAAGCCCGGGGAAATGAACGACACTTTTTTGTAATGAACGACACTGTTAACTGAGCGATATATCCCCCAGTTTTTCTTTAAGAGCAGAGATAAATGTCCGGCCAACAGGGAGAGTGCTTTGTTCGTCGTCATTCAGGTACGCAAGATAGCGTCCGCCTGTATAATACTCGATCCGGGAGATGAAATTGATATTCGCAATATATTGTTTATGGATGCGGATGAAGGTTTCGTCAGGGAGTTTTTCTTCGATCTCTCTTAAAAGCAGGCCGGTTTCATGTTCCCGGTCATTGGTATGGATTATGGAACGTCTGCCGTGAGAAGAGATGTAAACAAGTGAAGAATAATTGATAAAAGACTGTTTATCGTTCTCTTTTACGGAGAATCCCTGCTTTTGTTTGTTACCGTTACCGGAGCCTGTTTCATCTATTTTTTGTTGGGTATTAATAAGGGTCCGTTTCAGTTCGCTGTGCATATAGCGTAAGCGTTCTATAAATGAGTTCGTGAACGTTGCAATGGCGGAAATAATCAGGGTGATAATGAGCATTCGAATGGAATTTTTTTTTGTAAATGTTACCAGGACCTGGTCAAAGAAAGCCGTAATCAGGAGGTAGCTTATATAGCAGGCAATGGCGGTAACTATGAGTGTACCGGCTACTGTAATGAGAATTGAAACCGGGTACTTTTTGTCCTGGAAGAGAGTACCCAGAGTATAGCCGGTTGCTGCTGCCAGGGTGGCGGTAATATGGGTTGTAATCTGCGTTGCGAAAAACAGGTCCGGCAAGGGAAAATCGATTGCCATTGAGAGAAACGCCGCGATTATCGCGCCCAGAACCGTATTCATAAGCAGCCACATTGGTATAACTGCTTTTAAGTTGTCGGGTTTTTTTAAATCGAATTTCATGAACGTTCCTCTTCTTTTAGCAACAAAGGGGAAAGATTGATTTTGTCAATTGATTTTCTACTCCCGGGTCTTCGGCTCCGCTCAGACACCGGATGGCCGGGAAAAAATAGGTCAGAAACTGTTTATATAAATGGATTGGTTTCTGTCAGGGGTAAACCCTGAGATAACATCCCCCGGAAACCAACCCGTAAAGGCGCTGCATGCAACGTCTCTCCCTCGCAGAAACCAACCCCCTGCACGAAGCATCTTCACAGAGCAAGCCCGTAAAGACGTTGCACTGCAACGTCTCAAAACACCCCCCTGTTTAAAATTTAGTTCCTTAAGAGCACCTGACCCTGCGAAGCAGGGGATAAATACGGAAGAAACTGTGTTGATACCGAGGTCTATTTTGCGAAGATGCTCCGGCCAGGGTTATGGAGATTCCGGGAAGGTGTAGCTACCCCTGCGAGGGGGGCGATACCTGTAGGGGCTCGGCGTGCCGTGCCCTATGCGGTGTTTATTT
>JAAENB010000679.1 GCA_024224995.1 bacterium | reverse complement strand
ATCTTCCGGTAAAACAGACTCTGTTTCTAAATTAGGTGCACCAGGGTGTTGGAATTTCCCGTAGCGTGGCGCTTCCAGCTCGATGTTGTGCAGAAGCAGGCCCTGTGTGAAATCTTTGTTTCGTGGGAGTGCGGACCCGGTCGTGCCGGTAAAAATACGGAAGAAATTGTTTTTATGCCGGGGTCAATTTTTGTCGGCCCCCCAACCCCCAGAGGGGGCGCACGAGTTTTTGGAAAGGCCCTGTACCTTTGTGGGTTTTGAAACCTTTTTCCATCATCTTCTTCCCCCTAAGGGGGAAAGGGGGCAAGCAAAAAGAGTTTCTTGGGAGAGGAGTTTACACCCCTTTTGAAAGGTTTTTTATTGATCCGTATAAGTTATAGTCGTGCATGAGATTGCCTCCCAGCATACCGTATTCAACCAGGGCTTTTTCAAAGCTCCATCCATCAATATAAACACGATAACCGGCGCAGAGAGCGCCTGCCCGGTGAGTTCCGCCGTGGCAATGGACATAAAAAGGAGCATTTCCATTTTTAAATATCTTTATGGCTTTTTTCATTTTAGCAGCCGGGATACCGTTTTTGTCGAAAGTGATTTCAACCAGTTCAATACCGTGTTTTTTGGCAAGTTTTCTTTCAAGTTTGGTAGGAGTAATTGAAATAATGGTTTTAATACCCCGTTTTTTTAAAGCTTTAATCCCGGCTTCCGACAAAATATCCCCACCTCGAAAGAGGCGGTTGTTGTATTTAACAACGAATTTTTTAAGCCCTTTGACTTTACCCAAAACCTGGTAGGTATCACTTTTGGGAGGAAGATCGTCCTGGGCGCGAGGGGTAGCCTGAGAGATCGAATCGACCTTTTTTGAATGGTTGTTAGCGAAGGAGTAGACTCCGGAAAAGAGAGAGGATAAAACAAGCGCGAAAAAGAAAATACTGATTCTTTGAATTGATTTTTTCATAGTTTTGACTTCCTTAGAATAGAATATTGCAATATATTGTTTCTCTGTAGCTATTCCTTTGCATATTTAGCATTCCTAAAGAGTTAACGCAAGTACATTTTTAAAACTTGACAAATTTCATACATCCTGTCTATTCGAACTGAAATTATACACTATTATCGCATGATCTAAGGAGCAAAAAATGAGCTATTCTATTAAAGAAATTATTGATATTGCAATTGGCCTTGAGGACGCAGGAATTCAATTCTATACAAAATGCGCGAAAAAGTTTGAAGATATAGGCGGAAAAGACGGGGAAGGGGAAGATAAAAATATCAAAATGATCTTTACGTTCCTGGCAAAAGAAGAAATTGTTCATAAACAGATGTTTGAATCAATGCTGGAAAAATATGACACGGCGGATGGGGAATTCACTGAGGAATATTTTCTTTACATGAAGTCAATCGGCGGCAGCAGGGTTTTTGCCGATAAAAACCGGAATATTGACCAGATTCTTGATTCTATCAATACGCCTGCGGAAGCTGTTAAAAAAGCGTTTATGGACGAAAAGGAAGCGATCCTTTTTTATACTGAGGTCAAGGGCCTGTATACTGATAATAGCGAGGCTCAGGGAATTCTGGACAAAATAATTGAAGAAGAACGGAAGCATGTTCTAACCCTGAGTGAGCTCATGGAGATGATAAACCTGTCTCAGTGAATGAATTTGAGAAAAAGTTTACCCGGGCTTCATTTGTTGAGCGTCTTAACAGGTTTGTTTCGGTAGTAAAGCTGGATGCTATTGAACAGGCGGTCTATGTGCCAAATACGGGCCGTCTTTCGGAGCTGGCAATTCCGGGAAAGCAGGTTCTCCTTGTTCCTTCACCGGGAAAATTTCCGTATAAATTGTTATATATTTATCATAATGGCTTTCCCGTTATGATAGATTCATCGTACAGTAATAAGCTGTTTGCCGTTCTTCTTGAACAGCGCATGGTACCTGAGTTTAAAAATTACACACTACAAAGAAGAGAACCGGCTTACAAAAACCACCGCTTTGATTTTTTAATGACCGGGCCGGCATCCTGTTTTATTGAATTAAAATCCTGCACCCTTGCCTGGAAGAATATCGCCTCTTTTCCCGACGCAGTGAGTGAGCGGGCCTCACGGCATATTAAGGCTCTTGCCGAAGCCGGGAACGGAACCGTGGTATTTTTTATTCTTCATAGAAATATTGATTTTTTTGTACCTAATTATCACACTGATTTTGATTTTTATACCACGGTAAAGCGTAACCGGGACAAAGTGCGGTTTCTTGCTTATTCTGTTGAATATGATGAGGACCTGGCTATTACGGCTTTAAATCCTGTTCCAATTGTGATACCGGAAGTAAAACCGGCAGGTTCATATTTGATCGTTTTTTATAATGACAGTAAAAAAATAATCAAAGATTGGGACCAGGGAAACCGGGAATTTGAAAAAGGGTATTATGTCTTTGCGGGAAGCAGTAACGAAGATGTGTTTAAGCAGGTTCGGCGAATCAGGAGTAAAGGGAAAAAGAAAGAACAGCATATTGATTATATAAAAACATCAATGAAAATTATTGCCGATATTCCCATAATAACCGGGGATAATATAGAATGCGAGCTCTCAAGATCTTTACAGAGTCTTACGGGAGAGCCGGTAAAAGGGTTTGATTCTCTTTATTATTTCGAGCACAACCCGGTACGGACCGACGAGTTCTGGGACTTTGTGCTGGAGAAGCGGTATGGGGGAGGGTGATCGGTCAAAGAATAACACCGGTAAAGCAGGGAAAAAACAGATCAGAAACTTAATAGTACTGCGAGCCCATACTTTCAAGCCCGCGCACATGCATATTTCAGTTTCTTGGGAGAAAAAAATGGTAGTAGCAGAAATAAAACCAATTCAAAACATAACAGAAATGCTGAGACCCTACACCCGGATATTGAACACGGGGTGCGCGGGCTGTACGGCGCTCTGTCTTGCCGGGGGACAGAGAGAGGTGGATGAGCTGAATTCCGCGCTGCGGACATATTTAAAAAAGGAAAACCAGCCGGTTACAATCGCGGGATATACAATAGAGCGGCAGTGCGAAGTGGAGTTCATCGAAGAGCTGGATTCTCAAGTAGAGAAATATGATGTTATACTTTCCATGGCCTGCGGAGCAGGGGTACAGTTCCTGGCGGAACGCTATCCCAATATGCCGGTATTTCCGGCGCTCAATACAACATTTATCGGCGTAAACCGGGATATCGGCTGGTATGAAGAACGCTGCCGGTCGTGCGGAGACTGTCAATTGGCATATACCGGCGGAATTTGCCCGGTAACCATGTGCGCGAAGAGTCTTTTTAACGGACCCTGCGGAGGAACGCACAAAGGCAGCTGCGAAGTGGACCGGGATATAGACTGCGCCTGGCTGGCAATTTATGAACGGCTAAAAGCCCAGAACAGGCTCAATAATCTAAATGCGATACGAAAACCGATGAACTGGGGGAACCAGGTAAGGGGAAGTGTAGTGAAGAGCAGGTGACCCGGCCCTTCGGCTCCGCTCAGGGACCGGATGGCCGGGAAAAAATACGGAAGAAACTGTTTTTAAAAAATGGATCGGTTTCAGCATGGGGCTACCCGGGGGTGAATCCCCGGGCTACATGACTATACCCCTCCGGGGT
>JAAENB010000678.1 GCA_024224995.1 bacterium | reverse complement strand
TTTCAAATTCAATAATAGATTTTAATTCCACTCTCGCGGCACCGGCGAAATGGGCCGCCATTTCCGGATTCCCAGCTTCGTCAAGTAGTCTTGGGTCGTACCAGACATAGGTTCGCCAGCCCGTAAGAACATTGTTTGAAATTATTACCCTATCCACATAGTTTTTTGCTTTTCTATCGCCAGGACCAGTCGGTTTCGGTAAGTTGGGCATAGGACCTCCCAGCCAAACTGTATGTAATATCTTTGGTATCGTTTTGCGTACACCCTTGTTGGGGCATTGTCTGAGATTAAGGGCTTCCGCACTGCTGCTAAATAAAACAATTGTTAAATAACAGGCCAATAGAGCCGACTTCTTCATTTTTTGTTTTTTCATAATGCACCTTCCTTTTTGATTTTTTATGATTTTTTTCATAGTAAAACCATAATAAAAACAAGTGACCGGCGGTCAATTTAAATTTAAGGAGTTTTTTCTTTTTAAAAACACAATGGTGGAGTGATTGTTTATTGAATTATTTATATGCAAGGTTTGTTTTTTATAGAGGAGATGACCTCAGAGCTCTTTAGAAGAGCTCTGAGGTCATCGTTTTCTCAAAAGCGCCGCGAGCCACACACCCATACCAAGCACCAGCAAAATAACCACAACAGTAAGAATCGTCTTCTCAAGTTTTTCATTGCTCTCCTCACTCTCCGGAGCCTCTCCCGGCTTATAGTCCTTGTTGCTAATGATCGCACCTGCTCTAATCTTCACCCTGTTATGTGAAAACCAGTTGTTTTGAGTGATGAACGCCGCAAGATCGTACTCCGGTCTTTCCAGGGAGCTGCTGCCAAAATGAAGGGAATAATTTTCACTGTTTGCCAGGGCAACAAAATAAAGTTTCTTTTGTACCCAGCGGAGTTGTATGCTCTTGATCTCAAGAGGCGGGTTGTCGTTGTTTTCTATTACAAAACGGTAATACGCGTGTTTTACAGTATCATAGGAAAGAGAATTATTTGATTCTTTATTCTTAAAGAGAGAAAATCTATAGAGCGAGCCGCCGGTTAAAAACCGGAATGAGTTTTCTTTGCCCGTGGCGCTGCCGTATACTTTAATGGTACGGTAATAATATGAGTTTCCCACCTTAAAAGAAACAGTTTCAAAGGGGAGCCCTGCTTTCAGGGTAATAACCGTATTTTTGTTATCATCAATTTCCGTTGAAAAACTATCAAATGTTTTGGTGTCGTAGATTGTGGTGTTTCCTTTTTTATAGGTGGTGAAGGCCGTTATTTCATTGATGCGGATCTTTTTGTTTTGGATTTCCCTGGAACTGAATTCCAGGTCTTTATATTTAAGGCGTACCCGGCCGGAACTTTTTCCGCTGCCGCTGTCGGCCAGGTTTAAGCGGTAATATCGCCAGGGCGAGCGTTTAAATCGAATGGTGGTTTTTCTTACGTCAACCTGTGAGGTAAAGTCATAAAGACTTCCCCTGGTAAGCAACTTCCAATTTTTTTTATTGCTGCTGCCGAAGAGGCGATAATTCTTTTTAAAATCACTCTCTTCGGTATCAACATTAATTTTATTTACCGGCTCATGCCGTGCCGGAAGCTGCATGTGCATTACCGCTGAATTATTGTTGTTTGAATAATCGGTTATGGTGAGGGTATAGCGTTCGGCTTTGCTTGCGGGGAAGTGGTTGTTGATAATCACATAGGGGATCTCTTTTCCTTCGGAATCAAGAACCCGGGCGTCCCTGCATTCGGGGCGGCATTTTTCCAGTATGTTCGCGGAGAGAGATACCTGGTAAATGGAATCTTTTTTTACCGGCCCTTTGAGATTGGCCGCGTACTGAAAACTGTTTTTGTTAAGCGCTCCGGCAAATATCCCGCAGATCCCGGCAAGAAAGAATATCAAAATAAAAATGATCTTCTTCATTAATAAGATTCCTCTTCTTTTTTATCTTCTCCACTTTTTTCATCAGGCGGCATAGTACCAATGAGGTCGTCTTTAAACTTGTAATAGAGAAAAGATGTTCCAACAAGCACGAGCCCCAGAACAATGAACGAGATAATCCGGTACGGGGTGCTGAACCGGGACATATCAACAAAGAACACCTTTAAGATGGTTGTCCCAAAAAGGCACATGGAAACTATCCGGACCGCTCCTGAATTAATCCTGAATCCTTTAAACATAAGGGCCACTGAAAAGAAAGTCCATAAGATCGAGATTAAGGCAAAGCGACCCGCAGGCAGGTAATCACTGCCAAAGATCGCTATTTCTATGTTCAGGACAATAAATAGAAGCCCCGCCCAGATCCAGTAAATCATGGGAGCGTCATTGGACGATAGTGTTCGGATGGGAGTTATTTTCGCCAGGTGTCCGAAGAGAAATAATAATCCCAGCACCGAGCCAATGGTTATATACCGTTCTATGATCTTATGGGTAAATTGAACGTCCTCGATGATTTCAAAAACATAAATATAATCGTAGAACAGGAGTTTTGATATTGTTATTGCCATTAGGATATACGCGGCCGCTTCCAGGCTCCGCCGGTCCAGCTTCACTCCCAGCCAGAGCAGGATTAGCGCCTGGGAGGCCCAGAAAACCGTTATCCAGTTTCCTGAAAAAATTATGGGGATAGTAATAATAAGGAAAAGCGCGGCCTGTGCCAGGAGAATAAGATAGCTGTCCTGGTCTTCTTTATCTTTCCGCGACAGGAATGTTGACATAACAAGAAAAACAAGGGCGTATAGAATAGTAATAACACTGACCCATTCCACTGAATAAGCGTTCTTTATCATAAAAAAACTAAAAGCAAAGGCGATAAAAGAGTTGGGGGTGATAATAATAAACCCTTTTAATTTTTTATCAACATCATTAAATATGAGGTAGGCAAAGGGGACGAGACTGTAAATAAAATAAAAAATTGTTAAGAATATAATGGCAGGCCAGAACTTTGTCTCATCATAGTGGCTCGCGAACCAGCCCGAATAGAGGATGTAGGTGCAGATAAATCCTGCTAAATAAAGAAGATCCCACTTCTTTTTGAAGGCAATACCCAGGATTCCCAGGTTCAGCATGGTCATATAAGACATCAGGAAAACCTGGTTGTCCACTCCCGTACTGAGCATAAGCGGCGTTAAAAACCCGCCAATGAGCCCCAGAAGCGCGAGCCATTTGGTGTCGTATATTACCGCGAGGAAGCAGGCAAAAACCGTTGTGAATAACATAAGAAAAAATGAAACATAGACACTAAAAAGACCGTACATTTGAAAGCCGGCATATGTTGAAAAATAGAGTACTGCTATGCCGCCGCCAATAATCGATAGCCCAAAGGCTTCATAATCTTTTTTTCTAAAGATGTTGCCCGCAACAAGGAACGCGATTCCCCAGGTATATGCCATGGCCACTCTGCCGGCAGGGCCGATCCACCCTTTGTCAAAGGCAAACTTGAGAAAATAACCAACACCAATGGTGATGATTACGATTCCGGCAATAAGCATCCACTTTTGTCCGATATTTGCCTCAATTCCCTGGGACGGGGGAGCGGTATGTTTGGGAAGCGGGCTTTCCTCTGCTGGTTGCTCAGGCACAGAACTTTTCCGGCGCTCTGCTGCCGTTTTTTTCGAGGCAGCTTTTGGGACTGCTTTCGGCTCCGGAGCTGCCTCTCTGGCTGCTGCCTGTACGGGAGCGGGAGCCTTCCGGGTGAGCTGGAGCAGATCGGCAGTTAATATTTTCTGGTATTTATTTATTTTTACCGCAAGCCCTTTGAGCGTCTCTTCAAAATTGCTTTTAATTTGATATATATTATTATATTCTTCTCTGAGCTCAAAAAAGAGCGAAAGTTTTTCCAATATATCCGGAGGATAGGCAAAGTTACAGATTTTGCACTGTTCTGAGAATTCAGTGATATTGTTTTTGCAGCCTGGACATTTCATAGAATGCTCCCGTGGTAATTGTTTATCGTATCTCTATATGTATTTCTATCGGGCTGTTATATCATGAACAGGCCTTTGTGTCAATCCTTTTGTGTTCGGTATCCCGAACGAAAAAAGTAAAAAGCACAACATGCATTCGGTAAAATGGGAGGGAAGCATTATTTGTTGTGAGAGTGACCCCTCTTCAGAAGGTGAGGACTGTTTGAGCGGAGCGAGTTCCGCAGCCTTTTGAAGAGGGGTCACTCTCACAACAGGCTGCACCCCCTAAAAATGAGCACGTACTGAAAAAAGCTCTTTCTCCGGTATTTCTTTATCGACAATCGATTTAAAATATGATACAATTATGGCTTAATTTTTTAGTTTTGATAATATACTATAGGGGTGTTGTATATGATCCAGGTTCCCGGTTACCGGGTAAAAGAACAGATCTATAAAAGCAAGAATTCCACGATTTATCGCGGGATTATGATTGATGGGGATATCCCGGTAGTGATGAAAGTGCTGGAGAAAGAATATCCTTCTTCTCAGGAGCTGGCATGTTTTAGACGGGAATATGAGATAACCCGCAGTCTCCGGGGAGATGATATCATCACTGTATATAACCTGGAAAAATATGAAAATACCCTGGTTCTTGTACTGGAAGATTTTGGCGGCGACTCTCTTGATATAAATTTACCGGTCCGCAGACCCGGGCTGGCAGAAAAATTATCACTGGCAATTCGCATGACAGGGATACTGGGCCACATCCATCAGCAGGATATTATCCATAAGGATGTTAACCCGTCGAATTTTGTCTGGAATCCCGAGACTGGCCTGGTAAAGATTATTGATTTCGGTATTTCAACGGAACTGACCCGGGAAGATCCCGAAACCCGTAATCCCAATATCCTGGAAGGAACATTAAATTATATTTCACCGGAACAGACCGGGCGAATGAACCGGGCAATGGATTACCGCACGGACCTCTACTCCCTTGGCGTTGCCTTTTATGAAATGTTTTCCGGCCGGCTTCCCTTTCTCACTGATGATGCCATGGAGATGGTCCACTGCCATATCGCGAAAACACCGGAACGGCTCAAGGAAGCAAACCCGGAAATTCCGGCAGTAATATCCGCTATTGTAATGAAACTGCTTTCGAAAACCGCAGAAGAACGATACCAGAATACCCTGGGACTGAAAAGAGACCTGGAATACTGCCTGGACCAGCTGCAGTCGAAAGCGGTAATTGATTCCTTTGAGATTGGCCGGGATGATATTTCCGACAGGTTCCGGGTGCCGCAAAAACTATATGGCCGGGAGCGGGAAATAAAAACGGTCCTCAGGGTTTTTGACCGCGTTGCGGCGGGAGCAAAAGAGATATTGCTTGTTGCCGGGCACCCGGGGATTGGGAAATCGGCGCTGGTTCACGAAGTGAACAAACCCATAACTGAAAAACGGGGGAATTTTATCTCAGGAAAGTTCGACCAGTATAAACGGAATATTCCCTATTCGGCACTTATCCACGCCTTTGGCGGGCTGATCAGGAATGTGCTTGCCGAAAGTGAAGAGAAACTTGAAGCCTGGAAAAAGAAATTAACCCTGGCCCTGGAACCAAGCGCCCAGGTTATTATTGATGTTATTCCGGAAGTTGAACTGATCATTGGAAAACAGCCCCCGGTCCAGGAACTTGATCCTGAACAGGCCCGGAACAGGTTCAATATTGAGTTCCGGAATTTTGTCCGGGTATTTGCCAGGGAAGAAAGCCCCCTGGTTCTCTTTATCGATGACCTGCAATGGGCCGATTTACCCTCCTTGAAGCTTATGGAACAATTTATGACCGATATAGATACCGGCTATATGCTCATTGTCGGCGCCTACCGGGACAATGAAGTTGACAGTTCCCATCCGCTGATGATGCTGCTTGAGGTTTTGAAAAAAACAGGAGCCGGCATTGATACCATTACGGTTCGCCCCCTGGAGCCGGACCAGGTAAACCACCTCCTCTCCGATACATTGTTATGCGATACTCGGGTCTCCTATCCCCTGGCGGAACTCTGCGTTGAAAAGACCCTGGGGAATCCTTTTTTCCTGAATCAGTTATTATATTCCCTGTATGAAGAAAGTCTTATTGATTTTGATGCCGCCCACGGGATCTGGAAATATAATGTGATCCGGATCAGGGAAGTTGATATTACGGACAATGTTGTGGAGCTCATGGTAGGAAAGATCCGGAAACTGTCGGAGGAAACCCAGGATATTTTAAAACTGGCTTCCTGTATTGGAAATCAATTTGACCTGGATACCATAGCGCTTGTTTATGAAAAGTCAAAAAATTCCATGGCCCGCATATTGTTTGAGCCCTTAAAAGAAAATCTTATTATTCCAATGGATAATTTTTATAAGTTTATTTCGGAGTCCCATGAAGATCTTTCAGTAAGCTACCGGTTTTTACATGATCGCATCCAGCAGGCGGCCTATTCCCTCATTGACGATGATGATAAAAAAGAACTCCATATAAAGATTGGAAGGCTCATGCTTGAAACCGATGATAAAACCGGGGATAAAATATTCGACATGGTGAGCCACCTGAATCACGGGATTGATATTATTGATGAACACGTTGAAAGAGACCGGCTTTTAGAACTGAATCTTGCGGCCGGGAAAAAGGCAATTCATTCGGCAGCATATAAACCGGCTGCTGAATATTTGAAAGCAGGGATTACATTCGCGGGAAAGAACGGCTGGGAGAAAAAATATACGCTGATGCTTTCTCTTCATGAAGAAGCAGCTGAAGCGGCATACCTGGGCGGGGATTATGAAGAGTCTGAACGCTTATTTACCGTGGTGATTGGGAAGGGGAAAACAGTTACGGATACGATAAAAGCGTACGAGACCAGGATACTCACCTTAACCTCTGAGGGGCGGTATAAAGAAGCCGTGGAATGCGGACTCAAAATCCTGAAATCTCTTGGCGTCTCTATTCCGAAAAACCCGGGGAAGGGGCATATCGCGATTGAGCTTATAAAAGTGAAGCTTACGTGGGCCGGAAAAACCGATGAAGATATTATTGCCTTTCCTGAAATGAAAGATCCCATTGCCCTTGCCAGGGGACGGATATTGCATAAGATCGCGGCTGCCGCCTATTCTTCAAAACCGGAATTATTTCCCATAAATATTTTTAAACGGCTTCACCTCTACCGCGTGTATGGCAATGATCCCTTTTCTTCGTTCAGTACCTATGCCGCTTTTGGGCTCATCTTATGCAGCATTGGAGACAGTAACGGCGGATACCGCTTTGGAAAGCTTGCCGTTCGCCTGCTTGAAGAATCTCCGGTTAAGAAAGACAAATCAAGAATATTCATGATACAGAATGTGTTTATTCGGCACTGGAAAGAACATCTAAGAGAGTCCTTTGCCCCGTCGCTCCTGGCCTATGAGAGCAGGCTTGAAACCGGTGATATGGAATACGCTTCCCATGCCGCAACAAGCTATTGCTCTTATATCTTTTTCAGCGGAGAATATTTAAAGGTGGTGGAAAAGGAGCAGGGCAGGTTTATCAATGCCATAACAATGCTGCAGCAAAAACTTGATCTTGATGTTACAACGATCTATCACCAGGCAACGGTAAATTTACTTGATCCCTGCGGCATTTCAACCCGCTTATACGGAAAAAGTTTTAATGAAGATACTATGATCCCGGTTTTTCAAACAGAAGGGAGCGGGCATTGTCTCCTGGTTATATATGTGCTGAAACTTAATCTCGCCTATCTTGCCGGGAATTATGAAGAGGCCTATGGACACGCCGGTAACGCGTCTCAGTACGTCGATTCTGCCCGGGCAATGTTTATTATTCCGTATTTGAATTTTTACGAGTCATTAGCAGCGCTCGCTTTATGCGGCAATGAAGCTCCAAAAAACAGGAAAAAATATTTAAAAAAAGTATCCCGGAATCAGCGGAAAATGAAAAAATGGGCTTTTCACGCCCCTGCGAACTTTTTACATAAATGGCATCTGGTGGAGGCCGAAAAAGCGCGGGTGCTGCGCAGCAATGAACATGCTAAAGTTCATTATAAAAAAACTATTGAATTATCCAGGGAGAATGAATTCCACCAGGAAGAAGCGCTCGGTTTTGAGCTGTATGCCAGGTTCCTCTTTGTTACGGGAGAAGAGGATTTTGCCGGGTTTACCATTAAAAGAGCTCATTACTGTTATTCATTATGGGGCTCGGCTGCTAAAGTCTTTCACCTGGAAAAGAATTATCCCGATTTATTAAAAGATGTGGAAGAAGTAAAAGGATTAAAACGGACTCAAACTGCCGCGCTCCCTTCGTTATCGTTTACCACCAGTGAAACGGAATCGGGTTCCACGGATGCCCTGGATCTCTCAACCATTATGAAAGCTGCCCGTACCATATCGCGGGAAATTGTTTTGGCCAATCTCCTGGTTAAGTTAATGAATGTTTCCATGGAAAACGCGGGAGCGGACGCGGGATTTATGATCTTACAGGAAAAGGGGAAACTATACGTTGAGGCCGAAGCCGTTACGGGCAGGGACGAGACCCCCATCCTGAAATCAGTTCCTCTTGAGGAGCACCAGGGACTTGCTGTTTCCATTGTTAATTATGTTGCCCGAACCAGGGAAACACTCATTTTAAGCAACGCCAGTTTTGAGGGAGATTTTGTTAATGATCCCTATATTGTTGAAAACAGGTCCCGGTCGATCCTTTGTTCTCCTATTCTCAGCCGGGGGGAACTCTCCGGCATCTTATACCTGGAAAATAATCTTTCGGACAATACGTTTTCTCCGGAGCGGCTGGAACTCCTGGAAATATTGTTTTCCCAGGCCGCCATCTCTATTGACAATGCCAGGCTTCTCTCTCAGCGGGAGAATGCCGCACGGCTGGAGACGGAGATGAAAATCGCGGCGCAAATCCAGACCGCGCTGTTGCCCGAAGCCCCGGCTATTCCGGGATTTGACATTACCGCTTACCTGAAACCCGCCAGTGACGTGGGCGGGGATTATTATGATATAATTAATAGTGAAAATAGCAACTGGGTAATAATCGGTGATGTTTCGGGACATGGCGTTCCCGCGGGCCTGGTGATGATGATGGTTCAGGCCTCGATCCGCTCCTACCTGGGCAGCCATCCCGAAACAAAACCGTCCCGCCTGCTGCGGGTGGTAAACAAGGCCATTAGTTATAATGTTGCGCGCATGAAACAGGAAAAGTATATGACTATTACGGCGCTCTCTTTTAACAAAGAGGGAAGCGCCGTTTTTTCCGGGCTTCACCTGGACCTTATTATGTACCGGGCAGCCTCTGATTCCGTGGAAATGATAAACTCCGAGGGAATATGGCTTTCTCCCTGGAAGCATCTTCCCTGGAAAGACAAAGACTTAGAGCTGCATATGGCCGCCGGTGATACCCTGCTGCTCTATACTGATGGTATTATTGAAGCAAAGAATACGGAGAATGATATGTTTACCCAGGACCGGCTTATGAACGTGATTAAGGAATCGGGCGTGCTCTCTACTGAAGGAATAAAGGAAGCGGTTCTTTCGGCCCTGAAAGGCTATACCGCGGATGATGATATGACGATGGTTATTTTGAAGAAGGTTTAAAGGAAAAAAACATGATCCATCTTCCCGGGTACCGGGTACACGAGCAACTATATAAGAGCGGGGATGTCACAATTTATCGCGGAACCGGTGATAAAGAGAATACCCCTGTTGTAATAAAGCTGCTGGATAAAGAATATCCCACGGAGGAGCAGCTGGCACGGCTCAGGCGGGAGTATAAAATAACCCGGAGTCTCAGCGGTGACGGTATTATCCGTGCGTATAGCCTGGAGAAGTATGGGAACAGCCTGGCCATTATATTAGAAGATTTTGGCGGCCGGCCCCTGGAAAAGATCCTGTCTCAATACCAGCCCGCCCCGGATGAAAAACTGGCCCTGGCGATTTCCATGGCCGAGGCGCTTGCCCTGGTACACCGGCAAAACATCGCGCATAAAGATATCAACCCGGCTAACTTTCTTTTGAACCGGGAAACAATGCAGGTGAAGATTATTGATTTCGGCATCGCAACAGAGCTGCCGAGAGAGAATCCCGAGATCCGGAATCCCAATGTTCTGGAAGGAACCCTTGCCTACCTCTCTCCGGAACAGACCGGGAGAATGAACCGGGCAATGGATTACCGCACCGATATGTATTCTCTTGGCGTAACGTATTATGAACTTTTTACGGGGCAGCTGCCCTTTAAGACGGATGATGCCATGGAAATGGTACATTGCCACATCGCGAAAACACCCGGGTCCCCGGAGCGTATCAATCCGGAAATTCCCGGACCCGTTTCCCGTATTATAATGAAATTATTATCTAAAACAGCGGAAGAACGATATCAAAATACAATGGGAATTGTTCATGACCTGAACGTTTGCCTGGATAAGCTGCAATCAACAGGAGAGATTACAGAGTTCCATATTGGGCAGCATGATATTTCCGACCGGTTCCGGATACCGCAAAAACTGTATGGCCGGGAACAGGAAATCGCAGCAATGCACGCGGCGTTTAACCGTACCGGGGAAGGGGCAAAAGAGATGATCCTTGTTGCCGGAGAACCGGGAATTGGGAAATCGGCACTGGTACATGAAGTGACCAGGTCAATTACCGAGAAGCGGGGACATTTTATAACCGGTAAATTCGAGCAGTTAAAACGCGATATTCCTTATGCCGCGTTTCTTCAGGCTTTCCGGGAGCTGGTAAAGAGTTTACTGGCGGAAAGTGAAGAGCGGCTTCTGGCCTTAAAAGAGAAACTTATCCTGGCCCTGGGGCCAAGCGGACAGGTTATTATTGATGTGATACCGGAAGTTGAATTAATTATCGGAGAGCAGCCCGCAGTAGGGGAGCTCGATCCAACCCGGGCCGGGAACAGGTTCGAGCTGGTCTTTCAAAATTTTGTCCGGGTTTTTGCCAATAAAGAAAGTCCCCTGGTAATATTCATTGACGATTTACAGTGGACAGATCTTCCGTCACTCAAACTTATTGAATTGTTCATGACCGATGAAGAGACCCGGTACCTGCTCATAATCGGCGCGTACCGGGATAATGAAGTGGGCCTGTCTCATCCGCTCCCCATGCTCTTGAAGGGACTGCTGGAAGCGGGATGTACTGCCGATACCATATCACTGCGGCCCCTGGAGCTCAAGTTTATTAGTGAGTTATTAGCGGAAACCTTATTATGCCATCCTGACGCGGCATATGCCCTGGCCGATCTTTGCGCGCAAAAGACCCTGGGCAATCCCTTTTTTTTGAACCGGCTATTATATTCTCTTTATGAGGAACACCTCATCGATTTTGACGCGCAAGAGGGAATATGGACATATGATATCATAGAGATTAAAGATGTGGGTATTACCGACAATGTTGTGGAACTTATGGTGGAGAAGATCCGGAAACTGGACCCGGATACGCAGGCAATTATCATACTGGCCGCCTGTATTGGGAACCAGTTCCACCTGGATACTTTAGTGGTAGTGAGCGAATTAACCAAAAATGAAACAGCACAGCACCTGTCCCGGATTTTACAGGAAAACCTGGCAGCGCCTACGGATGATTCATATAAATTTATGTTAGAGTCCCGGGGAGACCTTACCGCAGGATTCCGGTTTTTACATGACCGTATTCAACAGGCCGCCTATTCCCTGATTAGCGAAGAGCGCAAGAAGGAAGTCCACTTAAAGATCGGGCGCTTACTGCTTTCCACTGTTCCGGAGAAAGACTTGGACGATACAATATTTAATATTGCGAATCACCTGAACCTGGGGAGCGAGTTAATCCGGGATCAGTTCGAAAAAGACACCCTGGCGGAGCTGAACCTGCGAGCCGGGCAAAAGGCAAAAATATCAGCAGCATACAAACCGGCGTATGATTATTTTAAAACAGGGATTGCCCTTGTTACGGTAAGCCCATGGACAAGAAAATATGACCTGTGCAGGTTGCTCCATGAAGAAGGCGCGGAAGCGGAGTATTTGAGCGGTGAATATGAAGAGTCGGAAAAAATATTAAGCGCGCTTATGGCAAATGCCATAACAATTCCCCACCGGCTAAAGGGCGAAGAGATCCGGATCCTCACGTATATGTCGAGAGGCAGGTTCAAAGAAACGATCGACGCGAGCCTGGACATTTTAAGATTGCTCGGGGAAAAATTTCCGGCAGAACCAAAGAAACGGCATATTCTAGCGGAACTCATACGAGTCAAGCTGGCGTTGTCCGGAAAAACAGACGAACAATTATTGTCCGCGGGAGAGATAACCGACCCCGTGATCCTGGCAAAAGGGAGAATCTTGTGCAGAACAGAGTCGGCAGCATTTGTATCAAGACCGTTCCTGTACCCATTGATTATTTTTAAAGGACTCCGGATTGTTGTTGGCAATGGAGTTGATCCGTCTTATTCATCTAATGTATTCGCGGCCTTTGGGATCATCCTGTGCAGTATGGGAGATATTGATGGGGGATACCGCTTTGGAAAGCTTGGCGAAGAAATGCTTAAGCGGTCGAGAGTAAAAGATGGAAAAACAAAACTACTTATGGTGACGAACACTTTTATACGCCACTGGAAAGAACATATAAAAGAAACACTCAAGCCCTTACTCCTGGCCTATGAGAGCAGGCTGGAAACAGGAGATATCGAATACGCCTTTTACGCGGCAATGTTTTATTGTTCTCACCTTTTTTCCAGCGGAAAAAAATTGAAAGAAGTTGAAAAAGAGCGGTATAAATTCCGTGAAGCTGCGAAGGAATTGAACCAGGATCTGGTCTCGACAAGTATGAATATACACCATCAAATGGTATTGAATTTACTCAATCCCGAAGAACTTTCAACCGTTTTATGCGGTACCAGTTTTGATGAAGAGAGCATGCTCCCCCATCTTCACAAAAAAGGTAACCAGGCCGCTCTTCTCCTGGTATATGGGATGAAGCTTATTCTCAGTTACCTCGCGGGTTTTTACCGGGAAGCCCTTGATTTTTCAAGGTATGTGGTTCAATACATCAATGCGTCACGGGCTACATTCTCCATCACGATATATAATTTTTATGAATCGCTCACCCTGCTTGCGTTAGGTGAGAATATAAAAAAGGTGACTAAAAACCAGAAGAAAATGAAAAAATGGGCTTTTCACGCGCCCATGAACCATCTTCAAAAGTGGCACCTGGTAGAGGCCGAAAAAGCGAGAGTTTTGGGCAGTGATGAAAAAGCGAAAGAGCATTATAAAGAAGCGATCAAGAACGCGAAAGAAAATGAATTTATTCAGGACGAAGCCCTTGGGTATGAACTCTATGCCCGGTTCCTGCTGCGAAGAGGGGAAGAAGAGTTTGCCGCCTTTATAATGAGAAAGGCTTATTACTGCTACGCGGCCTGGGGAGCCGCGGCCAAACTGACGCAGCTTAAGGAAAAATATCCCGGGCTCCTTGCTGAAACGGCAGCGGAGAGCGGTCGCGGAGAAGAAACCAAAAGGGGCACTTCCGAATCCCTTGATATATCATCAATAATAAAAACAACACAAACAATCTCCGGAGAGATTGTACTTGAGGAGCTGCTGAAAAAAACAATAGCCATTGCCCTGGAAAACGCGGGCGCTCAAAAGGGATTTTTTATTATAAAATCGAATGAGCTGTTAACAATAGAAGTCCAGGTCGATAATGCCGCGACCACAGTTTTTAAATCAATCCCCGTAGATGAATCCGGTGAGCTGGCCCGGTCCATAGTTCAGTACGTGAGCAGAACCGGCAACGATCTTATACTCAATGACGCGGCAAATGATACACGGTTCGCGAAAGATTCCTATATCGTAAAGAACAAGCCCCGGTCTATTCTATGCGCGTCAATAACTCATAAAGGAAAGACATCGGGCATTCTTTATCTTGAAAATAACCTGGCACCCCATGCCTTTACTCCCGAACGGCTGGAATTGCTGCGGATCTTTTCCGCGCAGGCCGCGATCTCCATTGAGAACGCCTCCCTGTATCAGAACCTGGAAAAGAAGGTAAAGGACCGTACTGTTGAACTTGAAAAAGCCAATGAGAAGTTAAAGGAACTGGACAAACTGAAGACAGGTTTTTTTACGAATATCTCACATGATATTCGAACACCCTTAACACTCATACTCACCCCGGTAGAATCGGCTCTCCAGGGAGACTATAAGAAGGATGTTGATGAAAATTTTCTCAAGAATATACAGAGAAACGGGATACGGCTTTTAAAGCTCATAAACAACCTGCTTGATTTCGCAAAAATAGAA
>JAAENB010000677.1 GCA_024224995.1 bacterium | reverse complement strand
CGTCAGAAACTAAATAGTATTGCGATCTGCATCTGGCCTGGAAGTATCCCTCTTCTAAATGTGAGGACTGTTTGAGCAACGCGAGTTCCGCAGCATTTAGAAGAGGGATGCTTCCAGGCCCGCTCACTTGCACAATTTAGTTTCTTGAGAGTGCGGACCCGGCGAAGCCGGAAGAAAGGGGTCAGTAAAAGAGGATAAATGACCCGGCCCGGCCGGGGAAAAAATACGAAAGAAACTTAATAGTATTGCGAGCTGCAGCGGCCCCTGCACACAAACGTCTCCAAAAGAAATTAATTTTATATTTGACGATAATTACTATTTAAGATATACTACGCAATAATGAAAATTGAAAATCCAATACAAAGCACCAACAGAGTTGTTCTTCTTATTAATTGGCTTCTCGATATCTTGCTAATTCTCGGGTATATTGGAGAATATTTTAAAGGGGGCCGGTCACTTCCCTTTATAGCAATATTTATTATCGTTGTCCTTATACCAATGATAATCGCCTCAGTTATATACAAAAAAAATCCGGAAAATAACAACATTCGGAAAATCACCCTTTTAGGATATTTCATATTATATGGTTTTGTAATGTTCTCATCGACCCGGACCCTGGTATTTGTGTACCTTTTCCCCATTCTTGCCATGTATATCCTTTATTTTGATCTTACCCTTATTATTGTGAGCTGCAGTATCATTGCTTCCATGAATATAGGCAGAGTGATAGTTCTTCTTAGTGTTTTTGGAAAAACAGACTCTGTCAGTACAACAGATTATACCATCCAGGTATCTTCGGTATTGCTTTATAGCGCTTCACTGATGATTGCCACCAGGCTTTCAAACAGGTTTAACACGGAAAAACTCCAAAAAATTGAGAGTGAAAAAACAAAACAGGGAGAAATTCTACTGGATGTGCTAAAAATAGCGTCGGTTCTGGACAAGAACTCATTAATGGTAAGCAACATTGTTGATGAACTGGTTAATTCGGCACATACAGTAACAAGCGCCGTAGATAATATATCAAACGGAGCTGCTGCTACTGCCGGCAGTATTAATGACCAGTCGGAGCTGACTCATACTATCCAAACCATCATACAGGATACGTCAAAATTTTCCGTTGACATGGGAGAACTTTCCGGAGATACGGAAAATACAATTAAGTCCGGTTTTGATATAATCAATAATCTCAGCAGCAAATCTGAAATTGTTAATACACACAGTGAAAATGCCTATAAAACAATGGAAGAACTCAAAGAAAAGTCAAATGAGATCCAGAATATTACAAAAATAATCACGGGCCTTTCGGACCAGACAAATCTTCTGGCCCTGAACGCGGCAATTGAAGCAGCCAGGGCAGGAGACGCCGGAAGAGGATTCGCTGTGGTGGCTGAAGAGATTGGAAAACTGGCCTCTCTCAGCGGCGAATCCGCGGCAGACATTGCTTCATTCCTTGATGAAATACAGCAAAAAGCCGACGAATCAGTGGATGCTGTTGTTAATCTCAAAGAGGTCAACCTGGAACAGAGTGATTATATTATACAAACAAAAACCGTATTCAATGAAATTACCGAAAAGATGAAAGGAGTTAATGAAAATGTTAGTCTTGTAACCGGTAAGATCGATGAAATTTTAAACTCAAATAATATGATTGTGGAAAAGATCAATACAATCGCCGAGCACAGTGATGAAACAATATTACAAACAAAAGAAGCAAGTGAAATAACCCTGCAAAATATTGAACAGGCCAGCCAGGCGAAAAACCTGGTGGAAGAGCTTATAGAAACATCAAAAGAGATGAGTAAATATATAACGTAAAAGCCCTTCCGGGAGCTATCAACAACTCCCTCATGATACCAGTTTTGATCTCTTCCCTGTTCCTTGAGCGGTCCCTTTCGCAGCCCTTACAAAAGTATTATGCATATAAACACTTATCTCTTTTACTGAATTGTTCGCTTCCTCAACAAAGGGAGCTAAGGCCTGAAACACATGAGGAGCCTTTTCAATGACTTGAAGAGTAACATCAACTCCGGCGTTTTTTGCTCCTTCGACAATTCGAACAGCATCATCATACAAAATTTCTTTACTTCCCACTGTTACCAGAAAAGGTCCCAGCCCGGTAAAATCAGCAAAAACAGGAGAGATAAGCGGGTCCAGGGGATCATGGCCGTTTAATACCGCTTCAGCAACACCGGACATCTTTTTCAGCGGTAAAACCGATTCTATTTTTTTATTTTTTTCCATAGATTCTCCCGACAGGGTTAAATCTCCCCAGGGAGAAATACATACGGCGCCTGCGGGAGCCGGTAATTTATCATCGCGGATCTTAAGCAGGGTAGAAAGAACAAGATTCCCACCGGCGGAATCGCCGCAGAGAATTATATTCTGCGGTTTAACTGAATTTTTCAAAAGCCGCTTATATACGGTAATCGCATCGCTCAGGGCAGCGGGAAAGGGATGTACCGGGGCAAGCCGGTAATCAAGGGAGAGTAATTTACACTCAGCATATTTCGCCAGCCTGCAGGTTAAAGTACGGTGAGTCAGAGGAGAGCCGTGTATATACCCTCCCCCATGAAAATATAAAATCATATTCTCATTCTCTATGTCACTTCCATCCCTGTTCTTTGGATATATCCATTCTCCGGGAACACCGTCGATCTCTGTCTCTTCAATGCGTACAAAGGGAGGCGTTTTCCTTCTTCTCATGAATGCATTTATCCGCCTTCTTGAACGTTCAAGACTTTTGGCATTGAGCCTTAATATAGACACGCGCCGTTTAAATATATTTCTCATCAAAAATATAAAAATGCTTAGTTTTCTGCTCATTATTGATTAATCCTTTCAAGGTCAAATTCAAAATTCAGATTTTAAATATAATATACTATATATTCACTATTTTTTCAAGCAAAATCATTTTAAGAATGATATTCTTCCATGTTAAACGATTTCTGGCAACAAAAAAAACCGTCCGGCAAGTTTTAATTCTATTGACAGGAATATTATGATTAACCTTTGGGAGGTTTATCTCCTAAAAAAACAGCCCCTGTAAAGAATTATATTTACAAATAAATCCTGTATTTAATAATTAAACAAGACCAGCTGCAACCGGGAGAAATCAATATGAGCAAAACAACACGCCGTGAATTCATCTCAAAAACAGCGAAATTCTCTTTGCTGTCACTGGGATTACCCTTTATTCACTGTAAAAATGAAGCTCCAACAGGAGTATCCTACGATAAAACATTGCCGGGAATTCCCGCGAAGAGAGAATCCCTGCGAATTACGGGCAGTTCGCGCTCAAGAATTCTACTGAAAAACGGGCTCATACTGGACGGAACCGGTGAAAAAGCGTATCACGGCGACCTTTTAATAAACGGGAACAAAATAGAAGAAGTTACGGGGAAAGATATACCGTTTAGCGGAAAAACAATTGACTGCGCGGGCAAAGCAATATCCCCGGGATTCATTGATGCCCATTCACACATGGACTGGATCTTTCCAAATAAAAATGACGCGTTAAAAATTCCATTTACCGAACAGGGAATGACCACTGCCATAACCGGGCATTGCGGTTTCGGCATCGCGGGATTTAGAAAAGCGAGTAAACATATTGACCTGGTTGAAGCCGGTCTTGGCAATTTATGCAAGGTTGAGTGGAGAACATTTAAAGAATATTATGCTCATATAAAAAAAACCGGTTTAAGCCATAATATGGCAGCCCTTGCCGGTTACGGCACAATCAGGACTTCAATGCGGGGATATGATCCCAAACCGCTGAACAAAGACGAACAAAAAGAAATTCATGATCTCATTACACAGGCCCTGGAACAGGGCGCGCGGGGAGTCTCCTTTGGGCTTCAATATGAGCCCGGTATATTCGCCACGTTACATGAAATTAAGGAAGTGGCGAAAATAGTCAAAAAGCACAATAAAATTCTCACTGTTCATATGAAAGCCTATTCATCACTTTCCGGAACCTACCCGCTTGAATTTTTCGGCACTCCCCATAATATCCTTGCGATTCAAGAAATGATACAAATAACCAGGGAAACCGGAGTAAGAATGCAGCTTTCCCATTTAATTTTTGTTGGAGAAAGCTCCTGGGACACCTATGACGAAGCAATTGAACTCATTGATGCGGCAAGAGCTGAAGGTCTGGATATTAAATTTGATACCTATGCCTATCATTGTGGTCAATCAATCATTAATGTGATAATGCCCGAATGGTTCCTGGCTGGAATGCCCGGTATATTTAATGACAGGAGCGCCCTCAATAAATTAAAAATGGAATTTACGGTAATAGAAACGCTTCTCGGTTTTGGCTATGGTGATATCCAGGTTACGGACGCGCTGGTTCCCGAACTGAAACAATATGACGGTTTATTTCTCAGTGAGATCGCAAAAAAAAGAGGTCTCGACGAATTTATAAATTACATCGATTTTGTAAAAAGAACCAATGGAAAAGCGGAAGTCCTCAACCACAAATACAGCAATTTAAATTTAGTAAAATCCATGATAATGCACCCGGCAGCGCTTTTCATGACAGACGCTCTACCCGCAGCGGCTGGAGTTCAGAATCCGGCAGTAACGGGAAATTTCCCGCGTTTTCTGCAGCTGGTTCGCGAGAATAAGCTGATTCGACTGGAAGAAGCGATATATAAAATGACCGGAGCTACTGCGGAGCGGTATCAAATCAAGGACCGGGGATTCTTAAAAAAAGGATACGCAGCCGATATTACGGTATTTGATTATAAAAATATCAAAGATAATAATACCCAATTAAAAACCAGCCGCAAACCGGACGGAATTGAAGCTGTTTTCATAAATGGGAACCAGATGATTGATAAAGATATAACAAGTAAGAGAAATGACTATGGGGTTATTGTATAAACCGGCCCGGAGCTCTGACTCAAAACCGTGTAAAATTCATACTACACGGTTTCCCTGTTCAGGAACTCATTGTCAATCAATTTTGTGTAGTTGAAGGATTTGAAATTATAGCTTTATGGGCATCAACAACAGCGGTTGATATCCTCACAATATTAGTATGCATTCTTTCATCGGGATACCCAATCAATCCTTTATCGATATCGGAAAAATAAAAACAGGTAAAAAAATTCATGCCCGCCATAAGAACACCATGATAAAAGCCCGTTGATTTATATTGCAGCATCTTATACGCGGTTATGTTGCTTTTTTTTCCCTTTAAGATGTGTCCAATAGTTCCATCTACAATATTTTTAAACAGGGGATCTTGAAATTTTTTACTTTTCTTTACCAGGGTTTCATCATCCACAAAATGATCAAGGAAATAATTGAAAATTTCAAGCAGGTCACTGCTCTCCACGAGAAGTTTTTTCAAAGCGGGCACGTGATCATCTAATGTAGTCATATGGACCTCCGGGTTTAGCCAGCAACAGGAAAGGTAATCTCAAAGTCCTCAACACCGATACTGGTCATAGGTTTATTTTCGGAAATATCCGGAAAAAATGAATTATTTATTTCCATAGATTCAATTTTCGCGAAGCGTCCCTTGCCTTTACCGAAAAACCTGGTAATAAAAGATTTATTATCAAGGAATTGAACGAGCGGCAGCGGTACAACCTTTGTAGTAATGGGAAAACGCGGCCCTCTTTTACGAATCACGGCATCAAAAAAAACAACACCATCTTTCGCCACGGTAATACGTTCCCTGCTGCCTTTCAGTTCAGTAAAGGAAAAATCGGCCTGTTCCTTTGGGATCCCCCAGTTTTCTCTGCCATTTAAGACACTTACCATTGAAGAAACATAAATTTTTGTTACGGAATGAAAACGTTTTCCTTCATATCTAAACCTGCCCGGAGAAAAGAGCAGTTCCCCATAGGGACCCGCGTCCGAATCCCGGTAATCAACAAGCATCATGGTGCCAAAACCGGAAAAAGGTGCATTGCTTCCCCAGGTGTCGGTATAGTAATCCTTTCCGTATAAATCCTTTTTAAATTTATACACAAACATATATCCCTTGCCATGTAAGGTCCAGGGAGCCGGAATTTTTTTAGTCATACGATCCTCCTAATTAGTTGCATTTTGCAATCATTTAACAGTCATTATGAAAAAAGTGCTTGCAAAACGCAACTACTTTTTTCATAATGACTGTTAAATAATGAAACCAGTGCCGGGAGAAAACAGATGAATCTAAATGGGAAAAATATTATTATAACGGGAGCGGGATCGGGAATCGGCAGGGAAATCCTGGGTGAACTGCTCAAATATGACTGTAAAATCATAGCCGTTGATCTTAATCCCGATCCAATAAAGGACATCTCTCCAAAAGTTACACTATATAAGTGTGATTTATCCCTGGCAGAAAATGTCGATGCCCTTTTTGATTTCGCGGTTAAAACCCTTACGAATATAGATATTTTCATTGCTAACGCGGGATTTGCCTATTATGAAAAAATATCTTCAGCCAATTGGGAGCATATTGAGAAAATTTACCGGGTAAATACATTTTCAGCCATATATACGGCAGAAAAGATGAAAGAAATCTATGGTGATAGAAGATTCTCAATGGTGGTCACCTCAAGCGCTATGGGGCATTGGTCATTGCCGGGGTATGCTCTCTACTCCAGTACGAAGGCAGCCATAAAGGGATTTGCGGAAGCCTATCGATATGAGCTGAACAAAGGACAGAAAATTCAGATTATATATCCCATAGCAACGAGGACAAATTTTTTCAAGGAAGCAGGTGACAGCCCGGTCCCCTTTCCCAGCCAGGACGCCGCGGTTGTGGCAAAAAAAGTTGTCAGAGGAATAAAAAGAGGAAGCAATACCATTCATCCTTCACGGCTCTACCGGTTCCTGCTGCTGCTGAACAGGGTTCTTCCCGTTATTAAAGTCCTGGTGCTCCATATTGAATCGGTTAAATTTAAAAAATGGTTAGCACGGAATAAAACCGCTTGATATACCTGTTTTTTGTAGTATAGTATTAGAATATGGGCTCTGCCGGAATAAAATTATTACCCTTATGCGCAGCGATTACGGTATTGATAGTATTTATATTAATTTCCGTAAGCATAGATGCCGCTTCCATACACTATGCCGCCAAAAAAGGGGATAGAACTATTATGAATATGCTTCTGGATATTGGCATTCATGTCGATACCAGGGATATTGAAGGACTCACCCCGCTGTCTCACGCGCTCTATAATAATCAAATGGAAATAGCCAGGCTCCTGGTAAAAAAAGGAGCGGATGTTAACGTGAAGGATACCTATGGTATGACACCGTTATACTGGGCAATCAAAGCAGGCAATACCCCGGGCGCAGCCTTTTTAATTGAGAAGGGAGCTTCTATTAATATTATCGATTCATATGACAAGTCACCGCTATTAGAGGCATTGATCAAGGGTACTCAAGAATCAGCCCGGCTGCTCCTTGAAAAGGGTGCTAAGGTTAATCTTCTTGAAGCGGTTTTATTAGAAGACGAAGATACAGTTAGCTCCATTCTCAACAAAGGGGGCGACATTAACACAAAAGATACCAGGGGGAATTCCGTTCTTCACTGGGCAGTCTCTTACTGCAAAATAAAAATCATTCGGCTGCTGCTCAACAAAGGAACCCTGGTGAATACCAGGAATAAAGCGGGAAAATCTCCCCTGGATCTTGCCATACACGGATACCAGTGTACCTACTACAAAGAAATCGTAAAAATACTAAAGGAAAAAGATGCTCTCACGGGTACGCAAATCCTGCTCAATTAAATGGTTTCTTTTTAAAGAAACCATCCATATAATATACTTTATCATATGATTTTAAGCCAATCAAGCAATTTTATTTTTCCCGGTTTATACTAAAAACGCGGGAATAGGGAGTTGAATAACAATAATGAAAAAATAATAGCGATTACCATTTGTCTTGCCTTCTTTTTAATATACGGGTGTAAAGAAAAAACAGGCAAGAAAGAAGAAATACTGCCGAAATGCCTTTACGTGGCATCCTACCACAAAGGATACACTAACTTTTGCGCCCCTTCCGGAATCTCCATAACCCTGGCCTGAAACAAGCCAGTAAAGGCGTTGCACTGCAACGTCTCTCAGGACCAAACCCTTTTCCGGAGCATCTTCGGAAGCAGACCCCGGTATCACCACAGTTTCTGACCTATTTTTCCCGGCCATCCGGTCCCTGAGCGGAGCCGAAGGGCCGGGGTCAGCACTCTCAAGAAACTCTTTTTAAACAGGACCGGTTTCCGGGGGGTGCGACCCCAGGATTGATTATAACATTGAAAAGGGGAACTTTTTTCGCAAAAAAATTGTAAAAAAAAGAAAAAGCTGAAAATGATCCTGATCTTCTTTTATATCGGAGCGATAAAGTTCATCGCCAGCATCGGGGTCAATGGGGAGATTCAATAAGATTTCCTTGATTATGGCTTCAAGAGCCTCTTTTTCAATTTCGTCAATAGTTATTGTTTTTTGTTTAAGCACAGGCTGCTGTGTAGAATTAAAGTGTTGGTTTTCCTGAATTGTTTGAAGCATGGGCTTCCTTCTATATTTCAAACAGTTAACTCCATTAAACATAGAGCCAACTGTTTATCCGTCAAGAAAAATATCTTGATTTTCTAAAAAAATATTATATTTATATACATCATAATAATAATTTTAAAGAGTTAATTCATGAGTCTGGGTCAAAAAATAAGAAAGCTAAGAAAGGAAAAGGATATTTCTCAGGAAAAACTGGCAGATATCCTGGAAGTTCATATCACCAATATTAGCAGGTATGAATCAAATAAACAAATGCCTTCTGCTGATACGATAAAAAAATTAGCTGAATTTTTTGAAGTAAGTTCTGATTTTCTTCTGTTTGACAATCCTAAAAATATCTCAGGTGAAACAATACGAGATATGGACTTACTACAGCAATTTGAAAAAGTTGCGCAAATGGATGAGGATGATAAAAAAGCTATCAAGATTATTCTTGATGCTATGATATCTAAAAATGAGATCAAAGATATTATAACAAAAATAAAATGAATAACGAACCAAAAAAAATAAACCAAGAATCATCAGTTACAATTCTGGAAAATTTTGGTTGTTCCAGCATCACTGTAAAATCAGAAAAAAAATCATCTGAAGAGAAGACGGAATCATTTTTCACAAGAATTCAAATGAGAATTCATAAATGGTTAAAAAAAGATGGAAGATGAAGAGATAATATCCCAAATCCAAAAAGGTGATAAAACTCTTATTGGTTTAATTGTAGACCGGTACAGCCAACGATTATTAAACTACCTCTATCGCCTTACCAGGGACAGTGATGACGCGGAAGATCTGCTCCAGGAAGTTTTTATTCGCTTTTATCTTAACATAGAATCATATGACACAACACAGCCCTTTAAACCCTGGATCTATAAAATCGCGACCAACCTGTGTTACGACTTCTTCCGAAAGAAAAAAAAGGTACTCTCCCTTGACAGGAGTTTTACAAGCAAAAATAATCCCGCTGCACCGCCCCTGGTAGAAACCATCGCGGGCACTGAAAGCCAGCCGGAACAGGAACTGCTGGACAAAGAATTATTAGAAATACTTCAAAAAGCAATAGAATCACTGCCGGAAAAGCAAAAAGAGGCGTTTATCCTCTTTCATTTCGAGAAATTTTCATATAATGAAATAGCCGAAACTCTTTCGATCCCAATGGGAACAGTAAAATCACGGCTATATAACGCGTATCAGCAGGTCTATTTTAATGTTAAAAAGGAGAATCCGGAATGGGCGAGAATAATTCTCATAGTCCTTTTCATGACCTGATATTTGAAAAATATATATTTCATGAAATTGACCCTGAAAACGAAATAAAACTTGAAGAACACCTTGCTGAGTGTACGGAATGCCGGAGCATGAAAGAGACCATTCTGCGGAATAACCGGGTTCTCGCTTCGGAACCAATGCCCGAAATTTCTCCGGGTTTTAAACAGAACCTGTTAAAGAAACTCGATACTCTTGAACCGGAACAGTCTCGTTCTAAAAAAAGACTGTTTACCGCATCGGCGCTCCGAAACATAGCAGCCTTTCTGCCCTTGCTCATAGCAATGACCTTTGTGTTCCGTGGATATATAGGAGAAATAAAAACCATCCAGGCCGATATTATGTCTCAAAACAACGATCCAGCGTTCCAGGAATTTCTTCACCGGAAAAAAAGATTTCACAAAGAAGAGTATTACAAAGGGAGCACCAATGCCAATTATACAGTGCAGGCATTCCTGGAAAAAAATAACATAGAAAAAGAAACTACAAAATCTGATGTTTATATTAAACCTGTTCGTTCAAAAGTCCATTCCAAAAAAGGAGGACCAGGAACCAGAACGATGTTTGAAAGCTACATACTAATTGAAACAACCAAAAAAGAAAAAAAGAAGATTGAAGCTCAATTAGATAAACTTGAAAAAAATATAGAATCACAAAAAAGATTCCTGCGGACAACGGTAATAATACGAACCAAACCCGGATCTCCTTATGAAGGGAAACCATTCTACCTGTTTATCGCCCTGATTTCTCTTGAAGTATTAATACGAATATTCCTGATGATAAGTGTAAAAAAATCGACAATTCAACGAAAATGGCCGCTTTATTCAGCGTCTCTTATACTGGGAAGTATTTTTATCCCTGTTTATATTTTAATTCGTTTAATTAGATCAAATAAAAACTAAAAAATATCATTTTTTTTGAATTTTTTCAAAAAAAATGAACATTTTCGGAGTTCATACGTAGTGGATGCCAGGAAATCACAGATTTCGGAGGCATCCAATGAACAATCGAAAGCAATTTGCACACAAATCAGCAATAATATTACTCTTAATACTCACGGTATTTTCATGCATAAATTATGCAGCTGAAAAAAAGAGTACGATCAACCAAAAAGGTGAACTGCAATATTTAAAATTAGCAAACGCCCCCTTTCCTCACCCAAAAAGAAGCAAGGGTTATACCAGCAAAGGAATATATTACTCATATTCAAAGCACTATAACGACAATACAGTGGCGGTTTATATTCCGGAAACTCTTAAAAAGAATCATACAGGAGAAAGTCCCGTAAATTTTGTCATTTATTTTCACGGGTGGTATAATAATGTCGATAAAACCATAGAAGAATTCCGTTTAATTAAGCAGTTCGAACGTTCAAACAGGAACGCCATACTGATCTTTCCGGAAGGTCCAAAAAACGCGCCTGATTCATTTGCCGGCAAAATGGAAGACAAAAACGGGTTCAAACAATTGATAAACGAAGTCAGCAAAACCCTGGAAAAACAGGGAACACTCGGGAAAATTACCCCCGGGTCCATAGTAATATGCGGCCATAGCGGCGCTTATAAGGCAATAGCAAACATAATAAAAAAAGGAGGCCTCACGGAACATATAAAAGAAGTCTACCTCTTCGACGGTTTATATAATAACCAGGAAACGTTTAAAAAATGGATAAAAACCCATAAGACAAGGTTTATTAACATTTATACACAAAAATGCACAAAAAGAAAAAGCGAATATTTCAAAAAGGAACTGGAACTGGAAGGGGTACAGCTTAAAAAAATCCATGAAAATGACCTCACAATAGAAGATCTCAGCAAGCACAGGATCATTTTTATAGAAAGTCCGAACAAACATGAGGAAGTTGTTCATATTAATAGTAATTTATACCGGTTTTTATCATCGGGAAAGATATAATTCATTAATTCATATTGATAAAAAACCCAAAAAAGTCCTTGCATTAATGAAGAGCTATAATATAGAATAAATATTTACTGAATTTTTAATTAGAATATTGCATTTGTTACAGCTCAAGCCGGAGGAAAAAATGAAAAGATTAAGCCGATTACTGCTTATGCTCATAGTACTGGTTATCTTTTTTAGCATTTATGCTGGTCCTACCATCATACGTGATGCCAGAATATCAGATACAGCACTTACTCCGGTTCTGGGAAGAGGCTATACTATTGTAACCAATACTTTTCAATCCAAATGTATGGATAATGTGGTAATTACCGAGCCGTCATACGATTTTCAGTATAAATTTGAATCTGTAGAACACACTGCTTCAGCAAGTGCTTCTGCCGGTATTGGGGCACAGGCAAATGTTGCTGTGCCAGTATCAGGCGTTGCCGTTACTGCTGACTATACTCAAAAATATACTTTTTCAAGTGGCGTAAAAGAATATTATCATCATATAAACGCGGAAATAAATATGGATACATATTACGCCTCTGTTGATGAGGCCAGAACGCGATTAAGCAGTTCAGCCGGAGAGCTCCTCACAAATAATGATATTCCCGGTTTTTTCAGCAGCTGCGGATCATACTATGTCCGGTCCCTGGGAAGAAACGCCAAATTTCTAGCGGTATTCACCTATACTGATATTTCAGTACATTCAGATGCCTCTTTTGAGGATAAACTGGAAATGTCGATCAAGGGTTTTGCCGGAGCAGGAGCCTCTTCAAGCGCGTCACTAAAAGCCGCAGCCGGAACGAAAAAACTGACTATTACAGCCCAGGCATGGGGACTGGGAAAAAGCCAGGAAGCGTCCCTTATATCCTATGATATTGAAACATTCAAGGCCGCCATAAAAGACGCGTTTATTTCAATGCAGGATCCAATGACCGGAAAAGTAACAACCATGGAAGTTGTTCCCTGGGTGGAAAATACCGAATTCCAGAATATGATAAAACTCGAAAAGGACGTTATTGACCCGATAACAGGCAAAACCATGCTCCTGTACAAAAAAAAGCATATACTTAACCTGAACGCTGAATTTTTCGCGGAAATAGAACGCGCCGACAGGAATATGATGAATATCTACTATAAGGGTAAGATCTGCCGTCAGAAAATAGACGCGAACTGGAAAAAAGACGGTAAATTCTATCCGGCATACGCCAAAGCCAAAGTAATGAACAACAAATTTCCAAGTGAGACAATGCCTCTTGCGGAACTGGACAAACTTGTAGATGAAAAAGAACTGGATAAAATGCTGAAAGTTGAAAATGATTTTATGTACGGCTCAAAAGGAGCTCTTGTCTGCCAGACCAAGCTTCTTGAGGAAGGATTATATGTTAAGAGCTATAGAGAAATACCGGAATGCGTTGCCCTCAGAAGCAAGTTATCTGCTGTAATAAATGACAATGTAGATAATTTTTGCATGCCCTTACTCTATGACGAGCCAAAACCGCAGCCTACAGCTCCCGTAGCTCCGGCAGGAGAAAAAAAACCAACTACACCAACTACACCGGCAACACCGTAATCTTACCAGTTGCAAATATCCCAGTTGTTCTCCTGAGCTTTTTTTAGAAGTTTTTTATCAGGAGTAACACACCTGGGATGGCCAACAGCTTCAAGAATAAACCGGTCATTAAAAGAATCACCATAATAATAAGCGTTTTCCAGGCTAAAATTATTCTCCCTGCAATATTCAGCAGCACGATTTAGTTTTTCCTTTTCAAAACAGTACCTGGTTAGCATCTTCCCGGTAAACAGCCCGTTTTCGGATTCAAAGTTTGTACATAAAACATCATCAAGAGGAATATAATCTTTTAAATGATCACAGACAAGATTCAGGGAGGCAGAAAGAAGAATAATTTGGGCATTGTTTTCTTTATGAAAATTAATCTCTTTAATCGCGCCCTCACGGACATTTTCTTTTAAGACAGCATTAATTGCCAGAAAATGGGGAAGCATATCGGCTTCTTTTTTGCCGCGAAACCACAAAGCCCAGCTTTTTGCTAAATAATCAATTTTAACCAGGTTAAGCCGCTCCAGTATGAATATTGCTATAATTTTAGACAGATCAAAATAGTTGACATGTTTATTTTCATAAAAATACCGGACTGAAACATGACCGCTGCTAATACTGAGAATAGTGTGATCGAGATCAAAAAACGCTGCGTAATCTTTCATATATTTTACCTTATTTTACTTTAGCGCAAAAAGTGGCTTGTATTAATATTTTGTCAATAGCAATATCATCAAAAATAGTATGAAACAATTACGGCAAATAGAACACTACTCATATGAAAAAATAAGCGAAGATTTTCGCAAATGGAATTTAACCGAAAAAGACTATCGCCAGTTTAATAAAACCGATTGGGTGGTTACGGAAAAAATACATGGAGCGAACTTTTGCGTTCATTCAAACGGCAAGAAAATTGAATTTGCCAAAAGAAAAGAGCTTCTTTCGGGGAATGAAGATTTTTTTGGCTATGGCACGCTCAAAAAAACACTGTTGCCCAAAATAGAGAACCTGTTCCCAATTTTAAAAGAAAAAAACAATACAATCGCTCAAATATCAGTATACGGAGAATTATTCGGCGGCGAATATCCCCACCCCGGCGTGCGTCCCAATTCCACCGTACAGGCAGTACAAACCGGGATCTATTATTCCCCAAACATTGAATTCTCAATTTTTGATATAGCCTGTATTCACGATTCCGGAGAAAAAAATTATCTCGATTTTAATATATTTGAACAAATATGCATAGAGTTTGAGCTGTTTTACAGCCGGGCACTCTATACCGGTTCCTATGAAAAAGCTCTTGCCTATGAAACCGGTTTTAGATCTACCATACCGGCTTTACTTGGGTTTCCGGAAATTGGCGGCTTTGACAATAAAGCCGAAGGAATCGTAATAAAGCCATATAATAATTTTTATATAAAAACCCAAAAAGGGCTTATGCGGCCGGTTCTTAAGATAAAAATACCACAATTTTCAGAAGATAAACGCTTTCAGCAGGCTCAAAAATGGACATCAAGCGCTGCGGAGCCTCAAAAAAGCAATCATGCTGATATTAATATCAACGAGCATTTTTTTAAGACCAACGTGCTGCCGCTCATAACAAAAGAACGGCTGAATAGCGCCATATCAAAAACAGGCCGATTAACTTCAAAAAATAAAAACAAGATATTAAAAGAATTAACACAGGATATTCAGGAGACATTAAACGACAATTTGAATAATGGGTATTCCAGCCTTAAACCAGCTGAAAAAGAACAGATTGATGAAAGAATTGGGAAAGAATCCGCAGTTTTGATAAAAAAAATTAAAAAATAATCACAATTCGCGAAAAAATAGATGTTCTGTAATGCCATCCAGGTCAATTTCACCAATAAATTCACACTTTAGCACTTTATAAAAATTCATCAGCTTCTCATCACAGGAGCCAAACCACCTGTTTATTCCTCTTTTTTTCAAATCTTCAAACGCGAAATTACCCCATTTTACCAGTATACCGAACCGCTCCAGAGTCCTCTCATATTTTTCCAGGGTACTGAAAAAATTAATCCCTTCACAGTAATCAACTCCTGATTTCCTGTTATCAATATTAAATTTCATCTTTTCAAGCTGAAGTTCTTGATTGATATTCAGATTGAAGGCCATAGCAGTAACAATTTCCTCATCTTTTTTTATGGCGTAAATAACAAGATCGGAATAGGAGAAATACGGTTTCAAGCGGCAATCTTCAATAACCTGGTAATTCTTCATCAGAAAACCGTCAGGAGAAGAAGCTCTGAATACACTAAAAAGCCCTTTTTCATATTCAATATAATCAACTTCATCTTCTAAAATACAAAATTGATACCCATCCATTTCCACAAGAATACAACTCCTTTTTTGAGGTTAAAGTCAAAACTATACAAACTACATAACTAAATCGGCCTGACAGGCCAAAATAAATAGTAAAAAAACTCAAAATAGCCCTGAATAAAGCCTCTGCTATCTTTTTACTTGACAATAATAAATTTAACGCCAAAAATCATTGGAAATGAACTATAAGAACTTAAAAGAGTGCGTAGAGGACCTGGAGCGGCATGGGCAGTTAATCCGTATAAAACAAGAGCTGGACCCCAATCTTGAAATAGCTGAGATCCAGCGGCGGGTATATCAAAATAACGGACCCGCTCTCCTCTTTGAAAACGTGAAGAACAGCCCTTTTCCCGCGGTATCCAATCTCTTTGGGACCCTGGACCGTGCCCGGTTCATATTCCGGTCCAGTCTTGAAGAGGTAAAAAAGCTTATAGAAATAAGCAGAGATCCGTTAAGCGGTCTAAAAAGTCCCTGGAAAAATAAAAAAGCACCTTTTACGGCAATTTACGCCCTGCCAAAAAAGGTAAGAAACGGCCCGGTTTTACAAAATAAAACAACAATAGAAAAACTTCCTCAAATCCGGTGCTGGCCCGAAGATGGCGGAGCTTTTGTGCTGCTGCCCCAGGTTTACTCGGAAGACCCGGAACAGCCCGGTATATGGAACTCAAACCTGGGAATGTACCGGGTGCAGCTTTCCGGTAATGATTATATTCCAAATAAAGAGATAGGGCTTCACTACCAGATCCGCCGCGATATAGGCATTCACCATACCAAAGCCATAGCCCGGAAAGAGCCCTTACCCGTAAGTATTTTTGTTGGCGGACCGCCATCTCATACTCTCGCGGCAGTTATGCCGCTGCCTCAGACCATGCCGGAAGCAATATTTGCCGGGCTCATGGGAAAACGCCGGTTTCGATATTCCCAAAAAAATGGTTTTACCATTTCAACAGACGCTGATTTTTGTATAACCGGAACCCTGGTCTATGGGGAGACAAAAACAGAAGGTCCATTTGGCGATCACCTGGGCTATTATAGTATGCACCATGAGTTTCCTTATATTAAGGTCGATTCAGTCTATCACCGGAAAGATGCCATCTGGCCATTTACCGTAGTAGGACGGCCGCCCCAGGAAGATACGGTTTTTGGGGAATTAATACAAGAAATAACCGGATCAGTAGTTTCCGCGGAACTTCCCGGAGTGGAAGCAGTCCATGCTGTAGACGCGGCCGGAGTTCATCCCCTGCTTTTGGCAATAGCCAGGGAACGGTATGTACCCTATGAAAACAGGAAGCCCCAGGAACTCCTCACTGCCGCAAATGCCATTCTCGGGTACGGGCCTTGCTCTCTTGCGAAATATCTATTTATTTCAGCATATGAAGATAATCCTCAGCTGGATATTTATACTATAAAAGATTTTTTCACTCATATCTTTGAACGGGTTAACTGGAGCAGGGATATTCACTTTTTAACACGAACGACTATTGACACCCTGGATTATTCAGGCAGTGCATTTAATGAAGGGTCAAAAGTTATTATTGCGGCTGCCGGTGAAAAAATTCGCTCTTTATCAACAACCATCCCCCGGCTGGGTAAACTTCCAACGGGATTTAAAGATCCCCGCACAGGGCTGCCCGGGATCATGTTTATAAAAGGCCCAAAATTCTCCAATTATAAAAAAGGCTCAACACAAATAGAGGAGCTGGCTCAATCATTAAAAAACAGCAGTTTAAAAGAAATAGCTGTTATTATTATTGTCGATGATAGTGAGTTTGCCGCTAAAAATGAAAGCAACTTTCTCTGGGCAACCTTTACCCGGTCAAATCCCTCGCATGACATATATGGAGTAAACAGCTTTACGGAGCATAAGCACTGGGGCTGCAAAGGACCATTGATTATTGACGCGCGTCTGAAACCTCATCATACACCACCATTAATAGAAGATCCCGCGGTAACCGGGAAAGTTGATGAGCTGGGGAAAAAAGGCGGCCCTCTTTATAAAATAATATGAACCAGGAGAATTCTTATGTTTAATCCCAAAAGACTGTTCGCAGCACTGTTTACCGGCGCGCTATGCGGAGTTTGCTGCTATTTTGGCGGAAAAATCATCTTCAACCTGCAATTTACCGGGGTAAATTTAGGTTTTATCCTGCTCAATAGAATGATGATAGGGTTTGTTATCGGCATATCGGGATTACGGATGCACTGGAGCCTGCATGGGATCTTTATTGGAACAATAGTGGGATCCATTTTTGCTTACGCGGACTTTTTATTCGCGTACCCTGTTGCTGTTGTATTAGTCGTTCTTATTCTAAACCCGGTTTTTGGGCTTATTATAGAATTTGTGACATCTGTGATATTTAAACTTCCGGCAGAGCTGCAAAATCAGTAATTATAAAAAGAAAAGTAGTGCGGCAAAAACTATAAGAAGAAAAGTGGTATAGAGAACGGGCAGAAAAAAAATCACTTTTTTGGCATCACGGCTTTTTGTGGATTCTATCATACTGTTTTTCTCCTATGGATCAATCAAAGGTCAAGAGGCTATGATTTAAAAGATATACAAAATCCACGGTTTGTCAACCCACCCAGGCGGAAAATATCCTGACACATCTGTCATAAACAACAAAAGGTGAGTTGTACATAAAAATAGAGGAACTTATCCACAAGGTTATCCACAATTATTAATAACTTTTTTATATCGGGACTTGACAAACACAGAAATATTTATTATATTTATTTTTATAGAGCACCTCTTCCGACTCCATAAAAACCTCAAAAACAATAACCTCATTAAAAAACCACGTATTTCAATTTTTTAACACTTCTCTATCATTACATACCTTTTCCCTATCCAAACTTCCTCCCAGGGCAATTTCCAAACCTCGTTTACCTGCACATACCTGTGCGAAAAATTTATTAATATTATTAACAAAGGAGTTAATCAATGAAACCATCAAACACAACAGAATCGATGCAGGCATCACAACAAATGATGCAGTTTATTACGTCAAAATGGATCACAAAACCCATTTATATTGCCGCGAAACTTGGAATTGCCGATATCCTTTCAAACGGTCCCAGGTCAGTTCAGGAAATCGCAAAAGAAACCGGAACTTACGAACCATATCTTTACCGGGTACTGAGAGCACTGGCAGGAGTTGGTATTTTCTCAGAACAAGAAAACAGGGTATTTGAGCTTACCCCAATGGCGGAATCTTTACAAACAGGAGCAATGAGATCTCTTGCGTTGATGTTCCTTTCGGACTGGCATAACAAAGCCTGGGAGGAACTATTTGATTGCGTAAAAACGGGAAAAATCCCTTTTGAAGAAGCATTTGGAATGCAGGCTTTTGAATGGCTTGGAAAAAATCCCGAAGCAGGGGAAATCTTTAATGAAGCCCAATCAATTAAAGCAGCAATCTCACACAGTCATATCATCAATTACTATGATTTTACGGAAATCAACACTCTCACGGATATTGGCGGAGGTTATGGCGGCCTCATGATAGCAATACTTGGGGCAAACCCCCATATTAAAGGAACCATCGCAGACCTGCCCGAAGTAGTTAAGAAAACCAGGGAGATAATTATCTCAAAAAATCTTGAAAAGAGTTGTAATTCTATTGATTATGATTTTTTTCTGGAAATCCCACCGGAAAGCGACATCTATATTATGTCACATATCCTTCATGATTGGGATGATAAGCGCTGCAAAACAATACTGCAAAACTGCCGGAAAGCCATGAACAATGAATCAAGACTTTTAATTTTAGAAAATGTACTTCCTGAAGGCAATGAATTCTCAATTACCAGGCTTCTTGACCTGGAAGTTCTGGTAATGGGCGGAGGATGTGAGAGGACCATGAGTGAATATAAAAATCTGTTCGATTCTGCCGGTTTTACCATAATAAAACGGAGCCCATTAACAACGGGAAGCGGTTCAGGTGATCCTTCTCTTTCAATTATTGAGTTGATGAAGCAATAAAAGGGACATGGGGCAGCCACGCACCAGGCTGCCCCATGCATAAGCGGGTATATCGAAAGTTAAACTCATTTAAAAGCAAAAATTAAATTTATTGACGATTAAACATCATCAATTCATATATCAAATATACAAAAAGTTCATAAAAAGTCAATTAAAAAACCGTCCGTCCGGTCTTTTAATTGACTTTTACACTTTTGGAGCATATATACACTTTTTAAAAAAACATCCAAAAAAATATTGATTATAAACCGCGCTAAAATCAATATGCCTGTGATTTTATATCAAAGGAGCAATAATGGTGAATACCGCAACAAATTCATTAGATAAACATGAGCGAATTATAAGCAGAGATATGATCAAAGAGTGCGCGGTACAGCTTTTCACTGAAAAGGGCGTTGAAAACAGTTCGGTCAATGATATTGTAAAAATGGCCGGAATTGCAAAAGGAACATTTTACCTCTATTATCAAAACAAAGATGACCTCATAAACTCTGTTTTTGATGGATATAGTGATGATTTTTTTAAAGAAGTGGTAAAGCAGGGTGGAGATCCTCCTAAAATAGCGCTGCTGGCAAAAGGAATGCTTGAATATTTCAGCAAAAATCCCATTTTTCTGAAAGAACTCAAGAATAACATGAACCTTCACAAAAATTATCCCTATGTTACAAAAACAATGTCTACTTTTTCAAAGTTTATCATCAATTTCATCAATCTTGATGAAAGGTATCCCATGACCCAGGTAGAAGCCTATTCTGAAATTTTAATTGGCACAATTCTTGATATTTGCTATAAACTCCTCATTGATAAATCAATAGACGAATTTTCCGAAGGAAAAATCATGCTGGAAGATTTCATGAAAAGATTTTTTGACTGTGAAGAAATTTTTACTTGAAAAATAATGACCGCCGGTCATAGTGACATTATTGTAAAATAGTCAGGTAGATTATTTACAATAGTTTGCATATATTTTTTTTACCTTTTCATGACCGCCGGTCATTGCCTGCTAACCTGGTTCTCTTTTTTTTATCAAGCAATGACCGCTGGTCACTTTTTTAATTGCGGGTCATCTGCCGCAGAGTTGCCGAAAAAAAGAATGTGGCATAAGTATCCGCAGGGTACCTATTCCAGACTCTTTTTTGAGTAGGGTCTAAACATGATCCAGGTATGATCCAAATCATACAGAATACAATTCTACGGAGGTTTACCAATGAAGGCTACAATGGATATCGCGGCAAAATTGCTGGACAATGACGATCTTTTTAACAACGAATTTTACAATAGATTTGAACTGCGCCACGCAGATGAGCCATTACAACTATCAAACAAAATATCAAAAAATTACCGTTTCCCAACATTCTATGGAGATGTTACCTGCGCAATAGCAATTTTTCTCTGTTCTTACGAAAAAGCTGAGAAATTAGTAGCTCAAGAGCTGCACCCAGACATAAAACCGGTAAAAGCAACAAAAGGCCGTTCTATTATCGCCTTCTCCTGCTATGAATACAAGAATGTAATGGGCGTTGCTCCCTATAATGAAATAGCAATGGCTATTCCCGTTATGGTTAACACGAAATTCCGTCCACCGCTCCTTCCTATGGTTATGAGCAGTTTCAGCCGCTTTGGCTATTATATTGCCGGAATGCCCGTAACCTCTTATGAAAACCAGCTCAGAGGCAACAAAATATGGGGATTACCAAAAGTTACCCAGGATATCGACATCACGAGAAGTGGAAATGACTGCATCAGTACAGCATACGAAGAATCAGGAGAACCTTACCTGACCCTTACCGTACCCATGGAAGGAACGCCTACTGATTTTGATGTTACTTCAAATCTTTATTCAAGACTGGATGGAAAACTCCTTCAAAACGAAACAAATTTCAAAGCAAATTTCAAAGTTAAGAAATATATGAATATGCTTACGAAAAAAGGTGTCAAACCCGACAGAACATATATCAAAATTGGAAATACTGCTTCCGGAAAGATGCTGCAGGATCTTGAAATAGAAGAACATCCCTTTCAATTCCGCTATGCAGAAAACATGTCCAGCTGTTTCGATCTTCCCAATAAAGAAGTCCCGAAATGGGTTGAAGAATTGAATAAATAGCCTGAATAAAAAAGGACTTGAGATTTTATTAGCAGAATACTAAAAAAGTATATTCATCTTAACGGAGGTAATTGTCATGAAAAAAGATATGAAAATAGTCATTTTTGGCGCGGGAGCAATTGGTCAATCAGTTGGCGGATGGATCGCTCCACATCACGAAAATCTGTTCTTCCTCGACAGGGGAGATGTTGCAAAGACCATGAAAGAAAAAGGGATCAATCTCTACGAACAGAATAAAAAAGACGAGATGGTCCATGTTGACGTCAAAGTTATTGAGGATATTAGTGAAGCAAAAGACGCCGATGTTATTGCTCTTGGAGTTAAGAATTTCAGTCTTGATGCTGTTGCGAAACTTATCAAAAAAAATACAAAAGATGATGTTATTATCATCGGAATGCAAAACGGAAGAGAAAACCAGGAAATACTTCCAAAATATTTCAAAAATGTTATATATTGCGTCGTCGGTTATAATGCATGGTTTGATGAGCCTGGAGTACTTGGATATCAGAAAAAAGGTCCTCTTATTTTTGGCACGGCAAAGAATGAACTAATGGAAGAAATGAATGAGATTGCTGAAATTTTCAACAAAGGTGTGGAAACAGTTGTTGTTGATCATCTACAGGACGCTGTCCATTCAAAGATGATTGTTAACCTGACTAATTCACTCACCACTCTTACGGGACTCGGTTTTCAAGAAATCACCGACATGGACCTGTTCCAAAAACTCTTAACCAATCTTCTTAATGAAGGTGTTCAAATTGCCAAAGCTGGCGGTTTTAAAGAATGCAAAATTGGCGGTATGCCTCCATGGAGAAAAATGTGGATGGGAGCCAATCTTCCGCGATTTATAACCAGGGGAATGATTAATAAAAACATTAAAAAAATGGTTATGAGCAGTATGGCTCAAGACATTATCCAGCGGGGAAGCCACGACTCGGAAATTGATACAATAAACGGCTATTTTGTTGAACTTGCCGACAAAAACGGACTCAAAGCTCCTTTTAACAGGTCAATTTACAGCATGTGCAAAGAAGAATTTGCCAGAGACAAATTTTCCCCCCTTGATGTTAAGGATGTGTGGGCCAAAGTTAGCGCGAATCTGTAAATTTACATACAAACTTATATAGTTTAATAATAATACGAAAAAGGCGTGATTGTAAGATCCCGCCTTTTTCTTTTTCCCTCTATTCTCATCTAATTAAAAAAATACTGTTGTTCATTCCTCCCCACTCAGGAATAAAAAATAATGCTGTTGTTCATTCCTCCCGAACTAGCATTCATACCTTCGTTGTTGCCGGCATTGAAATTAAACACTATATTACACTCAATAGAAATAACATCATCAATTTAAAAAGAATAGAACAAGTTATTATTTATAAAGTGGAGGTACAATCAATGAACACATTATTAAAAACTTTTACCATCAGCTTAATAGCTGTCAGTACACTGGCTTTTGCCGGTTGTGAGGCCGGACTAACCAGCGACAAATCTTCAGCGGGAGAAGAGGGCTATTCCGGATTCAGTTTTTCTGATATTTATTCAAATATCAATGATTTAAAACAAGCGAACAACGATCTAAACAATGGCCTTTCCGGTGATATTGGCGATCTTGATCAAAAAGTCGCGCTGGCTCGTCAACAAGCTCTTGATGCACAATATACAAAGATAACACAAGAACGGAAGGACGCGGATACAGCCCTGCAAAATCAGCTGGATGCTATTCATGCTCTTTTGAAAGATGTAACCAGAAGCGGCTCTGTTATTACATTTAATGGTGTTGATATCAATGTTGATTCAACATTATACAGCACTCTTAACGCGAAAGCAAACAGGTTCGACGCGACATTCCCGGCTGCAAATGTAACCAATAGCGCTGGTAAAATAACTATCAGCTCTCTTGATCTGCAAGTAGGTTCAACGTTAATCAGTGCACTGGACACAAAAGTTGCTGCTAATCAAAATTCCATAACAACGAATCAGAATTCAATTACAACTAATCAGAATTCAATAACCACTAACCTGAATTCAATAAATCTATTGAAAACAAAAGACACCAGTCATGATCAATCAATTACCGCTAATGATACCAGGGCAAAAGAAGCAGCTCCAATTGGAACAGTGGTTCCCTTTGCCGGACCCAGGACTAATATTCCTGATGGATGGTTTCTCTGTAATGGTGATCCTAAATCACGAGCCGGTTATCCCGAACTTTTTGCAGCAATTGGAACAGCCTGGGGAGCACCAGACGGTAATACATTTAACCTGCCCGATCTCCAGGGATTATTCTTAAGAGGAGTTGCTGCTGGTTCTCCTGAAGATCCGGATAGAAACTCCAGAGCTGCAATAAAAACCGGTGGCTATGGTGGCGACAATGTTGGTTCATACCAGACTGACGTGATTAAATCCCATAAACATCAAAATCAGTATTCAGCAGTAAACAACAGAAGTACTCCTAGTGGAGGAACAAACGGCGCCTCGCAATTTAATGATAGAAGGTTCGATACTGATTTTAATGAAGATGGTGGAAGTGAAACCAGACCCGTAAACGCGTATGTTAATTATATCATTAAATATCGATAAACTCTCCCCGATTAATCTGTTCATCCCTGCTGAAATTATCATGCGGGGGTGAATTTTTCCGGTTAATTCTCATAAAAAATTGATTTACAAAAACACTCTATATATATTAAGTATAAGTATTGATAGTACTAATAAGATACTATACTTTTTATGGAGTTTTCCAATATGAAACGTTCCGGATACGCAGATCTTCCCTTACACCACGGCCGGGTTCCCCAATGGCTTGCCGAACGAATGAGCAGCCTTGGTGGTGCTATTCTCGAAGCTATTGTTGAAGAATACGGCAAATCAGAAGTGCTGCGCCGGCTCAGTGATCCTCTCTGGTTCCAGGCCCTGGGCTGTGTTCTGGGAATGGACTGGCATTCTTCAGGGATTACCACTTCCGTATTGGGTGCTCTTAAAAAAGCGATAAATCCCATATCAAAAGATCTGGGAATTTATTTTTGCGGGGGCAGGGGAAAACATTCCCGGAAAACCCCGGATGAATTACTCGCCATCGCAAACACCAGGGGATTAAACGGTGACTACCTGGTTCGATGCAGCAAGCTTTCCGCCAAAATAGATAATACGGCAATTCAGGACGGGTTCCAGTTATATCTCCATTCATTTGTTCTTACCGACGAGGGAGAATGGGCTGTTGTTCAGCAGGGTTTAAATAATGCAAATGGTATGGCTCGCAGGTATCACTGGCATTCCCCGGCAATTAAGTCCTTTGTTGAAGAACCCCACACATCGGTTTGCGGAGAGAACCAGGGGCTCATTCTCAACCTGGTAAATAAGGATGCCGATAAAACCCGGTCAGGGGTTATTTCTATTGCGCAGGAAAATCCCGGAAAAATGATCCCTGAAATCCAAAAAATCATAATGCCTTCACATCATGAAGTGCGGGCCAATAATGTTAACCTGAAACGGCTTGGAGCAGTTCTTGCCCTTGCTTATGAAGAGCAGTTTCAGGACTTTGAATCCCTGCTCCTGACCCAGGGGCTGGGTCCCCGGACCATGCAATCCCTTGTCCTGGTAAGTGAAGTGATTCACGGGACTCCTTCCCGGTTTGAGGACCCTGCCAGGTTCTCTTTTGCCCACGGAGGAAAAGACGGGCATCCCTTTCCCGTACCATTAAAAGTCTATGATGAGACCATTGAAACCTTGCGAAATTCACTAAACCGGGCAAAAATAGGCCTCTCCGACAAAAAAAGAGCCCTTAAAAGCCTTTCGGAAGCTGCTGAATCAATAGAAAAGACTCATTCTCCGGAAGCTCATTTTAACGAAGTAATTCAAAAAGAAAGAAATGAGTCATATAAATACGGAGGCCGCACTGTTTTTGGTGCGGCCAAAAAACCCGAAAAGAAGAAAAAAAAAGAGTATAAAAAAAATGACGAAGAGCTGCAATTAAAGCTTTTTTGACCCTGGACTGGGGACCGAATTTGTTTTCATGCTTTCTGCTTTTTTTATCAATTTCGTAAACTGCTCTGTATTTTTGATATAATTCAGACTTTTATCATTCTTTAAATGATCAAGATCATTGAATCCTACAGCCAGAGCTTTTTCCAGGAATTGCATGGACTTTTCCTTATTTTTCATTAATGAATAAGCACAGGAAACATCATAATAATAAACAGGAATAGATGGATTAATTTTAATTGCTTCCATGTATTCTTTAACCGCTTCTTTGTAAAGGGTCATATCACTATACACATCACCCCGGGAAACAAAATAATAATCATCCCGCTCCATTTTTATTGCCTCAGAGTAATCTAATAATGCTAATTTATACGCTCCTATTGCATAGTAGGCATCACCCCGCGACGCAAAATAACTGTGATGTTTTTCAAGTTTTATCGCGCTGGAAAAGTCTTTTAAGGCTTTTCCGTATGATCTCATGGCATAGTAGACATCACCGCGTAAAACATAGCGAAACCCGTTCGGTTCCAATTTTATAGCTTCAGTAAAATCATCTATTGATTTCGGATAGATTTTCATATTATAATAAATCTCACCACGCAAGGTATAATAACCGGAGCTTGTTTCTCCGGCAATGGCCATTGTCGCGTCTTTTAGAGCTTTATTATACTCCTCTAATTGATTATAATTGTATGCTCGTACCGAATAAAAAAAGCTGTCTCTTAATTTTTTAGGGATCTTCGCCAGCTGTTTATTCGATTCTTCATATTTCCCATTCTTACTTAATACATCTACTCGCTGAAGAATTTTCTCTTCGTTAAAAAAAAGCCTATTATACGCAAAAATTGATATTATTATTAAAAGGGGAACTAAAATAATTGCGGAAAAGATAGCAATTCGAAGTCTTTTTTGACCTTTCTTTTGAACCGGACGCAGCATCTCATTCATAATATTTTCTCCATTAATTATTAAGTTGCGGATATAAGAGCCTGCCCCCTCTTTACAAGCTCCTTATTATGCCTTTATTTGGCAACACCGTGATTTGTCAACAAAGTACTGTTAAAAAAGTGCTGTTAAAAAAAGGAAATAATATACTTGCCAAACCGGTTTTTTTGATTAAAATATGGTTACAATCAAAAAACAGGAGATATATAATGCAAACTTACATACTTCGCTATCGCTATATTCCTTTTTTATGTTTTCTGATTATTGCCTTTTTTAGTACAAACGTATACACGCAAGTAACTCCTTCCGGTTCGGCTGCCCGTGAAGCTGCTGAAAATCTTAAAGACCAGGAAGAAAAATTTAATCTTAAAGTGGACGCTGGTATTGGAGGCGGATTCGATTCCAACCTTTTCAGGGAAGCCTATCCCCTTATTGACGATTTTGATTACCCGGCTTTTCAGCCTTCGGAGAGTAAAAAAGCTCCTCTTTTTGACGCGAACGCGTATGTAAATTTCGGTTACTTTCTTCCCAAATACAAATTCTGGAAAAAAGGAAAGGTTTCAATTGCTCCTGATCTTGCCTATAGCAGGGTTGCGGCAAATACGGAAGACTCAAATACTTCGGTTGAAAACTATTTTACCTGGGGAATTGAAGGGAATCTTTATATCAAATTTACCGGGGAAACCGACAGCAACGGACTTTTCTTTTTAATTGGAGATAGATACAGCCAGACCCGGTACACCAATGCCGAGAGCTATATTGAAAGCCAGGCAGGTACATATAATCTTGATAACTATAATTACAACGAAAATGTATTCAGGTTCGGTTTAGGGTATATATTTAATGGTTTACCATTAGGATTTGAATATAAACTGCCCTATCGCAGCAGCTCAAATACAACGAATGGTGAAAATTATGACCATAAACGGGGACCGCAAACATTAAAAATAATGGGCGGAATGTTTGGTGGAAGTGTTTCACGAGCCGGAAATGAAAAAAACGCTGGAAATGAAGAAAACGCCGAAATTGACAAATTCGATCTCTATAATAGTATATATACTATTGAGGGTATTGCCCTTAAATTAACTTTATCTCTCTGGACTCGAGAGTACAGTACCTGGGAAGCAAGAGCGCTGGACGGAACAGTTCAGAGCAACAGCCCTTTACTGCAAGAAAGCAGAAAGAATTTTACCATTGATCTCTATTTTGGTTCTATGATAATAGCCCCCGTATTTGATGTGAAGCAAACCAGTGGATTGAACCTTCGTTATGAATATTATACCAGCAGTGATAATTACCAGGGTTATTATAATTACTCCTGGCACAAAGGAAGGGCTGCCTATACGGTGCAATATGGTTTGTTCAGCGGAACCGCAAAATATGAATATCATAATAAAAGTTTTGAGAACAGGGAGGTTTCCGGTACTTCTACTGACAAAAGAAATGACCAGTTTCATGTCGCATCTCTTGACCTGAACTTCTATTTTAACCGGAATATTTCTATGATGATAGACTACTCATTTACCTATTCCAACAGTAATGAAGACGCTGTTTATTTAAACTACAATAAGCATTATGCCTATGTTACGGTGAAATATTTTCTTGATACAAAATTTTAAACTACATAAAAAAATAGTGTAGGGCCTATTTCGGCCTCTACACAGCTTTATCTTTCCTCATAATATATTCACACGCAATATCAAATGTCGCCTCAACAACTTCCGGTTCAATCTTATCTACGGTATCATACCGGGTATGATAATAAAAATTATTCCTGGTAATATTCGTCGGCATAGCAATTACTGTAGTAGCTTCAACTCCTATGGCTGCGAATTCTGCCGCATCGGTTCCTCCCCCTCCAAAAACAAAGGGGAAAAGTTCCGCGTGATGTCCAAGGTCTTTCGCGATTGACACGCAATCCTGTGCCATATCTTCGGATAGTTTTTGAAAGCAATTAAGATCATTTGTCGCGAACTGGATCTGGTCATAATTATACAGACTATCCATATTAAAAACATAGGTTTTTACATCCTGGAGTCCATTTTTATGTTTCTTGCAATAATCCCGGGCTCCTCGTAAACCGGCTTCTTCCCCATCAGTAGTAAGAAAAATAAGCCGGGTATGTTTCAATTTTGATTTCCCTTTATTGTTCTTTCTACTAAAAACCTCAGAGAGTTTAACCGCCATCGCGCAGGCTATCATATTATCTCCCGCGCCGGGAGAAATATGTTTTCTTGAATAAAAAAAGTAATATTGGAACACAATAGGGAAGGCTATCAAAAAACCATACTTTACCGGGGCCGCGTATGAAGGGTAAGCCCCTGTTGTGATCCAGGAATATAAGAATATAAACGCGAAAACCGAACCAATATAATAGAGCGCGGCAGCAATAATTACCCGCGGAGCATACCACTTCTGGACCTTTGGCCGTAACAGACTAAATTCATATGGGCTGTCATGATGCCCGGAAAGGATTATCTGCTGTTTAACCGTTCCTTCAGGTTCAATTACCCCGCTAACATTGACCCCTTCAACCTTTTTAAATAAAGGATCAAACGCGGTTTTATAAAAAACAAATTGCACAACACCTAAAATGATGCCGTATAAAAAACTGGCAGCCGAAAGAATTATCCACAAGCCGCCTGCCCAGAGAGCTGCCATGGAAATAGTAAACGTTACCGCGAAGGTTCTGGTAAAAGCAAGGAAGGATTTTGGGTTGCAATTAAACTCTTCCATTTTTACTGAACCGGGGTCGCAATTTTTTTCAAAATCATTCTTAATTGCTTCGGCCGATTTTCTGCATCCGGGAGTTCCTACCAGCCTTTCCGGGAATTCATTAACCATGTCATCAGTATACTCAAGAATCTCCTGTGCGCATTGTTTGGTAGCTTTATTGAATAATTGTTTGTTCATCATATTACCCCCCCGGAAATTTACTACAGTATAAATAATTCTTTAGCAACTGTCAATGAGTAAACACTCACTCACCCGGTAAAACTATTTTTCTTATAAAAAAATGTGAGCTTTATATCAGTATTTTTTCTTTTTTGGAAGAACTGCCGGATTTTGTATTTGCAGCTTTTACATTATGGGGAAGATATTGCAGCCATACTTCGAATATTCTTTTCCAGTATTTATTTTTAGAAAATTGATACTCTTTTTGAAAGTGTTCTTTTGCTTTTTCTCTTTCTTTTGGATCACTCCAGAAATAAGATTCCGCATACCAGTTAGTATCATACCCTACTTCTTCACAATCTTCTGCCGGCAATACAACATGCACAAGGAGCCCTATTCTTTTAAAAGAGTTTAGTATTAACTTCAGCTGATCCGCTTCTTTACGAATATTGCCCAGTTCAGGAAAAATAAGTAAAAAGTGCCTTTTATATTTTAAATATTTTTTTAGCAGGTCCTTAAAAGAATGAATCGATTCTTCATACGTACCGCAATTACTGAAAAACATCTCATGATTTGCCGGATTTTTTAAAATCTCTTTCAGATCTTCCAATTTTTTTACCTGGTAGGCTAAAACCTCATCTGCCCTGGTATGATAATGGACCATTATTTCATAAAACTGGTAATTATCTTTTCCTGCTATTTGCCCGCTTTTTGCTAATTTCTTTTTCTGTTCTATCTCTAATTCTTTAACGGTTGCCCCCTGCATTATCAGCTCTACTGCAAGATTCCTTACAAATCTGTATTCCGGGTGTTCAGTAATCGTCTTTGAATCTTTTAATAAATCATTTTGATAGTGCTGCAAAAAAATCCGTATTATTCTGTTGATCATATCGGGCGATGTTTTGTAAAAATTTTCGTCCAGTTCCTCTACAATCTTATTTAACTCCGTGTTCTTTATTTTCCCATAAAAGAAAAATGAATCATTATTCATTAAAAAATCCTTCATAAAAATACGAAAGATATAATAATAATGCTGCACAAAACCCGGATTATCAAGTGTCGGTTTCATCCAGGCAAAACGGTAAAAGCTATTAAGCCGCTCAAGGTCAGGGGTGCTGTTATCATAAACGAGAACTTTTCTTTTAATCAACTCCTGGTAAATTCTATCAAGAAAAAGCTGTTTATCCCGCCTGGTTGTTTTGTATTGCGCAACTGTTGATACGGGGTCTATCTTTGTTCTTAATTTCTCCATGAGGTAATAATAGGGCAAAAAAAGGATATACAGGTTGTTTTTATTGTTAAGCATTTTGAATAAAAATTCATCATTTATTCCGTACGAGGAATTTAATAATGATTTTGCATGGCCAACTGACTCATTCAATGCCTGCATCATATGTTCTTCGAAAGATATTGGTAAGCGTTTCTTATTAATTAACAGGTGATCCCGCGCTTCAATTTTTTTATCGATAACCGTTAATCGTGGGATTATTTCCAGGTATTCCTTTGATTTTAGTAAATTTATATAGAAAATCACCTTTTCCTGGTGTTTTTGAACACTATCCTGGTCAATATTGTGCTGCTGGAGATAATTCTTTGTGAAAAAATGCTGAAATGTGGGGATATCATCAATATACTCATCATGACTGGTCATTCGAAAAATCTGGTCATAGAAATTAATAACACCTTTGTCCTCACCGCTTTCTTCGATTTCCAAAATTTCATCTTTCTGAAACCAGTTCTTTATTTCTTTTAAAAAATAATTCATGGACCTCTCCGGCAATAGTTATATCCTATTTTCGATGACTTGTCAAATAAAATAGAATTATATGCGCAGCTAACGCTGCGTCCCATAATATAAATAATAAAAAATATTGCAGAAAATATTGACAAAGCAAAATTTACAGTATATATTATGTATATGGTGTAAAAATCTAAGGAGGCCTTTTGTGAAACAAATAAATAACAACCTGGCTATAGATCTCCAAGAAGAAATTGGGCTAAAAAATGATCCCCTTTCCGAAATTGTAGAAACAATAAAAAAAGATGCCGAAAAAGATCCTTCCGGCTATCTTGAGAATGCAATTGTTCCGGAAGGTGGGGAATAGACCGTAAACCATTTAAAAGACTTCTTGGGCAGGAGACAGAATACGCGATTCGCTTTACTCCTGCCGAGGGAAAAATCCGCCCAACGAACCAGTCCCTTTATCGCCTTATCAGCAATAATATTAAAGAATTAGTAAAAGCTCGTCCAGGAGAACGAAACTACTACCAGGATCAATTTTTTGTTGAAAATGGGGGCGCTTTTTGTTATGAATTCCTGCCCTCCACACCGGAAGGAGGACTCCTTGAAGGTTCAACTCCCGAATGTTCTTCTCCATCAGAACTTTTGCTCTACCAAAGAGCCCAGGAAGAACTTCTCAGGCAAGCAGTTCAGCAAACCCAGTCTCAAGTTGAAAGCGATGGAACACTTGGCCTTATTAAAAACTGCCGTGATGCTGAAGGCAATATCTATGGAACTCAGGAAAATTATGAGGGTGAGATTGCTTCCGGTTTTTCCCTGTTTTTGTATCGAGCCGGGCTTATCTTCTGTTTCCCTTTTTCCGTCATTTCCCAGGTAGTAACCTCCTTTGTGGTTTTATTAACAGAATTCCTGTTACTTATTGGTGCTTTTGTTTTTTATTTTTTTTTAGCTGTTATTCAGGGTGTTCTAAAATTACTCAGCATTTTTCTGCCGTTTACTCCCATGCTGTTCCTGGTTAATATTTTCAGTAAATCTAAAAACAGTCTTAAAAATAAATTCACCCAGGTCATTGAGAACGAAGAAGAAGCCGACAAAATAAATAATATGTTATGGAGAGTTTATTATAAAATATTTTATCCTTTTCAAATACCGGCTTTTTTCCCCTTCATTCTAATTTTATGGTTAACTGCCTTTAAGAAACAGCGGCAGGGTCTTCAGGCTTTTCTTATATCAAAACCAATTATAAGCGGTGCCGGAACCCTGCTTCAAGACGGCACCTTTGCTCTCTCGGAAAAAGGAACGGGAATCCGGCGATTAGCGCGAGTTACAATCTCTCCAAGCGATCGTGCTATTTTTGATTTCGGAAATATTCTTAAGAAGTTTAATTTTGCCGGGATCGACCTGCTATTATTCAGACCTTCAAAATATAAGCAGCTTTTTCACCGGGTCCAGCGAATACAGCTGGGCCTTTCCGACTCTAACCGGGCTCATATTGCGGAATATCTTAAAACCGGAACAACGCTCCTCATGCTGGAAATGGCAGAGACCGGTTTCCTGAATGATGCTCCTCAACTCAGTTCTCCTGTTAAAGCATTACGAGCGATCAATAGCGATCCCGGGCTTAAAACCAGGGTTCCCATTAAAGGAAAGGAGCCCATGAGCGGACTTGAAATACAACAATATTATCTTACTGCGGCCCGTTTATTTCTTAAACAGAAAAAAAATATTTCCATGGAATATTATGAAATAGTGAAGCTCTGGGATGAAACGATTAAGACTCTGGAAAAAGATCCTGGAAAGCTGATTGGCAGGTTAGACTGGGTAAGTAAACGCTACCTGATTGAAACCAGCGGCGCGGATAAATCCTATGAAGTCAAAAAAAAGATCGATATCGCCTATCATGAGCTTAATTCCGGCTATTTTAACCTTCTTGAAGAAAAAGGGATCGCCCCAAAACTGCTCGATGATAGTGCAATTAAAGAAGCCATACGAACTCCTTCATCTCCTGAAAGAGTTAAATTACGATCTCGCCTGGTTGGGGGCATTCATTATGAAGGCTCAAGAATGACCATTTCCTGGGATTCTGTCCGTATTGGGAACTGGAAAAACCGAAAGATCGTATATTTGAACAAAAATAACGACCAAAACACTCCAAAAAATAAAACTTTTGATTAAAATTTCTATTTGCTTTATTTTTAAACTGGTTTATAATTAGAATTTTAGTCAAGGATACCGATTTTAAAGAACATATGGCTCAATTATTGCTCTTCCAGGCTATTAATAGGGGTAAATCATGTTAAAAAAATTTTTTAATGAAATTAAATCCATTTTAAGCAAAATTTTCAAAGGTATAAGCAAATTTACTGAAGAAAATAGGATATCCGGGATAATTATCGCCCTTGTCTTTTTTATTTTTATCTTTGCGTTTAGTTTATCCGGCACATATGAAAGATTTGAATTAGGTCTGTATGATATCAGGTTTAAAGTAAAACCTTCCATTAAAGAATGGGATCGATTGACTTTTATTGATATCGATGAAAATAGTCTTACAACTCTCGGAAATTTCCCCTGGCCCCGGCGTTTATATGCTACCGGCTTAAAAAGTCTTAAAAAAATAAACTCAAGTCTTGTTAGTTTTGATGTAATGTTTTTTGATGAATCCCCTGATCATGTCAATCATAATGCGTTAAAATCAATAACCGGAAAGGGGTCAATCAACACAAAAGATATATACTCAATTATTCTTGAAAATGACAAAATATTTAGTGAGTCTGTTTCTCACATGGGTAAGGTTATACTCTCTTATACGTTCAATAATCAGCCGTTAACAGAAGAAGCACAAAAAAGACAAAATACCAGGTTTTTCCGTAAAGCCAGAAAAAGATTTCTTAATCTGGCTTCTATCCCCGTTCCTCCGAAAGAAGCTGAAAAATACAAAAGCCTCGAAGAAGAAAGTTCCGTAACATTATCCCTGCCGATTCCCCGGTTAATGAATTCTGCTCACTCATTTGGCTTCGTTAACAGGTATACTGATATAGACGGAGTGCTTAGAAGAGTTAGGCTGGTTAGATTTTTTGACAACAGGTTGTTCTTCAATCTAGCAGTAGTCATGCTAATGGATGCATGCAGCGTATCAAAAGAAAATGTTGTAGTAATACCGGGAGATAGAATAATACTCAAACAAGCGCTTAATCCAAAGACCTGGCAAATAGAAGATATTACCATACCCATAGATGAAAAGGGAATGGTTTTCGTTAACTGGGTCAAAGGAAAAAGAGAAAAGACCTTTAATGCTCTCCCATTTTACTCTCTTATTGATTATAGCATATACCAGGAAGACGTAAACCGTTTCTTTGAGAATATAGATTCACAAGGCGGTTTTGATGAGATGAAAGGTCTTCAAGAAGAGCTCAACAAAGCCCTCAAGACAAAAAGAACAGCTGAAAACTGGAAAAAAATAGTTGCACTTCGTAAAAAATTAACAAAGAAAAAAACAGAATATTCAACTGTCATTAAGGATGATATTGCAGCTGTCAAAGAAGATATAAAAAAGAGTGATGATCCCGGATTTCAAAAAGAACTTGCAGTATTACAGGACAACTTAAAAGCCATTGAACTGGTTATAAAACTGGAAAATGACCTGCCTGAAAAAATTATAATTACAGGACTAACTGCTACCGGTACACATGATATCGGTATTATGCCCCTTGAAAAAGAGTATGCTCGGGTAGGAACCTATCACAATACTATCAACACAGTCATTCAAAAATCCTTTATAAAAAAAGCCGGTATCCTTATAAATGGCCTTCTAATGTTAATCGTATCTCTCATTATGGGCTTCACTATTCAGCGTCTCAGTGCTCGAATGTCGGTATTAACAATTGGCGCGTCGATCGTAGTGGTAAATATTATTATAATAGGTCTATTTGCTTTTTTTAACTTCTGGATTGATCAACTTGGAATATCTCTGGCTCTTATTCTGCCGGCAACAACAATAGCTGCAATGAAACTCATGAAAGAAGAGAGTCAGAAACGCTTTATTAAAAATGCCTTTTCCCGGTATCTTGCTCCCGGAGTCATTGAAGATATTATAAAAAATCCCGAATCCCTGGAACTTGGCGGTGAAAGTCGTATAATTACCACTTTTTTCTCCGATGTAGCCGGTTTTTCAACCATTTCCGAAAAACTGACTCCTTCCGCACTGGTAAGCCTGCTTAACGAATACCTTTCTGAAATGACCGAGATTATTCTTCAGCACGGCGGAACTATTGATAAATACGAAGGCGATGCCATAATGGCCTTTTACGGCGCTCCCCAGCCCATTCCGGATCACGCGTTAAAGGCGTGTATGGCTGCTATTGATATGGAAAAACGGTTAAAAGAGCTCCAGGACAAATGGAGAGAAGAAGGAAAAGATGCACTGTTTGTTAGAATGGGGATGAACACCGGTGAAGCTGTTGTGGGAAATATGGGTTCAAAAACACGGATGGACTATACAGCAATGGGTGATTCCGTCAACCTGGCCTCCAGGCTGGAAGGAGCGAATAAACATTATAAAACATACAGCATGATCAGTGAAACAACCTACCGGGATGTGGAGCAGTATGTTGACGCGCGAAAACTGGATATAATCCGGGTAGTAGGAAAAGATGAGCCCATTACTGTTTATGAGCTCCTGGGCAAAAAAGGAACTCTTTCCGAAGAAATGTATGAAATGATAGAAATATACTACAAGGGCCTTGAACTTTTTAATAATCGGGAATGGAAAAAAGCTCTGTCGCAGTTTAACGCAGCGCTCAAAATCATTTCCGATGATGGCCCCTGTATGGTCTATATGGAACGGTGCCGGGAATACTCAAAAAAACCACCCTCAAAAAATTGGGATGGCGTTTACAAAATGAAATCAAAATAATTGCTTTAAAAGCCGGGGAACCCCCGTACTCTTTTTAAGCAATTATTCTGTAACTTATACGCAAAGATTGTTCCGAAAATATGACAATGGAACATTAAAAAAAAGGAGAAACCGATGTTTAAAAGATTAAAAGAGCGTAATTTTCATTTATTACTCCTGGCCTTTTTTATAGGCTATTTTCTTGGAATAAATGTATCATATACGGCTTCCGCAACGGAACCTACTCAAAAATACCTGAACTATTTCCACCAGGTGTACCAGATTATTACAAAAGACTATGTTGATACGCCGCAAAACAAAGACCTCTTTTACGGAGCTATTCAGGGTATGATAAAGTCGCTGGACGACCCTTTTTCAAGATTTCTTGATGAAAAATCTTACGCCAGTCTTCGTGAAATGACTACCGGTAAATTTGTTGGGGTAGGAATTGAAATAACTATTCGAGACGGTGAAGTTGTGGTAATTTCTCCAATAGAAGATTCTCCGGCCATGAAAGCCGGGATCCTATCGAATGATATCATCATGAAAGTGAATAAAACTGTTATTAAAGGCAAAAAGTTACCGGAGATAGTAAAGCTCATAAAGGGACTTCCCAAAACCAAAGTTACCTTATTTGTTAAACGCCAGGGTTTCAGCGATTTACTTGAATTTGAAATTAAAAGAGCTCCCATTAAGATAAAAAGTGTGGATTCCGGTATTATTAAAGATAACAATGTGGGTTATATTAAAATTAAAAATTTCGGATCAGATACTGTTAGAGATACAGTAAAGGCATTAAAAACCTTTAACGGAAAAAAAATTGACAACGTTATTGTTGATCTAAGATATAACCCGGGCGGATTGCTCACTGCAGCTATTGATCTTTCGGATCTTTTCCTGGAAAAAGGAAAAATAATTGTATCAACAAAAGGAAGAAAAGGTTCCGGAATTGAAGAAAAATTCAACTCAATGAATGATCCTGTTTATACCGGGGAAATGATTGTATTGGTCAATCATGGCAGTGCCTCAGCATCAGAAATTTTTTCCGGTGCAATGAGAGACAATAAACGGTGCAAGCTCCTGGGAGAAAAAACATTTGGAAAGGGATCTGTTCAAAAAACCTTTAATCTTGACAAAAGAATTGGTGTTGCCATAACAATCGCCAAGTATTATACACCTTCCGGTGAGATGATACATAAAAAAGGTATAAAACCCGACATTAAAGTAGAAGTCAAAAAATTATCAAAAGAGGATAAAGCGAGCCTGAATAAAATATATAAAGAAAAACTTCTGGATAAATTTGTTATAAAAGGCATGATTTATAACGCTGAAACAAAGAACAAGTTGAAAGCATATCTCGAAGGAAAAAAGATAAAATTATCGGATAAAACAACCAATTTTATTCTTAAAAGCAAAATAAACAGGTACAAAAAAAGAGCGCTTTACGATCTTGAATTCGACAACCAGCTTGTTAGTGCTATTAACAAACTGAATAAATAAAGGTAAGAATGAAAAAAGATATTATAGGATTAGGGCTTGAGAGCTCTTGCGACGAAACAGCAGCCGCTATTGTCAAAAACGGAAAAGAGGTTCTTTCAAATGTTGTCTCCAGTCAGATCGATCTTCATAAAGAATACTTTGGTGTTGTCCCGGAAATTGCTTCCCGGGCGCACCTTGAAACAATTAATGTTATTATTGATAGTGCTTTAAAAGAGGCGAAAATCAATTTTTCGGACCTTGATTACGTATCAGCAACCATCAAGCCCGGTCTTATTGGTTCACTTCTAATTGCCTTACAATCAGCAAAAGCGCTTTCATTTGCCCTGAAAATTCCTCTTATTGGGGTAAATCATCTGGAAGCGCATCTTTATGCTCCATTTCTTGAAGGATATGAGTTACGTTTTCCATATATTGGGCTCCTTGTATCCGGAGGGAATACGGTTTTATACGTAATCAATGGTATTGGTGATATGGAAATAGTAGGTAAAACGGTTGATGATGCTGTTGGTGAGGCTTTTGACAAGGTAGCAAAGTATCTTGACCTGGAATACCCGGGAGGCCCAATTATCGAAAAACTGGCAAAAACAGCAGTTGAAAAAAAGGTTTTTTTCCCAAAATTACTGCCAAAGGCCAATGACAACCGGTTTTCGTATAGTGGTATTAAAACCGCTGTTGTTAACTATGTAAAAGAGAATCCTGATGCAAATAAGGCTGAAACCGTATACAGTTTCCAGGAACGGGCTCTGGAAATCCTGGTAAGAAGGGTTTTTCCTGCCGCGCGGACTCGCAATATCAAAAATATTGTTGTTGCCGGGGGTGTTGCAGCCAATGGTCGATTACGCGAATTACTCATGGAAAACAAAAAGAATGACGAAAATATTATTATCCCGTCCATAGGTCTTTGTACGGATAATGCCGCAATGGTTGCAGGATTGGGATTTCAATATTTTGAAAAAGGCGAAACAGACAACCTGGAAATAGATGTTAGTGCCAGGGCATAATACGTTTGTATAAGAGTAAGGATATTAACCATGGCTAAACAAAAGGGAGAAAGCTTCAATAATCTTATCGATGTTTGTATTTGTTTCGAAGAAAATCCCGAACTTGCCGGGCACAGTAATGAAATGTTCAAACAATTATTGACCGATTATTTCTTCAAGGAATCATCCCGGGAAAACAAGAGACTTGAAATGTTCTTTGATGATTTGTCACTTCCTCCTTTTATAGAAGGGAAAAGCAGTCTTTTTGATATAGATACAAACGAATTAGCCACTTTTGTTAATGGCCAGGGTGTCAATGATTCTCTGGCCGGTACTTTTATGCTTTCCAAAGCATATCTTAAAACCTTTTTTTCAAATCATCCCACTTCATTCAAACAATTACCTGATGATGTAAAATATGACCTTATTGACCAGATAAAAGATAAAAATGAAAATATTATCTCTGCCTTTGAAAAGATGAATCTCGACAAAGAAGCAGACAAAAAAAGAAAGATTATAACCCTGCTTGCCCTGATACTTAAAAACCTGCAGCGAAAATCGGGCCGCCCAATTCGCAAACTCGAAAAACCGGCAAAAGATATTATTCGTTCAATTTTCAATAATACCGACGAAATTTTTTCCGGCAGCCAGATCCAGATGTCCGACCTCAGTGATGACACCCATGTCAAAGAATTGATCAAAAGCTTTTTTATAATCCGGCAATTTAAAGAGATCACTGAAATGGCAGAACGATTCAAAACTGAACTTGAACGATATAGAAAAAGAGGATTAAAAGCTACCAGCTGAACAACTACCTCTGCGAGGGGTCGCACCCCACGTTATGAGAAAGGGAGTTATTTAACTTCCGAAAGCATCGTTATTATTGTATCGTGGATTTTTCCGTTAGAGGCTATTATTTGCGGATATTCCGGGTCAAATGTATCGCCATTATATTTCGAAACCCTTCCTCCGGCTTCCTCAACAATCACACTTCCTGCTGCCATATCCCAGGGCTGTAAATACGGCTCCCAGTACCCATCAATCCTTCCGCACGATATATACGACAAATCGAGTGCTGCCGATCCAATACGCCTTATTCCCTGAATATTGGGTAGAATCCTGTTAAACTGCTTCACATTATTCTTTTCCGGATCTTCCTTGGTATATGGAAACCCCGTTGCCAGAACAGCTATTCCAATATCATTGATCCCGGAAACAGTGATTTTTTTCCCATTTAGAAAAGCTCCTGTTCCCGTAGCCGCGCTAAACATCTCATCATGATATGGGTCATATACCGCTCCGGCCACTACCTTTTTGCTGTCTTTGGAGTAAACTCCGATGGACACACAAAAAAAAGGAATACCATGGGCATAATTATTGGTTGCGTCAAGAGGGTCTACATACCAGGCAAATTCTCCGTTTGTTTCTTTCCTGCTTCCTTCTTCCGCTATAATAGTATGATCCGGGAACTTGCTATTAATTTTTGAATATAAAAAATCCTCCGATGCTCTATCCATATTTGTAACAAGATCTGTTCTGCTTTTATACGATACGATTGTTTCTTCCGATCTAAATCCTTTTAACAGGATCTCTCCCGCTTCTCGCGAAATTATTTTTGTAAAATCAAGTATCTCATTTATCATATTATTTTATAATGTTACTCCTACTCCTAACTGGAAATTGAATTCATGATGATTGCTATCACCGCTCATTTCACTTATTTCTATCAATACTTTTTGATATAGAAAAAAGTTTTTACTGATCTCTTCGTTTACCTGGACATTTAGAGACGAACTGGTTCCCCGGAATCCGGAAAAGGGATCTCCCTGCATCCATTTATTAAAATCCATCCCCATAAATCCCTGGCCGTTAAATACACTGTAGGGCTTTGTATTGCCGGAATTTTTTAAATAAAACCGTTGTATAAACTCAATAGTCAGCTTCATATTGACTTTATTCGCGATAGATCCCATATTTCCCAGGGTTACGCCAAAACCAATCTTCATAACTCCCCAAAAATCAGAGATTCCATTGCCATGGTCAAATAAATAGTAATGTTCAGATGAGATTAATGAATAATATTGTAAGCTGGAATCAACAGTATAAACATAATCCATTGAGATATTATCAACATCAAGCGTTTCACCTTCATTTGACGAGGAATCTCTTGGCAAAAACCGCGGATACCAGGAAAATTTCATCTCATACTTCTTCTTTTTAAGCCCAAAGATAAACCCTACTTTGACATCCCATAATGCAAGAGTTTGATTAAAACTGAGATCTCCTTTGTAATGATTAAACATAAAACCCAGACCAAGCGTATAGTCTTTAAGCTTGTACATTCCCTCAAATGTTTCATTGTGAATAACCAGGTTCGGCGACAGGGCTCCAAGGTAGGGATTTTCCAGAGTCATATCGAACTGCCAGTCTGATGTTGGGGTGAAACTGACATATAAGGTTTCCGCAATAGCAACAATTCCCGGATCGGAAATATAGGTATAACTGGAAGATCCGGGGTAGTATCCTGTCCGGATCATAAAATCAAAGGTTGCCAGGAGAATTCGAGCTTCTTTTTTTCGTTTTTCCTCGTCGAGCTTTTTCTCTTCTTCTTTTTTGCGTTTATCCTCTTCTTCCTTCCGTTTTTTTGCCAGGAGCCGTTCTTTTTCCTGCTGTAATTTTTTCAAGTAGGCGTCCGGAAGCCATTTGGGTACAGCCTTATTCTCAGGGTCTATTTTCAGGACCATTTCCCCAATCTTTACCGCATTGGCATAATCCGCAGTTTTATAATACAAAAAACCAAGCGATTCTCCCGATGGAATCTGCCGGGGATACCGGTCTACGGCTTTCGCGTAATTTTCAATAGCTCCTTTAATATCGCCCTGCATCTCAAGAACATAGGCTTTATTATGATACACCATTGCGGATTTTTTATTATAGATATTTGCAGCTCTATCAAATTCGATTACTGCTTCTTTATACATCTTTTTTTTGCCCAATTGCAGGCCATGTCTATGGATTGAAGAGGGATTTGCTGCAAAAAGAAAATCGGAATTGATGATTAATGATACCAGAAAAATCATTAATGCGATGTTTATATGTACTCTCATTTTAGAAAAACCTGTTATTCGTTACTCTTATAGTATAATAAATTTTCCGTTCAATAAAAAATTTTTTTACGGCATGAATTCTCATAATAGTTAAAAAAGAGCACGACAAATGGCATGATTATAAGGAGTCTTCCTTTTTAAGAAGTTCCATTGCTTCACAGGTGGTATTGATCTCATTTTTAAGCGTTTCATATATGGCTTCCGCTTCGTCGAGCTCTCCGGCTTTACCAATTTTTTCAAGAGAAAAAGCTGCTTCAAAAGCCTTTGCAGCTGAAAAATTAGATACAGCCCCCTTTAGTGTATGTGCTGTTTTCCGTAATGCTTCAGAGTCATTACTCTTTATTGCTGCGCCAATATTGTCTAACAGAGTTTTTGAATCTTCAATAAATAAATCTGCTAATTCTCTATAAAGGTCCATATCCCCATCCAGATGGGTTGAAAGCTGCTTTCTATCGATAACGTCTTCTATTTTCATCTGCCTATTGGCCTCCTTTTTGAGAATATCCCTTGTCCGTATAATATTAGCACTTACAGGCAGCAAGTCAATGACTTTTTAGATTAATCCAGACTCTAAAATAGTATCATCTGGTCGTTATAGACTGAGGTAAAAGTGTAATAATCTTCTCTTTTATCGGTCACTTCTTCTAAAAATTTTTTTACTGCGGCTGAATGAGCATTTTCCAATTTCAGGTAATAACAAAAAAAATCCGTCTCCTTTTGAAGATCATAGAAAATATGCTCCCGGTCCTGGCGCAGGTTCTTTATATCGAACTTTACTCCTTTTTTTTGGAGTATTTCCCGTATAAATTCACTAAAGTTAAAGGCATTCTTTTTTTTGCTAAAATGTTCCCGTATCCGCTCGGAGAGTGTTTCCTGGGCTATTTCACGTTTTACCAGGAATATTCTTTTTTCGGCATAATCAAGCATTTTGAGCACTGCTTCTTCTATTTGCCGCATTGGATATATGGAATGAATACACAAAAGCGCGTCTTCTTTTGGGCCCTGCCAGCTGCCCCATTCTTCACGGTGAATTTCTACTCGTGAGGCTGTTTCTGCGGTCTCTTTTTTGAGCTTGTTTTCCAGTATTCCTGCCATTTCATTTGACGGTTCTATGGCTATTACCCGGTATCCCTTCCGCGCCAGGGGCACTGTAAAAAAGCCGCTGCCCGCTCCTACATCAATAAGCGATTTTACTCCTTCCAGCTCTTTTTCCACTGCTTCAAGTAAAATTCCGGGATATCCTTCGGAAGTGAGCCTTCTTTCGTATTCTTCTGCGAATTTTTTCTCATGAAATCTCATTTTATGGCGCTCTCGTATAAAATTTTAGCCGGTACCGGTACAAATACAAGTACAAATATTATCATACAACTCCATCCCATTATCTTTTCTCGGAAAGTCAGTTCCGGTCCATGGGGAACCGGTGGATGAGCAACCATTACCAGCAACAGGATCAATACTATCCACAATGCCCATCCCTCAAACCAGAATGATAAAACAACTAGAACACAAAGAAAAAACCACCCAAAATAGACCTGTTTTTTCCCGATCAGGGCATAGAGTATATGTCCTCCATCAAGCTGCCCTATGGGCATTAAGTTTAATCCCGTAACAAGAAAACCTACCCACCCGGCAAAGGCTGTTGGTGATAGAAATATATCATGTCCCGGTGGAATTACGCCATGTATTTGTTCTACAATAAATGTTAATAGTAAGGAATCACCAAATATTATTTGCATCCCTCCGGCTGGAATTTCCGGTAAAGGCTCAACATGTGAAAAATAGACTCCATATATCACCGCTGCAAGACTCAGAATGAAGCCCGGGATTGGGCCTAAAGCTCCAATATAAAGCAAAGCTCGCTTATTTGGAATAGGAGATTTCATTTTGATTACTGCGCCCATTGTTCCTATTATAGAAGGAAAGGGTATAAAATAGGGCAGGGTGGCTTTTACGCCAAAACGCCTTGCTGCAAAATAATGTCCAAATTCATGAGATAGTAATATTAATAACAATGGGATTGAATATGATAAGCCGCTTATCAGGAACTCTGGAAGAGTTTTTCCGAGATGAGCTCCTACGAATGTAGTTGAATACAGGGTTACCAAAAAAAGTACAATGTTTATTATTACCGGTTTGTTCTTTTGTTCTTTTTCCGGTAGTACATATTGAATTTCCCTGCCCGGGAGAACTCCGCCATTATTCAGCCGTTGAATATGTCTTTTTAGTCTATGCTTTAAATTTTTCGCAATATCATTCATTCTGGTTAACCTTATTTTTAACCGGTACAGTATTAAATAATTATCTCTTTTATTCAAGCTCTTTCTTTAAGGAGCTCCTCTGATCCCCTCTTAAGAAACTCTTTTTAAATAGGGTCAGCTTCATCATAACGAGGGGCTGGAAGCCCCACGCTATGAGAAATCCCCATAGCCCGGTGAACTATTTTAGAAACAGGGCCTGTTCCCGGGAGATGTTATCCGGGTTCTGCTCTGCTGCCCCATTGGGGTTAAAACCCCGGGCTAAAATTGACTCATTTTCAAAAACTTTTGTGCCCTTGCCGGAATCTCCATAACCCTGGCCTGAAACCAGCCAGTAAAGGCGTTGCACTGCAACGTCTCTCAGAACCAAACCCTTTTCCGGAGCATCTTCGCAAAATTGCCCCCATTGTAACCGCAGTTTCTTCCGTATTTTTTCCCCGTTCGACGGGGTCCGCACTCTTAAAAAACCTTACACAAAATTTATCGTTGACACTCATCAAAATTGATTAAAAATTACATCGAAAAGGCAAACTATGGAACTTTTAATCGAAAACATCAAGCTGAAACCGGGTGAATCCCCTGAACAGCTAAAACAAATCATTTCCAGGCTCTATTCTATTAATACAGCGGATATCTCCCATTTCCGGATTATTCGCAAATCTCTTGATGCCCGGAAAAAAAGAGACATTTTTTTCCGGTATCGGGTTGTTATTGGTATTTCTGATGAGCTGCTGGGTGAGGCTCTTCTTCAGGATAAAGATATATCGTTATATACAAAAAAAGAGTTTCCTGGGGCTGTTCAAAATCTCAAGGGTTTTAAAGCAACAATTATCGGGACTGGTCCTGCGGGGCTTTTTTGCGCGCTCAGGCTTATTGAAGCAGGGGCTTATGTGGAGATTTTTGAGCGTGGAAAACCCATTGAGGAGCGGATGAAAGATATTTCTCTTCTTGAAAAAAATGGGATTCTGGACCCGGAAAGTAATGTGCTTTTCGGTGAGGGCGGGGCAGGAACCTACTCCGACGGGAAATTGACCACCAGGACCAACAAGCCCGAAATTGACTGGTTTTACAAAAAACTCCTTGAACACGGCGCTGCCCCGGAAATCCTTTATGAAGCAAACCCTCATATCGGTACGGATAAACTGAGGTCCATTATTAAGAATATCAGGCATACGATTGAGCAATCCGGTTCTAAGATCTTTTTTAATGAGAAACTTGTTGATATGACTCTTCAGGGGAACGACTCTAAAAAGAAGATTATCAGCATTTCTACTTCTTTAAAAAAGGAATATCCCGTTTCAAACCTGGTCCTGGCTATTGGCCATTCGGCCCGTGATACTTACGATATGCTCCTGGATAGAGATATATTTCTTGAAAAAAAGGGGTTTGCTGTTGGTGTTCGTGTGGAGCATCCTTCGGAATTGATTAATTCTATTCAGTACGGAAATCCTCCTTTTAAAGAGTTCCTGCCAACTGCCGATTACCGTCTTACTCATAATAACAAAAATTCCGGCCGCGGCACTTATTCTTTCTGCATGTGCCCCGGCGGCAGTGTTATAAATTCCTCCTCTGAGCCGGGCAGACTCAACACCAATGGCATGAGTTTTTCACAAAGAAACTCCCCTTTTTCCAACTCCGCCATTGTGGTTTCTGTCAAAAAAGAAGACCTTGAAGATCATCCCCTTTCAGGGATCGAGTTTCAACGAAAGATCGAAGCGGCTGCTTTTTCTGCAGGCGGCGGCGGTTTTTTCGCTCCCGCTCAGCGTATTACCTCTTTTTTAAACAATATTGTCGATAAAAACCTTCCGAAGTCCTCGTTTTCGCCGGGTCTGGCTCCTGTTAGCCTGGATTCTTATCTTCCCCATTGGATTACCCGTGAAATTAAAGACGCGTTATATCAGTTTGATAAACGTATGAAAGGGTTTATTTCCGGAGAAGGGCTTTTCATTGGCGCGGAAACCAGAACCTCTTCTCCTGTGAGAATTACCCGTGAGAAGGATTTTCAGTCCTGTGCCGTTGATGGTATTTTTCCCATTGGGGAAGGGGCAGGGTATTCCGGCGGAATTGTGAGCTCCGCCGTTGATGGGATCAGGGCTGCGGATGCTATTGCTGATTTGATTTAAATATGGACTTAATTTAGTAGGGCACAGCACGCTGTGCCCGTACGAGACCTATATGAAGAGAGAATTTTCATTGTAAATGGGTTTCTTTTTCTTCAAGGATTATCAATGAATAGGGTATGGAGGAGTTTCTTAGCAGGTTTGCGTATCTACTTGCCTCATCAAATGTATAATCTCCGGTAATCTGTCCATTTCCATGTAAAATCTGATCCCTGATATTGGGAGCAAACAGAACCTTGTTATCTAAAACAAAAGCAAGTCTTTTTCCTTTGTTTTCTGAAGCAGTAACTCTCGCAAAATTTATCTTCCCTTCTTTAGTAGTTTGAAAATTAACTACAATTTGTCCAATATCATGATCATTGGAAGCCATAGCAGATTGAATATTTCCGTTTTCTAATTCTACTTTCCTGTTAAGAACTATCAGTTCAGAGGGAGATAATATTTTTTTTGGGTTATCTTTATTAAAAAAGAATAATAATTCCAGATCTTTTGGCAAATTAATTACATGGGAAATTTTTTGTAACAGTTTTTCCTGCTCCTCTTTTGACCCGGGGAATTTCTTTTTTTCATAATTCTTCTTTTGCCACTTTAGCGCTCTTTCAGTATACTTTTTATCAACCAGCCGGAATTCAGCAATACCGCGTAGAATAATCACATCCCTGATTCTTTTCAAAGGCTGCAAGGTTTTTGCCTTAATTATAATTGTTCCGGGTTCTGTTTCCGTTACGGATATCTTGCTTGCTCCGAGTTTATCAAGCCGGTTTTTCAATGTATTAAAAGAGCCTTCTATTAATTCCTTTTTTTTACTTTCCGTTAATTCTTTTCCCTTTTTGGCTTCCAAACCGGTAAAATCGGTTTTTAACTTCATATATATTTCATATTTTGGGGCAGGGGAGCATGAATTCAGTGTTATTGATATAAAAATCAGTACTATTGCAATAATATTGGTCTTGTTGATGCCTTTTTTATACATAATTATCTCCTTATGCTATAATTTACTTATTTTTTTTTACGTTCGGCTGTAAATTGACCTCTTTTTGTTCAAGAATGGTCAAAGGTATTGGAATTGGAGCCAATTTTAGTGAAAAAGCAAGCGCTTCCGCCTCTGTTTTGGTAAATGCTCCACTTATCATCCCCCTGCCGCTGCTGATTTGCTCCGCTATTCGCGGTGACATTCTTATCTGGTTATTTATCAGCGCAGCGAGTCTTTTTCCTCTATATTTTGGGGCGGTAATTTTCACGAATTCTTCTTTTCCTTTAGGAGTGGTTTCAAAAAGAATTACGATGTTCCCGTAGTTATCTTTATCGACCCATAATTTCTTCATATCTTTATTATCAATTTCAACTTTTTTACCGATAACTATCGGGTTGGATGGGTATAGGATTTGAGTATTCCTTTCAAAATAAAACTGAAATAAAATCTCAAGGTGTTCCGGCAGTTTTATTGCTCCGGATATTTTTTTTAAGAGCTTCTCCTGTTCACTCTTTGAAGTTAGCAATTCTCTATTTACCGGGTTTACCCTGGTCCATTTTTCCGCTAATTCCGTATATTTATCATCTACAAAACGGTATTCTAACCGGCCGTTTGATAAAATCAGTTCCTTAATTTTATTCAAACCATGCCAGGTTTTTGCTTTTAGAGAAATGATCCCGGGCTCCGGTGAAACTACTTCTGCTGAAACAACTCCAAATTTGATTATGCGCTCACTTAATGCGCGGATTGTTTTATCGACAAGAGGCCCTTTCTCTGATTCGGCTTCAATAGCGGAGAAATCGACTTTTAGTTTTAATGAGATATCGTATTTTGCAGGGGGTTTGGTGCAGTTCAGGGATGAGAATAAACAAAATATTATTATCTTAAATATTATTATTTTTTTCATTGGTACTGCTCCTTTATATTTCATAAACCCGGTCAAAACCGGGTCTTGCCCATTCGTGGCACAGGTCTGCGATATATTCAATTAATTCATCTTGTTGTATATTCGGCGGGATAACGATATCATCGGCAATACGCTTTTTGCCTTCGGAACCGGGGTAGAAGACGACCCAGTTTTCGCCGGACTTCATAATCTCAATTTTTTTGCCGTATACGTTGAGTTTCATTTTTTAATAAATTACCGTGCTTCAATGAAGTGCTCTCCATCAAAATGGATCATATGTTCCGGAGCCTCTACCAGCCAAACATCGGTTTCCCTGGCTAGATCTTTTACATGCCGCTTAAGTTCTTTAAAATCAGGAAAAGCCGTTATAAACACTTTTCCGGATTGATAATCCTTTAGCACTTTTTCAAGTTCGAGAATTCGTTTTGCTGAAACCGGCCCTTGAGAAGTCACTGCTTCGATTAAAAACAGCCATTTCTTCTTTTTATCATACAGTACAATATCAGGGAATTTCCTATGCTGATCAATGGGAATTCCCAGCTTTTCTAAGGTTTTAACGTCGCCATAAGGATTTTTTTTTGCTGCATCTCGAACATAAAGCAGTTCACATTCAGGGGTGAACCTTGGTACGAATTCTTCTATTATAGCGATTTGAACTTCATTCTGCTTTTTCTGCGAAAATTTAAATTTTGGTCTTTCCATTTGATTTGATATTATTTCTTTTCTTTCAACAAATCAATCTGAATTTTTAAAATTTCCATTAATGCAGTTTGTTCTTTCTCGGTTAATAAAAAAAAGTCATTGGGAAGGATATTGTTATCTCTCTCGGAAACATCTTGAAACCATTTCGCTTCAACTTCCAGGGCCTTTGAAAGAGTAACTATTGTTCCGGAGTTTAGTCTTTTAAACTTATTATTTTCTATTCTTGATAAATAACTTTTATCAATACCGGTTTTTTCCGCGAATTGTTCCAGCGTTAATCCAAACTCAAGTCGTTTGGTTTTAATTTTATCTCCAATGTTCACTACTAACTCCTTATGATTTTTCCCCTCGTTATGAGAACAGACAAAAAGCTGGTAATTATCGTAGCCCCATAAAACGGTCACAATTTATTCATAAATAAATTCATATTTATTCAATTTTTTATTATAGTTAACTTCAATTTTGGGCTTATCAAATTTAAAAGTTTTAGCAGCCCATTCAATTATCGCTGCCTCCAAGCCTTCTTCCTGAAAATCACATAAACTAAATTCTATTGAATGGAGAACTATACAGGTATTGTATTTTAAAAACGGTGATGCTTTAATTTGCGAACTAACTCTTTTTAATCCCGTAAGAATATAATCAATTCCACTGTCTAATAAGTTCGCGGCAAGTATAGAGCAATATAATCCATCAAAGATTTTGATGTCAAAATAATCAGTACTATCAAATATATCTTTTTCTACGATTTCAGCTTTGATTAATATAAGAATTCCCCAGGAAGATTTTATCACCTTATATTTATATACAGATATTCCCATCAAATAAAACACTATTTTTCTTCAGGAACAATTCCATTCTTCATAGCATAAAGAATCGCATTTTCAATAAAATCCTGATGAGAAATATCATCATTTTCAATTCTGCAAATTGTGACCAACTTTTTATAGTCAGATTCTTTAAGTTTCACAGTTAAAGCTTTCTTTTTTTCCATGATTTATCACCATTCATTCTTTGCAATTTCCCCAATACGAATTTACGTATATCCGCACAAAGAAAGCCTACTCCTTATCCTCAGGAAGTATTTTTTCTTCCATACAATGCATAACAGAATGATAAATAAAATCTTTCATGGAAATTTTATTTCTTGTACAAAAGATCTTCAATTCGGCATGTTCATCTTCTTTAAAAAAAGCAGCTACTTTTATTTCTTTGTCTTTTCTCATAAGTATATTCACTTTTTTAAAATTAATTTATTTATTATCATCAAAAGGATTAATCTTATTCTCAACGCAATAAAGAACCGCTTTGCTGATAAATTCATTCTTAGGGATCTTTGTCCCTGTATTCAGACGCAATTCGGCCAGATACTGCTCAATAAGTGCAT
>JAAENB010000676.1 GCA_024224995.1 bacterium | reverse complement strand
AGGTTTTGTCTTCCTGTTTTATACACGACTTCATCATACGGACTTATATCTTCAGCCAGGGCAATTTCCGGACGGGTAATATGAAAAAAACTATACTTGTTGTCACCGGCTATCTCTTTTGCTTCCTTTGTATTTACCACGTCATAAGGAAGTTCAGCAACTTGCTCAGCAAGCTCCTTTGTTGGGCGCAGCCCCTTAAATGCTTTTATTGTTGCCATAATTTCTCTCTGATTTTTTAAATTTTGATAATTTTAAACGAGACCAGTCCCGTATTTGTGAATTGCATCACAACCAGCCCTGTATAACCGGTTATTTTTTTTATCAATATAATACACATATAAAAAAAGATGTTATTTTTTCAAGTACTATTAATCAAAAAACAATAAAAACTGTGAAATTTATCACAATTATTCCGTTTTTACTCTATTAAAGCGACAAAATGCTCATTTTTTGGTGTTTTTCAGGGAATTTCCCTAATCATGCTTGACATTAATTGTGATTTTTTTCACAGTGATCTTCCTTATGACAAAAGAAAAAAAATTAAAAGTTGGGAGTATTCCTGAGCCTACGATTACCCGTCTTTGCAAAATTTACGGTCTTCTTGATGAAATGGAAAGCCAGGGTAAAACAAGCGTTTCTTCTACGGAGCTTGGCAAAAGGATAGGTGCTGCTTCGCATAATATCAGGAAGGATATTACGTATCTTGGAGAAACAGGAACTATTGGTTCGGGATATGAAGTTCCCCGGCTTAGATCCCAGATCAGCAGCAAGCTCGGCTTTTATCGTGAAAGAAAAGCCTGTATTATTGGTCTTGGCCAGCTGGGCATGGCTATAATCAACTATGTAAAAGATATTACTCATGGTTTTACCGTTGTTGCCGGTTTTGATTCAAATATCAACAAACTGGAAACCCTGGTTACGGAAATTCCTCTTTATCCAAGTTATGAGATTGAAGAGGTTGTGAGGCAGGAAAAGATTGATCTTGCTGTTATGGCTGTACCGGCCAAGGCAGCTGAGAATATCGTAAACCGGTTAATTAAAGGCGGTATAAAGGGGATTGTTAATTTTTCTCCTGTGGTGCTGAATACTAACGCGAAAAATATTTTTATCACCAATATTGATGTTGTTGGAGAATTCAGATTCCTTTCCGCTTTATGTTCACTGGAAGAAGATTCAAGTTTGGAGCTTGAAGTTTAAATAATAAACTTCAAACCTGAAACTTTAAACTTCAAACTTTATTTTACTTAAGGAGAAAAACAATGACACGAGTTTATAATTTTTCTGCAGGGCCAGCAGCCCTTCCTGAAGATGTATTAAAAAAAGCAGCAGCCGAACTTGTTGAGTATGAAAACTCAGGAATGTCGGTAATGGAAATGAGTCATCGATCCAAAGATTACGATGCGATCATCAAAGGCGCTGAAGCTACTTTGAGAGAGATCATGAATATTCCGGACAACTACAAGGTTCTTTTTCTGCAAGGCGGAGCTTCCAGCCAATTCGCAATGGTTCCCCTGAACCTGTTCAACAAGAGCAAAAAATGTGACCTGGTACACACGGGACAATGGACTAAAAAGGCTCTCTCCGAAGCCAAGCGGTATGGAACGGTAAACATAATCGCTACTTCCGAAGACAAAACCTTTTCATATATTCCAAAGCTCGACAAAAGCACATTCAGCGCGGATGCCGATTATTTCTACATCTGTTCAAACAACACCATCTATGGAACCAAATTTTCCGAGCTTCCCGACACTGGAAACGTTCCACTGGTATCTGACATGTCTTCGTACATCCTGTCTGAAGTAACAGACGTAAGCAAGTACGGCATTATTTTCGCGGGTGCTCAAAAAAATATTGGTCCTGCCGGTGTTACGATTGTTATTATCCGGGAAGATCTTGTTGGAAACGCAATGGAATCTACTCCGACTATGTTCAATTATTCAACACATGTTGATAATGACTCTCTTTTTAACACTCCTCCTACCTACGGCATTTACATGGCCAAACTGGTTTTTGAGTGGATAAAAGAAAAAGGCGGGATTGCCGGCATGGAAAAAATCAACAAGGAAAAAGCCGGACTTCTCTACAATTATCTCGATGAATCTTCCATGTTCAGCGCTACTGTTGAAGGCGCGGACCGGTCTCTTATGAACATTCCTTTTCTTACGGGTTCCGAAGACCTTGACGCGAAATTCATCAAAGAAGCTGCTTCAAACGGTCTTGTTACACTTAAAGGACACCGTTCAGTTGGCGGCATGAGAGCAAGTATCTATAACGCTATGCCTGTTGCTGGCGTTCAAGCGCTTGTGGATTTTATGAAAAAATTCGAATCTGAAAATAAATAATATTGATTAAGGAGTTATCTAATGTTTAAGATCCAGACATTAAACAAAATATCCTCTGTGGGGCTCGATCTTCTGCCCCACGAACAATACGAACACGCTTCTGAGATTACCAATCCCGATGCGATTCTCGTTAGAAGCGCGAAAATGCACGACCTGGAGCTTCCGGATTCTCTTAAAGCTGTCGCTCGTGCCGGAGCCGGGGTAAACAATGTTCCAATTGAAAAATGTTCCGAAAAAGGAATTGTTGTTTTTAACACTCCCGGCGCCAACGCCAATGGTGTTAAAGAACTTGCTCTTCTCGGGCTTTTTCTCTCTTCCAGAAAAGTTGCTAAGGGCATTGAATGGGCTCAAAGCCTTAAAGGTAAGGGAGACGAAGTTCCCAAACTTATTGAAAAAGGTAAATCCGATTTTGCCGGTCCTGAAATTAAAGGAAAAACTCTTGGCGTTATTGGTCTTGGCGCTATTGGCGTTATGGTTGCGAATGACGCGCATGCCCTGGGCATGAATGTTATGGGTCGTGATCCTTTCATCTCTGTTGACGCGGCATGGGGCCTTTCAAGAGCGGTCAAAAAAGCTGTTAGCCTGGACAACCTTATTGCCGAAGCCGATTACATCTCTTTAAACATTCCTCTTAACGATAAAACCAAAGGGATGATCAATAAAGATAAGTTCGCTATTATGAAAAAAGGTGTTCGTATCCTTAACTACGCACGGGGCGGGCTGGTTAACAACGCCGATCTTCTGGAAGCTATTGACCAGGGAATCGTTGCCGCGTATGTAACTGACTTTCCCGATGAAGAACTTCTTGGAAATGATAATGTAATTCCCATTCCTCACCTCGGCGCTTCAACTCCCGAATCTGAGGACAATTGCGCTATTATGGCTTCGAAGCAAATCATGGACTTTCTTGAAAACGGCAACATCGTAAACTCCGTTAACTTTCCTGAGTGTGTTCTTGCTCCATCAGGCACTAAACGGATTATCATTGCCAACAAAAACGTTCCAAACATGATTGGCCAGATTACTCATGTTCTTGCCGAACATGATAAAAACATTGCTGATTTTCTAAATAAAAGTAAAGGCGACTTCGCGTATAATATTATCGACATTGACGGTGAAATTTCCGATGAAACGGTTAAAGAGCTTGAATCGATTGATAGTGTTATTATGGTTAGAGTTCTGTAAGAGACAGGAACAAGGAAAAAGGTGCAAGGGGAAAGTTTTTCTTGCGCCTTTTACTTTTTACCTGCCTCCCTTATATCCGAACGATCCAGCTGGATTGATTCTGAGAATGAAATCTTTTCAGTATGCCCCGTATCCTCGTATGTCCATTCCAGTTTAACATCATATGTACAACCCAAAAGATCGGGTGTAATCATTTTTAGAGAAAGATTTCCCTGTGCCCTTATGCGAGAGTTCTCCACTATAAGATACTTCCATACATAAAAAAATTTTACCCGTTCATCCGGAAGGGTAATGCTTTTACCAATGAGAGATGGTGGAATTTCAACAATAAGCATGCTTTGTCCATCAGGAAACCCTCCATCCCACACCCGCTGTGCAACGAAGTTTTTGCCCGCAACCACGCGGAACTCATGCAGCGGGACGGTTCCCGGCGACACTACAGCATTTTCATAAAAGAATCCATTCTTCATCATACATCCCCCACAGATCAGGCTAAATATAACAATAATAATTAATATTAAACTTTTCTTCATAATCAAATCCCTCCGGATTCAATGCTTCTATCCCTTCAGGATCAAATGATAAAGCATGGTAAGTATCTTCCCATCAGGGCTATTTAATATATTCGGATCGGTTTGACCGGCCATAACCTGTTCCATGATCGTATTATTCCAGAGCTTTCTATTTATAACTCCACTACCATCTGCCTTCGTACCAATAACCATATTTGGTTGAAAAACACGTAATGCCACCCTGTCGAGATCACGCTGATTGAGTTCGCTTTTTAAAAATTTACGTCCCTTGACAAAATAAGGATCGAGATCAACTGAACCTCCCGTAGCTCGAACAGTTCCGGCCAGGAGATCCCTTGCGAACAACCGTGCTCCTTCTTCGGCAATAATATCGTTTAATGCGTCCAATCCAAACAGCTGCCACCCCTCTTTGGTTTTCTTTTCATAGTAAACAAAAAACCATTGAACAATGGCCGATGGCGCCCATGCCCATTTAAGTCCGGCAGCAAAATGCATAATATCAGTAAGATTTGGTCCCTGAGACCATGGGTCGAAAAAGCCCGTAGCGGTTACCGATGATGAGGAGGGTGTGCCAAGAAAATGCGGACTGTCAATATAGCTGATATGCTTTGCTTTAGCACTACTTGCCATTCCTCTAAGAAGAGCGTACCCATATGTTTTAAACCCTCCATGCCCCGCAACAGTCATACGCTCCAATGCCTTTTTCGCAGTTGCTTCGCCCGGTTTCTTAAGATAATCCTTCAAATATTCCTCTGTAAGCCACTTTTCAAATTTACCTGTAGCAGAGGGAGAAGGAATAGTCATCGCTTTTGCCCTGGTTTTAATCTGTTTAAGAATACCCTCCGCTCGGATTCTGTATCCTTCCATGGTTTTAAGCTCAGATTTTTCATTCGTCAATATAGGGCGGCGTAATGTATCAAATTCCTTGCGCTCGGCCTTGGTTGGCAAATTTTCGTATAGCCGTTGATGATCTATTATAGGGATTACTCGTTTTTGCTCTAGTGATGACATAAATTTAATCAACCGGAATGCTTCTTTAGCATCAGCATCCGTAATTGCCCAGTCAAACGCGCTATATGAAAGAAAGCTGTTTATTTTTTCCAATTTATTAAGAACAGCTTTCGGAGCCTTTCCGCCAGCCTGGGTAAGTATCCTGGCCAGGATGGGTTTATGAGTATTTGGTAGATTTTCTTTTAAACGGCCGATGTTTATCCGGCGAATTAAAGATCGCTGCACCGCAACAGGCATGTTACTAAGAATTTCTAGCGCTTTAATCGCATCACTATCGGTAATTTCCCAATCGAACACGCCATATGAAAGAAGGCTTTCTATCTTTTTTGCTGCTGCCTCAGAGCTTTTGGGGACAGTCTTGCGCTGAATAGCAGTATGAAAAACCGATTGCTTCTGTTGTATAACATGAGACAATTCATGTGCAATAAGTTTCTTCCCTTCTTTGCTATTATTATATTCCCTTTTGGCAAAAAAGATATCATTTCCAATGGTAAAAGCCCTGCTGTTAAGAGCTCTATTAAGCTTATGAGCCTTACTCCCGGTATGGACACGCACATTGTTAAACTCATATCCAAAACGTGCCTGGTAATACTTCCCAACTGATTCGGGAAAAGGCTGTCCGCCTCCTTGCATTCCCCGGATCTGGGATTCAACACCGGAACCAACACTAAATGATCCGGCCGAAACTCCCCCGGCTTGAACATTCACACTTGCAGCCTTTTTCCGAACATCAGCATCAGGCATATTAACAACCTGCTCAGCTACCCGGTCGGCTTCTTGTTCGTAAATATCATTGGAACTGCCGACCGTAAGCTTCGTTTGTAATTTCAGAGAAGAATCTTTTTGCCCAATAAGCGACACAATAGCCGAACGAGCCTCTTTTGCCTGAATTGCTCCACACTCTTTTTGAATAAGTTCAGGTTGTATAATATTGCTTTTTAATAAATGCTCTACATTTTTATTTCCTATAGTTCTTTGGAGGTTAAGTATATAATCTACCGTTGGATCAGAATGTTTCGGCGCCTTCTTGTTAGAAGTTTCCTTCCTGCGAATACTGCTTTTCAATAATCCTTTTTTTCCTGGTTCATATTTCCTCCTGTTTAACCTTTTTAAAACAATGTTACAATATTATCTTCTCGACCCCGCCTTTCTTCTTAAGATCTTTTATCAATTGTTTTTTCCATCCCTTGCCAATGAACTCTTCCGCAAGAAGGACTGCGAGATGTTTTCCCGATATTGAAACCCTTCCCTGGATCTTTGACAAACCCTGTACGCAGCTGGGACAGGTTGTTACAACCGTGGCTTTGTGTTTCTTATCCATTTGGGCCGAGATGTTTCTTCTCTTTCGATATCGCAATGAGCTGGAGATATCCGGCGTGGAAAGAGCCAGTGTTCCTCCTTCGCCGCAGCAGTTTAAAATTTCAACCGGTTCCGTATTGAGAATGGTCTTAAAGGTTTTTCCGGCCCCGCTTCTCTTTAACGGAGAATGGCAGGGATCGTGATACAGAATGTTTTCGTTCTCAAGGTCTTTGTTGTACAGGCCCTCTTTTGAAACAAACTCATTAACATCTATTACCGAAGCATTGGGGAAGATGTTTTCGACCTGGTATTTTTCCAGCATTTCAAAACAGGTGCCGCAGGATATAATAACATCTTCTATCCCCATATAGCCAATGGTATCGGCCATGCGATGAAAGATGATCCTGTTTTCATAGCTTTTTATTTCCGCGAACCTGGTCATTCCATTGGACCGCAGCGGATAGCCGCAGCACAGGTAATCAGGGGCAATTACAACTCTCACTCCCGCGTTATACAATAGCGCGATTGATGCCATGCTGATATCCGGGAACATCCGTTCCGATCCGCATCCCGGAAAATAGAGTACACTTTTAACGATCTCTTTTTCCGGATTATGAAAGGCGAAAAAATTATTACTTCCTTTGAGACGCAGTATCTCCCGGAGTGATCGCTTCCCGGCCCGGGGGAACCTTCCCGAAAGCAGGTAGTTTATTTTCGGGAAAAAGGTTCTGGTTATTTTGGAGAAGGGTTTATTAAAATAATACCCAATCCGCTGAGAAGTAAACCCGATTTTAAGAATGAGTATCCTGAACAGTTTATTAATATAATACTTTCTTCTTCGAAGATAAAAAAGAGTAAATGTCGTTAAAAATTTAAACTTCGCTTTTTTTCTTTCTATAAGAAGCCGGCGGACCGCGATAGTGACATCTCCAAAATCAATATTTACGGGACAGGGTGTGTAGCAGTTGTGGCATCCCGTGCAATGATTCGATATTTCCCGGAGCATTTTAAAATTCCTGAAATACAACCTGTTCGACCGTTGTGAATCGTACAGGATGGCTTCCGTTATAAGTGAAACTCCCAGAATCTTATTCCGCGGACTATAAAACATCGACTCCCGGGGAGAATGAGTATTACAGACCTCTTTACATTTGCCGCAGCGCACGCATCCCGCGATTGAGGTTGTTAGCTGCTCAAGGTCGGCCGCCTTTAAAATAAACGCTTCCATTTCAAGAAGGTTCAGTGACGGCGTATAGATCCTGCTTATTGGAAAATCGGATCTTAACTTGCCGGGGTTAAAAAGATCATCGGGATCTTTTTCCTGTTTGTATTCAGCGTAGCGGTCAAGGATCTCCTGGTCAATAAACTTCAGTTTCGTTAATCCAATCCCATGCTCGCCCGATATCACACCGCCTAATTCTTTTGTCTTTTCCATAACGATGCCCGCGGTATCATCGGCTTCCAGCATCATGTCATAATCATTGGAAAGGACCGGTATATTCACATGAATATTTCCATCTCCGGCGTGCATATGCGTGGCTATTATTATTTTACGGATATTCCGCTCTTTTACCAGTGTGTTAATTTCTTCTAGAAGGTCCTCATACCCGTGAAACAACTTTCGAAAATTTTCCCTGGCATCTCTGGTGATCTTCTGTACAAGATCATTATCCCGCACGTATTCAAAGACTGTTTTATTTGCGCTGTCGAGGAGCAGGTCTCCGGTAATTACGCCCTTTACCGGTTTCTCCAGGTTTTCCGTATACAACTTCAGGGTTTCATCGAAGCTGTCCAGCTCCTTTACATGAAGGCCTACTTTTGTCGCCAGGAACGAGTCGTCTTCCTCCAGCCCTTTTTCAAATCCTTTTTTTAATCCCTTTTCGAAAAACGCCCGCAGATCTTCAATCAGGGCCAGGTTGTTTTCCAGCTCTTTGCGCATATTCAGCATTTCTATAAAGTCGGCAAAAACCGGGAGCGCGTTTATTGGTATAACAATGTCTTCGTTTAATTTAAAGGCATTGGTATGCTTCGCGATTGCTCCAAGATTTTTTCTGTCTTTCCAGAACATTTCACGGGTCTGTTCATCTTTCGCGACAAAGCCCTCTGTATTATACTGCTTTACCGTATCGAGCACGTTTTGACACGCGGCATCAAGATCTTTTTCAGTGTCGCTTTCCACATCAATAAGCAAAACCGCTTTGGGTAGTTCGCTCCTTTCGGACTTGTTCCGGTAATTAATGGCCGATTCGTATTTATCATCAAAATGCTCTAGCGCCGTAAGAAAAACCGTTTCATTCTTTTCGAAGCTTTCTAGTATATCGATTATTGCATTTGACGCGTTAATAAGATTCTTCCCGAAAAACTCCAGGCAGATGGTCCGGCAGCTTTCAAAAGGTTTGTACAAAACAAACTTTGCCGATACAATTATCCCGTCGCCTCCTTCCTTTTGTATTCCCGGAACTCCTCCCAACGCTTTATTGGTGATATCCTTTCCCACGCCCTCTTTTCTAATATCGGTTCCTTTTAATGGAATGGAATCTACCAGCTGCTCTTCTTCGTTCGTGACTGTATACACGTCAAAAACAACCAGGTCTTCGGGGAGTATTTTCCTGTGAGGATGATTCCTTCTGCGCACTTCAAGGATCTCTCCTCCCGCGTTAACGATCTTAAAAGAAAAAATATTGTCGATAGCAGTTCCCCATATAACCGCCTTTTTACCACCGGCATTCTCTGAGATGTTCCCGCCAATAGTTGAGGCCCAGGCCGATGTTGGGTCTGTGGCAAATATATATCCTTCGGTTTTACAATAATGCATTACATTTTCGGTAATCACCCCTGCTTCAACTTCAATTATTGGGATTTCCCGGTCTTTGTCACTGGCCATTTCAATAGTACCGACTTCTCTCATCTTCTCGGTATTCATTACCATGGTGTTTTTATACACTGGTACCACTCCCCCGGTTAGCCCGGTTCCGCCTCCCCTGGGGATGATTTTGAGATCAAGTTCTTTTGCCGCTTTGATGAGCCCTATGATCTCTTCCACATTCTCCGGATATACTACCACCGCCGGATATTCAACCCGCCAGTCTGTGGCATCGGTTACATGTACCACTTTATGATATCCGGAAAATGATATATTCGTTTTTGCTGTTACTTCTCCCAGCCGGTACAATACTTTTTTCCGGAATTTTCTTTCCCGGCTAAAACCGCTAAAGAACTGGCTGTCGACTTCTTTTGCTTTTTCAACGATCTTAAGAACCAGTGAATTACTTTCCGCTCCCTCTTCAACTGTCCGAAGCCTGATCCTATGGACTTTTCTTAATTCGTTCAGTTTTGAGCCGTTCTCTAGAAAATCATTATATATATAGGGATTTCGCTCTATGGCAAATATATCCCCAAAAACCTCAAAAAGCAGCTTGGCACTTCTCCCGGTTACCCGCTGACTCCTCAGTTCGTTCAGGATATCCCATGCTTCTTCATCAAAATATTTTAGTATTATCTCCTTGTCGGAAAAGGAGGTATAGTTATATGGTATCTCTCGATATTTAAAATCTTTTTTCATTGGTTTTTCCCAAATCCCGCAAAGATACTCTTTTAAAGAGTTTTTTGTTTGAATTATTACTTAATTGTAATTATTTCATATTTATTTAATTTATGTCAAGTGTTCTTTTTTTGAGAACAAAAGGTCACTTTATTGTTACCAGTATCTCTATATCTTCTACACAGATATTATAGTCCGATAAGTCGTCTTCCGGAAGAAATTTCCCTTCTATATTGCAATTTTTTAAGCGGCTTGTTATTTCGTCCAGTACAACAAAAAGCTCTTCATTTTTTACGATCTGTCCTCTCTGAAACCGGTATTTTGTATTCATTGTAACTCCTGTTTTCTTTATTTTAATTGACAAGTACGGTTTATCATCACTCTAATAATATCTATAATGTGTCAAAAAGCCTGCGTGGCGGGTTAAATTGTTCTAAAAAACTGTATATATGGAATATAAGAAATGAAAGCCCGGTTGTCAAAAAAAAATCGTAATTATTTTATCATACTACTTTTTTCTCTTTTTCTTTTTGTTGGCATTTCTTCAGCTGATGTAAATGTTCCGGAAAAATCACCTGAAAACCCTGAATTAACATTTCTGCGCCTAAAAGAGAGCGGAAAATACAAAGAAGCTATCAACTTTTTAGAACAATGGACCATGTCTCTTTCCGATCCTCTTACTATTGAAACAAATATCTTCCGGATAAACGAGATTATTGCCTTCCCTGAGCTGATCAGTGAAGCGTTGAACGCTTTTGATTCCATACTAACCAACAAAACCGTTTTAAAAAACAACTTCCTTCGCTCCAGGATTTTGATCTCTAAAAATATCCTGCTTATGAAACAGGGGAAGCTGGGCGCTTCTCTTGAAACATTCAATTCCCTTGGATTTCTCGATTTTCTTAGCATTGGCCCGTTTAACAACAGAAGTATTGACGATTTCAACAAGTCCTTCCCCCCGGAAAAAGGCTTCTCCCTTAAAGATTCCTTTAAAGGAAAAACATACCGTGTTTCATGGTTTAAAACCCGGTGCGACAGGGCCGGGTCCATTAACCTGGATACTGTTTTCGACAGCACCGATGACTCTTTTTTCTATTTTTTCCGTGAAATTACAGTCAAATCCGATGGGGTCTATTATCTTCTTCTCGGAAAAACCGGGTTTACTTCTATCTGGCTCGATGGGAATCCCATCTTCGCGGATAAAAACAGGGGCGGGTTTCTCCACGACCAGTTCTTTATTAAACTCTCTCTTTCCAGGGGTACTCACAAAATCCTGGTTAAGATGGGTAATTCCGACTATGGAGTTAAACTCTCCATGCGGCTTACCGATTCTCTTGGTAAACATGTTGATTCTATCAGTAATGATCCTTTAGAAAAAGAAGAGAAGAAAGCTGCTCCCCTTTCCCCGGGCAAAATTATTAATTATTCTCTTTTCCCTGCTCTGGATATAGCCCTCAAAACCCTTAAAAAGAAACTGCCTGCCGAAACGTACTCCCGGCTCTGCTTTATTTCCGGCTATCTCCTATACAATTCCCGCATCGACAAGGATAATAACAGCCCTATCCTGGAGCAATTCTCGAACATCCAGAAAGATAATCCCTTCTTTTCCGCGGCCTGTTTTTACTCCGGAAAATCCGAACGGATTATTACTAAAAAAGAACAGTTTTTTAAAAAAGCCCTTGCTGCCAATGATAAAAATATCGAAGCCCTTGATGAAATTATTTCTATCAAACTGAATAATAACTTCCTCTACAATGCCTGGCCCCTCATTAAACAGATTAGAAAAATAGATCGTGATTCCATCTTTTACCTGAAAAACCTGGGCCACCTTTTCTATGTTAAAGGCTGGAACCATGAAGCGTTAAAGCTTGCCGATAAAATTGAAAGAACCGCGTTCGCGTCTGCCGGGAAAGTCCTTAAGGCCGATATCCACTTCTCCTTAAAAGATTACGATTCTGCCGCCAAATTTTACAAAGCTCTTTTTCATATGGATTACTACAATGCCTCCTACCTGGAATCCCTGCTCAAATGCTATGAACGTTCGGGCAGGAACAAGGACGCTCGCAACATTCTGCTTTACGGCAGAACGATCTTTCCCCGCAATATGGCGCTGCGGCTTCGGCTTGCTTCCACTGTTGAACTCGAAGAGGGTACTGCCGCGTCTCTCCCGTTTCTCTCTTCTGCCCAGGTCCTGTGTCCTTATAATAAAAAAGTTTTACACCGTTTAGGAATTGCCTTTCATAAAATCGGTAAAAAGGATCCCGCTCTTTACTATCTCAAACTTGCTTCTTTTTACGACCCCGACAACTTTTCTCTTAAACGCTATATTTCTATTATCGACAATCAAAAAAATGATTTTCTGGAATATCTTGTTGATGCCGACATTTCCGCTCTTTCCCGCTCTGCTGACGCCTTTGCGAACGAGCCCCTGGTTGTTTTACTCGAAGAGTCCGCCATAAAAGTCAACTCTGACGGCTCCTATGAAAAATGGGTTCGTAAAATATATAAAATAAATTCTTCTTCCGAAATTAAAAACCTGAAAAATCAGTATGTTCTCCTCGACCCCATTAGAGAATCCCTGGAAAACCTGGAGTGTATTGTTATCAACAATGGTTCCCGTATTGAAGCTTCCAACAGGTTCCGCAGGTCTCTTTCCGATCCTGCCAGCAGGCTCTACTACGACATGGAGGCTGTTGTTGTCCCCGTCTCTTCCCTTAAAAAAGGCAGTATTCTCGACATCAGCTATACCATCAAAAACAGGAGCGGCAAAGAATACAAAAATTATTTTGGCGAGGAAATTACCCTGGGTTCCAATGCCAGGACCCTTGTTTCTAATACGGTTTTAATTCATCCCGCTAAAAGAAACATGTATCTTCATACGAAAAAGATTAACAAAGACCTGGTCCGGCAAATACATAAAGACGGAAAAAATATATATCATATTACGGTTAAAAATATGCTCCCGTTCAAAAAAGAGAACTCCATGCCCAATGACAGTGAAATTCTTCCTAAGATTTATTTCACTTCTCTCAAAGACTGGGATGAGTTCTACTCATGGTACCGGTCCCTGCTGAGAAACAAAATGAAATTAAATTCCGAGATGAAAGACGCTCTTAAAAAGATTATCTCTCCTGAAGATTCCCCGCTTACGAAAGTCCAAAAGATCTATGATCATGTTACGGGCGCTGTCCGGTATGTTGGCTTCGAATTGGGCGTGGGCGGTATTCAACCCCGGAGCTCGGACCTTACGTATCATTCCGGCATGGGCGACTGCAAGGATGTTTCCCTGACCCTTGTTGCCATGCTTCGGGAAGCCGGGATCGATGCCAGGATTGCCCTTATTCGCACCAGGTCCCGGGGGAGATCCGATCTGTCTGTTCCCTTTATTGGGGAGTTTAACCATGCTATCTGTTTTGTGAATGTGGCGGGCGGTTTTTTTCTCGACGGTACGGTTGACGATGCCGGGTTTAAAGAATTCCCCAGTGGAAATATGAATGTTGTTACTTTTGTTCTTGATGATTCCGGCTACTCTTTCATTAATACCGCCAGCTCTGTTTACAGCAATAACCTGGACCAGGTTTCCAGCGAGATCAACATTCTCAAAAACGGGAATGCCGTTCTCAAAAGAGCCCTTCTCAAAAAAGGGACTTCCGCTGCCTCTACCAGATACAGCCTGAGAAACCCGGCTAAAAAAATTAAATACCTCATGGAACACTGGAACAAAAAATTTCCCGGGTCTAAAGCCGGGAACCTGAATGTCGGCAGCCTGTCCCTGGAAAATCCGGTGAGCTATAATTATTCCGTTGAAATTCCTTCTTTCGCCCAGGTTGGCTCCGATGAAAGCAAAGAGATTATTTTTAATTCTTTTATCACGTCGTCCGATTACTACACCGATTTCGCTATGGCTAAAAACAGATCCTTCCCCATTGACCTGTTCGGCAAGTGGGAGGTTCGGGTTTCGAACCGGTATATTCTTCCTGAGGGTTATTCTATTTTCAATCTTCCTAAAAACGAAAAAATTACGCACAACAAATTCGAAGCCCATTTTTCGTTTTCCTCCCTTAACGAATCCGGAAAAAAAATCATCGTTGCCTCTTCGGTTGTCCGTTTTAAAGGTTATCTCATTGAGACAAAAGAATACCCGGACTTCAGGGAATTTACACGGTTTATTAACCGGAAGGAGATTGAGCGGATTGTCCTGGTGAAGGAGTGAGATGGGTTCCGGTTTGGGACACAGCGGTTCCTTCCCCTTCTCTTCGGGGTGCGGTTTTTTTTGCAAAACGGTTTATTTTGGGCTGGGTCTGCTTACGTGAAGTGCTCTTCCAGATGGGTTACCTCCGGAAAACCCCAGTAAATGACGAATTTCTGTATTCCGCCGGTTTCCCTTGCTAAAAAGAGGTAGTCGCTCGGATAACTATCATTTTGCCGGGGTTTATCGGTAGGGGAAAGCTCTTTTATCAGCTGGTCCAGGTGCTCGTTTATGGCAATGGCGACAATCAGAGAAACGGATCGTTTTGAAATTTTACGTAAATCGAGCCACGTTTCATATTTTTCAACTTCCGGGTACACGTGAATCCGTTTCCAATTAGAAGCAAGATCCCGAAACTGGTACTTTATCTGCTTAAACATCTCCAGCGAAATTTCTTTTTTCTCCCTCACTTTATCCAGAAGCAGGATAACAACATCGCTCCGCGACATCTTCAACAGTTTCGCAGCAGCTTCCACTTCTTCCAAAAGTTTAATGTTTATATAAATGGTTGTATCAACGTACATAAGGCCTCCAAAACGGATAAAAGGTACAGGGAGCAAGGAAAAAGGACCGACTCTATTTAATTGCCCCTCTAATATAAATGAGGGCAGGAGGGCTTTTGTGACAAAAAAAATTTATTTTTTGAAAAAAAATGATAAAAACAGACTTCATGATGCTTTTCCAGGTTTGCGGCAAATCTACGGAGCTTAACCGTATTGCCGGATATCTTAACAGGCCGGACGGCTATTTTGTTGTTGAATGTAATATCATCGAAGACCTGAATATCAACAATATTAAATATATCGATATTCTTTTTCTGGCGGCTCAAAAACTTGCTGAAAGCCTATGAAAAGAGCCGGAAATCTTAGCGAAACCAAACGCCTTATCAGGGAGGATTCCCTAAAAACACCCTTCGATAGAAAACAGCACAACCCCAATAAAAAGAACCAATATCAATGTATGAATAAACAATTTTAAATATCTCATTTTACCTCACAAACCTACCAATTTTCACAAGAAGCGCTGCTAAACAGGGATTCCTTGCAGATTTCAAAAAAACCGCATTCCTTATATGGAACCCAGCGCCCACCGGAGTTTGAATCATAATTGCAAATCTCAATATCGCCGGAACTGCCGCATTGAGTAGCTTTGGGCACGGAACACGAATCATCAAACAGGTACTCACAAGCCGGCACAGAGAGTAACAAAAAAAACATGCCTGATATTAATAATCGCTTCATATCATATATCCTCAACTTATATAAATATAATAAATATAGACAAAGAATCAAGCTTTGCGGGGAATATTTATCCGATAGGGAATGAACGCTAGGTGAGGGGGAATGAACAACAGGATTAAGCTCTTTAACAGAGTGTCGAGGGCCAGGGCTTTATTTAGCAATAAACCAGGGATATCCTTCAATTAAAAAGATATTGAAAAAATATCGATAATATAGTATTATTAGTTTAATACTGGTAAAAATTTTTATGAGAAAAAAATTATTACTACTAAACCCATTGGAGGTAATTTATGAAAAATGAGTATGAAAAATATATTGAAGAAGTCCGCGAAATGAAAGATAACGTTTATGAAGACTTTGAAAAAAGTGATAAAGAAAATTATGTTGATTTCATTAAGGAAGAACTGAAGGGAATGAAAATTCAATACCGGAAAAAACAGGAGAATGTTGCTTAATACATAATCCTGCTTCCGGCAGCTATTCCTTAAACCACTCAAGCCAGGGTTCCCACTGATTAATGAGTCCGGCCAGCACCGCATATCCTTTACCCGAAGGATGGTTCCCATCGAATTTACTAACCTCATCCATCCAAACCGGGTCTTTAATCAAAGCACCAAAGGAATCAAAAAAGGGAATTTCCAGGTTCCGGCAAATGACCCGCATCCCTCCGGAAATCTCTTTAACTCTTAAATTCTCCCCTTCCTCTTCAATCGGAGGAGGGCCAATAACAATCACGGGAAACTGCCGCGCGGCAGCGGAAAATATTTCTTTGCAAACAGCCATGGACTCCATAGGCTCAACCCTGGTCCTGCCGGTCTCCATTTTGGTGTCGTTCACACCAAAAGAAAAAACGATTCGCTGTTCATGCTCATTGGGGAGGCGAATATCCGACTCAGCGAACCAGCGCTTATGAACATCCGGAGAGGTTTCCCCTCTTACGCCAAGATTATAGCAGGTAAGATCGGCACCCTTCTTTTTCTGCACGGCACATATCCTGCCAACCCAGCCAAGACACTCTTCGTCGTTGGTGCCATTTACAAAAGAATCACCGATAAAACAAATTCTCATTTGAAGAACCTCTCAAGAAACTCTTTTTAAACAGGGCTGGTTCCCGAAGATTTTATCCCGGGGCCATGCTCTGTTTCACGGGGTTGAAACCCCGAGCTACAACACGTCGCCCCGCTGGGGCTATTCTGTCCTGGGTCAGCTTCAACCAATGATCAATCAATGCCCTGCGGGCGGTTCGGTCCCATACCAGAAACACCCCGGAGGGGTGTAGTCATGTAGCCCGGGGT
>JAAENB010000675.1 GCA_024224995.1 bacterium | reverse complement strand
GCATCAATCAATGGTCAACCAATGCCCTGCGGGCGATTCGGTCCCATACCAGAAATACCCCGGAGGGGTATAGTCATGTAGCCCGGGGTTTTTAACCCCGGGAAACAGAAAAGGCTCCGGTTAATATCCCCAAACAGAAACTGATCCATATATATAAACAGTTTCTGACCTATTTTTCCCGGCCAAGCCGGGTCCGCACTCTTAAGAAACTCTTTTTATATAGGGCCTTCTTCTTCATAGCGAGGGGTTGGGGAGGATTTTTTTGAACATGTTCAAAAAAATAGTTGCCGATAACCTTTTTAAGTGTTATATTATAATTATTGAACATGTTCAATAATGGGAAAAATTTTGAGAAAGGCTTTAAGGAGAATATTATGACTGAAAAAAATATTCATACCGTTACCGGAGCTTTCGGGTATTCCGGGAAATATATCGCGAAAAGGCTTCTGGATAAGGGGTATATCGTAAAAACCGCCACAAATTCATATAACAGGAAAAATGATTTCGGAAACGCCATTGAAGCGTTCCCTTTTAATTTTAAGAATCCCGGGGAGCTTGCCCGGAACCTTGAAGGGACAACAGTATTATATAATACCTACTGGATCAGGTTTAATCATACAAAATTCAGCCATTCCGAGGCTGTAGATAATACGCAAATACTTTTTGAAGCGGCAAAAAAAGCCGGAGTAGAGCGGATAGTCCATGTAAGTATTACCAATCCTTCCGAAGGATCGGACCTGGAATATTTTAATTCAAAAGCGTACCTGGAAAAAGAGTTGATACATTCAGGTATATCTTATACCATATTACGCCCGGCTGTTCTTTTTGGGTTTGAAGATATTTTGATGAATAATATCGCCTGGCTCTTAAGAAGGTTCCCTCTTTTTGGGGTTTTTGGCAAAGGGGATTACCGCATTCAGCCCGTGTATGTTGATGACCTGGCAAAGCTTGCTGTTGAATACGGAACAAAAGAGGAAAACTCTATTATCGATGCTATTGGCCCCGAGACCTTTACCTTTAAAGAACTGGTAAAAGCTATTGGCTCAGCAATTGACGCGGACAGGCCGATAATTAATATGCCGCCAAAACTTGTATTGTTTATTGGCTGGCTCATGGGAAAGGCTTTTGGCGATAAAATAATCACCGGACCGGAAATAAAGGGCCTTATGGAGGAATATCTGTATGTAGAGTCTCCTCCCACAGGAACAACCAGGTTTAGCGATTGGATTAAAGAGCATTCGGAGACGCTTGGAGCGGTTTACTCCAATGAAGTTTCAAGAAGAATAAACAGAGAGAAGGAATATGTCAAAGAGCGAAAAAACAAAGGCAGCGATATTATCATCGGCGCTGAAACTTTTTCAGGAAAAAGGGTTTGAAAAAACCACCATGCGCGATATTGCCGGAGATACGGGGCTTGCCCTGGGATCTGCCTATTACTATTTTAAAACCAAGGAGGAGCTGGTTCTCGCGTTTTACCTGGAAACCCAGAAAGAGGTAAAAAAAGACGCGGAAGAAATTATTAAAAAAAATAAAGATTTCCGGAAGCGGATGGTGAAATTATTCCTGCTTCAGTTTGAACGGCTGCAGCCTTATAAGAATTTTTTAAACGTTTTAATAAAAAGCGCCAGTGATCTCGAAAGCCCTCTCTCACCTTTCAGCAATGATGCTGCTGAAATTCGTAAAGAAACAATTGACATTTTATCCGGCGGTATTTCCGGCACGAATGTAAAGATCCCGGCTAAGCTGGCAGAGCAGCTGCCCTATCTTTTATGGCTGCTTCAAATGGGACTGATCGCCTTCTGGTTATACGACAAATCAAACGAGTACGATAAAACAAAAAACATGACAGGAGATGTTGTGAAACTGCTCTATCACTATATCAAAATTCAGGGGCTGCCGCTTACCAATACTATCAATACTCTTGTTACGGATATTCTTGCCAATATACAGGATATAACCGGAGAATCCCGGACTTGATTTTTGAGTCCTGTCCATAACCTTCCATTGGAATGATACTGTACTAATTCACTACCGATTCCGGCTTGACTATTTCTTCATGTATATAATTCTGTCTAAATAAGAGAATTAAATACATGGAGAGTCCCTATGGGAAAAATTAGTTCGATAGATGTAGTTGTTATTGGCGGATATTTACTGGTAATGATTTGCATTGGTATCTGGGCATCAAGAAGAGTTAAAAACATAACTGATTACTCCCTTGCGGGCAGAAAACTGGGATACATTCCCATGATAGGAACTCTTGTTGGTATGGCCATTGGCGCTGCGTCAACAATCGGCAAGGCCGGAAAGTCCTATGAAATTGGAATAATATTTTTTACCGCTACATTTGGTTACGCCGCCGGTTTAGTGCTGTTTAGTTTTCTTTCAAAGCGGTTGCGCGAAATAGAATTATGGACAATTCCCGATGCCCTGAAAAAAAGATACGGCAAAGGAATGGAAACCACAATGGGCGCCGTAATGCTCATTACTGTTGTAGCTGTATTCGGAGCGCAAATCGTTGGTATGGGTGTTATATTTTCATCAATTGGCAAATCATACGGCCTTACCTATGAGTCAGCGATCTTAATTGCGGGCGGAATTGTTATATTCTATACAATGCTTGGCGGCCTTATTGCCGTTGCCTATACAGACCTGGTCCAGACAATACTCATGATAATTGGAATTGGAATTATATTACCGGTTATGATATTTCACCAATTGCCTGAACCGGCAAACGTGGTAGAAATGCTCACTCTTAAGGAAGGGCCGCTACTGGGAACGATGACGCCAATGTATTTAATCTCAATTCTTATTATTGATTGTGCTTTTTGCCTCATTGATCCCGGATTGTGGCAGCGCGCCAATGCCGCGAAAAACGGAAAAATCATAAGCCGGTCAATGTTTGCGGCGTCAGGTGTTTATATTTTCTGGGCTATTGTTTGTGTTTTTTTAGGAGCAATAGGATCTGTTTTAATTCCGGGAATTGTAGAGAGTCATGGTACAACGGACGCGGTAATCCCGGCTCTTGCCATTAAATATCTACCGCCGGTTCTGGTGGGGCTCTGCCTGGTTGGTTTGTTAGCGGTAATGATGAGTACGGCTTCCGTTGTATTATTGATTTCCGGTACTACTCTGTCGAATGACCTGTATAAAGCGCTCAAGCCCGGGACCAGTGAAAGAGGGCTTCTTATTGCAGCCAGAGTTTGCATTCTCATTGTTGGAATTATCGGTATTGTTTTTGCCCTGTACAATAAAGGAGTTTTTGATATACTTCTCTTATCATTTGCCATCTATGTATCGGGAATATTTGTTCCCGTAATAGCAGCACTCTATTGGAAAAGGGCAACAAACACCGGTGCTGTTGTTAGTACTGTTCTTTCCACAATTGTAGTCGTTACCCTGTACGCGCTCGATAAGCCCTTTGGCATTGAGCCAATAGTCGCAAGCCTGCTGGTAAGTCTTTTGACAATGACAGTAATAAGTTTTATTACCTACGACCCGGAAAAGGCAACGCCAAGACTTTTCGAGAAAAAATAGATGATGTGGGTCACAGGATTAATTTCCAGCCAACTCAAAATGCTAAAATTTTTCAGCTGCCTTGATTAATTGATCTTGCACATCTTTACTGAACCAACAGTCAACAAACTGCTCATTTTTTTTCGCGAAACCAGCCTCATATGCCGCGCAAATCGCATCAGTGCGGTTTGCTTTTATCGCGGCAAAGCCTTCCCCGGAAAATTTCGCCAGGTTGCTTATTTTTTCAATTGCTTTTTGCTCAAGTTCCCCTTCCGGGGCTGCCTCATCCACAAGGCCGGCTTTGAGCGCTTCATCTGCCGTCATCATGGTGCCTGTATACAGCATCTCTGTTGCTGTTCGATCGCCAACAACCTGTCGAAGGATTAAATCAGCTAAAAAAGGTACCGGGAGCCCCAGTTGTATTTCGTTTAAACCAATGCGCTTTTTCCCTTCAGCCATAAATCGATAATCACCGGTAAGGGCAAGGATATTTCCTCCGCCAATGGCATGCCCTGCAACGGCACATGCCGTTGGCAACGGAAGCGTAAACAGGTCCAGCGTTAACTGGTTGAAGCGATGGAAAAAATCTACCATCCCCGGTCGATCGAGTTTTAATAGTGTGGGAACATCAAAACCAATGACAAAAAATTTGGTATTCCCCGCGAGAACCATACCCCTAAAATCCTTTTTCACCGTTTCCAATGCAATCATCAAATCTTCGATCAGTTCAGGATTGACAACGTTCGTGACTCCGTTGGTTATTCTTACAACCGCGACATCCCCTTGTGCTTCAATTACCACTTTATTCATTTATTAACTCCTGTTTCATTCGATTCACTATTTCAGATAATAAAAATTTGCGGTATATTGTCAATGATAATTCGGGGACTTTTATCTTTGATGTTTCGATTGTCTTCTTATAAAAATAAAATTATTGACTTCATGAGAAATATGCATGTATATTGATTAATAGTGCATAAAGAGAAAATATAAGGATTGATAAAAATGAGTTTAATTGATGAATTATACCCGGTTAGTAAAAAGGAATGTAAAGCTGCCAGTCAAATACTGGCAAACTCGTTTTCAGAAAAACCAATGTTGAAGAAATTGAACATTCCTATGGAAGACATGCGGAATATGTTTGAGATGATGATTCGTTTCAGTTTAAGATACGGGGAAGTCTACGCGACTTCCGCTAAGCTCGAAGGAATTTTAGTATTTCTACCTGAGAAATACGCATTAATGAAAGGCTGGCAGGTGATTCGAAGCGGGGCAATATTCCCGGTACTGAGAATTAAAAAAACGTTAATGCAAATCCTGAAAGTAACGGGAAAAATCATGGATGAAGATAAGAAAAATCTCAATATTGGTCCGTATATTTATGGACTTTCAATTGGAATTGCGCAAGGCCATCAAGGCAAAGGTTTAGGCGGGGAATTAATGAAAGCGCTCATTGAAAAAGCTGACAATGAAAAAAAGGCCATTTACCTTGAAACCGATACAAAGGATAATGTGACCTTATATAAACATTTTGGATTTGAGGTAGTAAAAGAAATAGTGCTGCCCGATCTGGAGATTCCCATGTGGGAAATGGCTCGAATGCCGATAACTTCTTGAGCGCCGGGTTAAACGTCGCTTTCAAGAGAGTGCGGACCCGGGTCTTCGGCTCCGCTCAGACACCGGATGGCCGGGAAAAAATACGGAAAAAAGTCCAAAACAGGTTTAATCTCTTTCCGGGAAACAAGCCCCTGGCAAAAAACTTCAAACTTGAAACTTCAAACTTGAAACTTGAAACTTTCTTAAGAGAGCACAGCAGTTATATCCTTGAATATATCATCGGGATTTCTTTCTCCGTTAATTTTATGGAGGAGGCCCTGTTTTTCATAAAATTCGATCACGGGTTTTGTCTCTTCGTTGTAGACCCGAATGCGGTTGATTACCGTTTTTTCGTTATCGTCACTTCTCTGTACCAGTTCTGCTCCGCAATTGTCGCAAATTCCTTCTTTTTGCGGAGGATTATAGACAACGTGAAATATGTTTTTGCACTCATTACAGGATCTTCTTCCGGTTATTCTTTTAATGATCTCATCTTCCGAAACGGTGATGAATATTGCCGCATGGAGCGTTTCAATTTTGCCAAGCTCTTCCCCCTGGTAAACGGTCCGGGGAAATCCATCGAAAATAAAACCCGATTTGCAATTTTCTTTTAAGTAATTGAGGATTACTTTAGTAATGAGCTCAACAGGGCCAATTTCGCCTTTGTCCATATACTGTTTTATTTGTTTGCCGAAATCCGTCCCCCCGGCAACTTCACTTCTTAAAACATCTCCTGAAGAGATGTGGGGTACCGCGTATTTTTCTTTTAACCGTACTGCCTGGGTTCCTTTTCCGGAACCCGGAGGGCCAATAAGGGTTATTTTTATTCCCTGGTTTTCACTCATCTTTTATTCCTCTTTTTCTTCTATCATTTTTCCAAGATCGTCGTAATATTTCCATTTCCCGGTTTTTTTTCCGTTCTTGTATTTGCCTTCTGATTTCTTAAATCCACTTTCGCTATAGTGCCGCCAATACCCGTCTTTTTGTCCCATAACGTGTTTACCGATTGCTTTTTTCTTGCCGCTGGAATACCAGAGATTGGTTTGTCCGTCCCGTTTGTCGTCTTTAAACCAGGCTATATCAATGGAATTCCCTTTTGAGCTGTATTCCTGGTATTTCCCGTTTTTTTTACCGTCACGATAGGTGACATGAATGTGGGGGATACCCGATTCATGAAAAGATCTCCAGTCTCCTTCGATCTTGCCGTTTACATATTTAGCCGCGAGTTTCTTTCTTCCCGATGGATAAAACTCCTTCCATTCCCCGTCTTTTTTGTTGTTGGTATAGAGTCCTTCTGCCTGAAGTTTTGTTCCGTCTTTGAAATAAAAGAGCCACCTGCCTGTTTTTTTATAGTTGCGTACCTGGCCAACAGAATGTAGTGAATTGTTGGGCCATTTGTTTTTTACCACACCATTTTGCACTTTTTTAGGCGCGATCACGGATGCCGGTGCAGCAGGGGGTTTTTTAATTACTTTCTCTGACGCAGTACATGAGAGTGATAGGGATGCAAATATCATTGAAAATATTAGAAATGATAGTGCTGAAGTTATTATTTTGTTTATAATTGCCTGTTTATTCATTATAAAGTTTGTCTCCTTATGTGCCTGTTTTGTTGTACTTGGTTTATGTATAGCTTATTTTGCTATGATTTTTCATTCTATGCATTTACAGTTATGCTCTTTTCCTCTTTAGAGATCGCTAAAAGGTACCGATAATAATGAGAGGTTGGATCTGGTTTTATTAAAAACCAATATTTTAGAAATTGTTTTCAAGAGTCAAACTGTTTTTTGGAAATTATCGGCATGCCGGACGGTTGATTCTGAATAGTGAATATAAATATAAAGAGGTGATTTGTTATGATGAGATCTTTGTGGACAGCAGCTTCCGGTATGCAGGGACAGCAATTTAATATCGATACTATTGCGAATAATCTTTCCAATGTGAATACTACGGGATTTAAGAAACAGAGAGCCGAATTTGAAGATCTTTTATATCAAACACATATTATGGCCGGTACTCCTGCCACTGAAGTGACCGAATATCCAACAGGTATCCAGGTTGGTCATGGGGTGAAGGTTGCCGCGACACAGAAAATGTTTACCCAGGGAAGCCTGCAGGATTCGGGAAATAAGCTCGATATTGCCCTTGAAGGGGAGGGTTTTTTCAAGGTCCGGCTCTATGACGGTTCGGAAGCGTATACCAGGGACGGTTCTTTTAAGAATGATTCCAACAGGCAGGTGTTAACCTCCAATGGCTACCGCCTTGAGCCTGAGCTGATTTTACCGGAAAATTTTTTACGGGACACGCTGGCAATTAGTAAAACCGGGAAAGTAACAGTAAAGATCCCCGGTGAAGATGATCCCATTGAAGTTGGACAGCTGGAACTGTATCGTTTTGTTAACCCCGCCGGTCTTACCAGTATTGGGGAAAACCTGTACAAAACAACTCCCGCTTCCGGTGAGGAGATTCCCGGCCAGCCCGGCCTTGACGGTATGGCCACGACGCTCCAGGGATTTATTGAAATGTCAAATGTCAAGATCGTTGAGGAAATGGTTAATATGATTGTTGCCCAGCGCGCGTATGAAGTGAATTCCAAGGCCATCCAGAGCTCCGATTCCATGCTTGGGACTGCCATTGCTCTAAAACGGTAAATGAGTGATAATGAATAAACGCCTGTTCCTGATTATCGTGCTTTTGCTGATCCTGGTTCCGGGAACCGGGATCATGGCCGAAGTAAAGATCTATCTCTTCCCTAAAGTCGCGGAAGTTCCCGGTGGGATCAGGCTCGAACATATTGGTAGAATAGAAGGCCTGTCCGGGGAAGTTTCCCGGGTGAGAGAAATTGGAATTGACCGTGAGCTCTATTCCGACCGGCTTATTGACCGGAAGGAGCTGGCGTCTCTTTTACGAAAGAATACTGACGATGTTTTTTTTATTTACGGCAACGGGGTCCGGATCCTGAACAATCCGGACGCTCTTGATGAGTCGGCAGCGGTTCGCCGGACCATTCTAATACGGTCCGGCAGCAGGGTACGCTTTATTGTTGTTAAGAACGGTATCCGGGTTGAAACCGTGGGCACTGCCATGAAAAACGGTGCTGTTGGTGAAATTATTCCCGTACAAATCGACGGATGTAAACAGACCTGGGGCAGCCACCGGCGTGGCCAATGCGCCTTTGGTAAGGTTATTAACGAAAGGGACGTAGAGCTTGATCTATGAGAAAATTTTTATTTATTATAGTATTGATGATAATTCCGGTAACTACTGTTTTGTATTCCGAAACAATCTGGAAAGAGATAAATCTTTATTCTTCCGCTTCTAACCTGAAAAACGGCGATATTATTGTTGTTAATGTTATTGATATTTCGGACCTTAAATTTGATTTTGGTCTTCAGAATAAGGGGACCAGCTCGGTTTCCTCAAATAAACCTGCTGCTCCTAAAACCGGTGAAGCTGAAAAAAAAGAAGGCGCTCCCGCTCCTAAAGAAGAGGGAAAGCAAAAACCTCCTGAAAAAACAAGCGCTGCGGAAAAAGTAAATACCAGCAGCAGCTACAGCAGTACCGATACCACCCAGTTTACTGAAAAAAGAAATTTTACTGTTTCAATTGCTTCCAGGGTCGTAAAAAAAACCCCTGAAGGTTTTTTTCAAATTCAGGGTACCAGGAATTATTTATTTAACGGAGTTACTAACAGGATTAATATATCGGGTTTGCTGGACCCGGCACTCTTGCGGGGCAGGACTATTGATTCAAAATACCTTGCCGAATTCAGGGTAGAAGTAAGGGTGATAACACAATGAAAAAATATATCACACTGCTTATTTTGCTGGTCTCTTTCGTGCTTGTTACCCCGGCCGCCCCGGAAGTTACGGTTAAAATAAAAGATATCTCCTCTATTGACGGCCTCAAAGTTAACCAGGTTTTTGGCTATGGTCTTGTTGTTGGGCTCCAGGGAACCGGCGACACCAAATCTCCCCTTACCAGGGTTTCGCTTAAAAATTTACTTAAGAACCTGGGGATGGAAGGGGAGGATTTTGTTTCGAAAAATACCGCCGCAGTGCTGTTAACGGCCCGCCTTCCCGCCTTCGTAAGAGTGGGCGATAAGATTGATATTACTGTTTCTTCCATTGGGGATGCCAAATCGCTTGAAGGAGGCATACTTGTTCAGTCGGGTCTTAAAGGTGCCAACAATGTAACGTATGTTGTTGCCCAGGGCTCTCTCTCTGTTGCGAAGCCAAAAGGAAGGGGCAGGGGAGTTAAAACTGTTGCTGCTGTTTCCGGCGGCGGTGTTGTTGAAAAGAATATTGATCCCGAAATAATAATTAAAGACAGTATATTTATTGTTCTCAGAGAATGGGATTATTCCGTTGCTGACAGGATCGTTAAAGCGGTTCTGGAAAAATATCCCGCATCAAAACCGGAAATGACCAATTCCGGCAAGATCAAGGTCGCTGTTGTAAAAAATATACCGCTCTCGGAATTTGTCTCTTCCATTGAAGAGCTTGAAATTGAACCAAGTTTTAAAGCTAAAATTGTTATCCGTGAACGGGACGGTACTATTGTGGCCGGGGGAAATGTTAAAATTTCGGAAGCTATGGTAAGCAAAGAAGGAGTAACCGTCGAAATCGTCGATTCCGACAAAAGAGCTGCTGTTTCGCTGCTTAAAGAATCAGGTACCGTTAAGGACCTGGTTGACGCGCTTAACGCCATTGGAGCTTCCACAACAGATATTATTTCAATTTTAAAGGCGTTAAAAGAATCGGGCGCGCTTCACGCAGAGCTGGTTATTAAATAGAACTTTGCCCGCGCACAAGCAAATTTTAGTTTCTTGAGAGAGGAAAATATGGCAGGAATAGAAAATATTATTAATAGCGCCAGGTTTGGCCTGGAAAACAGCATGAGCGAGCGGGTTAACTCCCGCGCGAAAGCTGAATTAAAACAGTCTCAAACTGTTAAACCTGGAACCTCGAACCTGGAACCTCGAACCTTCTCGGAACAGGTTAACAAAGAGATAAGTAAGAGCAATTCTGTTCCCGCGCGAAAAAGACCGGAAGATAAAGCTCTTAAGGACGCATGCGTTGAAATGGAATCAATTTTTGTGGCCAAAATGCTCAAAGAAATGAGAAAAACCGTACATAAAAGCGGCTGGCTCAATGGCGGTTTTGCCGAAGAGATCTTTGAAGATATGCTCTATGACAAATACTCTCTTTCTGTTTCCAAAAACTCTAACCTTGGTCTTGCGAATATGCTGTACAAGGAGATGAGTCAGAGAACGTAAGAGTAGTGGGGGGTGAAGGGGGCGCAGCCCCCTTCACCCCCCACTACTCTTCTTCGCGGCGGCGCGTTAGCGCCGCGTTTCCCGGGAACGGTTTGATTTATTCGGTGCGCTCGGGAATTAGTCCTGTCTTT